>CAYFUB010000767.1:0-15227 GCA_964346195.1 uncultured Pirellulales bacterium
TCATCTGGCACCCCTTTCCTTGTTCAGGTTTGAAGTTTCAAGTGTGAAGTGTAAAGTCTTCTAAGGTCACATTCTGGCCCTGGAGTTTCACGTTCAACGAGTTGTAACCACGCATCCCGGCCCAAGGCCGCATGCGGACTTCCAAACGCAGCATTTTGCGTTGGGGCACTCTTTACGACCGCCTATTATCCATCCCGCGCGGGTCCGAAGCAAGACAAACTCCCCTTGCGTGAAACCGTCGGTGCACGACAGGAAAGTGGTGGTTCACGATAAAAAGGACGTCATTGCGAGGAGGCGCACGCCGACGAGGCAATCTCCGAGCGGCCAGAGGTTGAGATTGACGCGCCAGCCTTCGGCTGGCTCGCAATGACATCCGGGGCGTTTGCCACGATCTTGTCGTACACCGGAAACCGTCGCCGGGTGTCCCCACAGCACCGGCGTGCCTCGGGATATGACGCTGCCGCCCGGAGATACGGACTGTTCCGTCGGAACCGGCACGGCTCCAACGTAAAATACGCGAATCCGTCTGCTGAACCGTGACATGGCCGCGGGTGTATTAGGGTCAAGAATGCGACCGTGCGGTCTTTCACGGGGCTCGGGCACTTCCCTCGGACCAGGGGATGCACGCAGGGCAAAGCCAGTGAGAATGGTCAATCAGGAGGGCAGCGCGATGGAGCGAAACGAGACCTCAAGGAGAAGTCTCCTGCGCTTCGGTGTCACCGCCGGGGCGGCATCGATTCTAAGCGGGTGCAGGCTGGTCGGCTCGCGCAAGGCCGATGTCGTCACGCAGCCGCAGGATCAGACGATTTCCCTGACCGAAGAGGAGTCCGCGAGCCTCCTGGCGTCCGCGGGCACTCCGCTCGTCAAACCCGAAGGGCTCAAGGACAAGATCCTGGTGATACACAGCCGGGACGGCCGCCTGCACGCTGTCAGTTCCATCTGCACCCACATGGGCTGCGACGTCCTGTATGACAAGAACCTCGGTCATATCCGTTGTCCCTGCCACGGGTCCCGGTACGGCCTCGAGGGTCACAACATCAAGGGCCCGGCCAAACGTCCGCTCAAACAATACGGCGTTCGCAACGACCAGGACAGGATCGTCATCAGCCTCTGATACGTCCTCTGATTAGCATTCACGCGCGTTTGTCATCCTGAACGGAGCGCAGCGAAGTGAAGGATCTGGCCTGCGAGCGAGAGGAATCTCCCTTCCGCTGGCCAGATCCTTCGGCTTCGCCTCAGGATGACGGAGTCCCTGGCACGCGAATTCTTCCGAACGCGTATGAGACCGCTACGAGCGGGGTTACACTCCTTTGGGCACGGCCCAGTGGCCCTGGCGATAGGTGCGGTGCACGAGATGATTCGCCTCTTCATCGCCGGCAATCTGCTCGGTTCCCGGATCGAAGTGCAGCACCCGGCCGACCCGCGTGGCAATGTTGCCGAGATGGGCGAGCGTGGCCGAGAGATGGCCGATCTCGATGTCGGCGTTGGGGCGCCGTCCACTTCTGATGCAGGCAAGAAAATCGCGATGGTGCACCGCGCTGTCCAGTCGCCCGCTCATCTTGTCCCCGGGCTGATTGCGCGGGCCGAATATTTGCCAGCCCGACTGCTTGCCCAGAATCATCATCCCCTTCGTCCCGTAGAACGCGTTGCCGTTCTCGTGGCCTTCCTGGACGTAGGGGGACCAGATGCGCTGCTCGTAGATGAGCTGCTTCTTCTGTTTCGTCCCCGCGCCGGCATATTCGAAGATCACCGTCTGCGTATCCGGGAACTGCTGGTCGTCGTCGAAGAAGTACTTCCCGCCGAGGGCGGCGACGGTCGTCGGGTGGGTGCCCACACCCAAGCCCCAGCGTCCGATGTCGAGGTCGTGCACGCCGTCGTTGCCGATATCACCCGTGCCAAATGCATACCACCAGCGCCAGATGCTCGGCAGCAGGTTGGACTGGTACGGGACCATCGGCGCGGGGCCAACCCACAGGTCGAAGTCGAGATACGCCGGCGGGTCGGAGGGTTGGGCATGGCCGATATCGCGGCGCAGTTGGCTGTTCCACACTTTGGCCACGAGCACGTCGCCGATGGCGCCGCCGTGCAGCAGTTCCACAGCTCGCTGGAGGTACTCCGCGCTGCGGCTCTGCGTGCCCACCTGCACCACCCGGTTGCTGCGCCTGGCGGCCTCCACCATCAAGCGCCCCTCACGGATGTTGTGCGCGCAGGGTTTCTCGACATAGACATGTTTGCCGGCGGCGCAGGCAAGGAGGGTCGCGGGCGCGTGCCAGTGGTCCGGCGTGGCGATGACCACAGCGTCCACGGCAGCGTCGTCGAAGATGCGACGCATGTCCTTCACCGCCTTCGGGGCCCGGCCGGTCGCCTTTTCCACGGCCCGCGCCGCGGCGTCCATGCGATTGGAGTCCACGTCGCACACGTACGCCACCTCGACATCCTTTTGTGCCGCGAAGGACGCGAGCAGCCCGGACCCGTGTCCGCCGGGACCGATCATGCCGAGGACGACGCGGTCATTGGCGCCGGCGGCGCGAGAGCCGGCCATTCCCAGCGCCACGGCCCCGGCGGCCGCGCCGCCGGCTTGTTGGAGGAATTGACGTCGGTTGGTAGTCGTCATAGTGCTGCCCCTTCAATGAGGTTATCGCCGGCATCATAGCCGGACCGTCCGCTGGAGGCAAGAGGCAGCAGCGACGAGGCCCACGGGCGAACGCCTTTGTCCGTGCCACCCGACAGGACGGCTCTCAGGCGGAACACACACGCGGACGGGCTCAGGCCAGGGCGTAGACTTTCGCCTCCCACGGGTATAGGGGCTCGCGTCCGACCCATTCCGCGGGAACGTCGCGCGCCTGCGTGATCTCGCGCCATGTTTTGCCCGCCGGCGTGGCAGGCCAATTGTTGACCCGATATTCGGCAGATGGGTGGAAGGGGTTCTCCGTCCCGAAGTCGGAAAAGTTCGCGACGACGACAACGGGATCCTGCGCCGGCCCGCCGCGACGCCAGGCGAAAACGCGCTTGCCCTCCCGGCAGTCCACGTGAATGAATTCAGTGTCGTTGACCGCCAGCGCGTCGCTGGTCGTGCGGAACTTGATCAGGCGGGCGACATATTCCTTTACGCGCCGGCGCCACTCGTGCTCCGCCCGGGAGAAGTTCACCGGATCCACCTGCTTGTTACCCCCCTGCGAAACGTTGCCACTGGAATCGAACAGATCGTGCTCGTCGGCGAACTCTTCGCCGGCCAGGATCATCGGTATCCCGACGGCGGTCAACAGGCAGGCAAAGCCGAGCTTGATGCGCTTTTCGGCGTCGTAGATCTGGTTGTTCCGAAAGAAATTGAGCAGACGCTCGTTGCGCGGGCCCTCGACGTCGTGCGAGGTCAAGTAAATGATGGCCTTCGCGCCGTCACTGTATCCAAACCGCCGGCAATCTATGGCCTTGCGCACTGTCTCCTCGAAACTGCTCTCCTCGGGACCATTTTCGCCGAGCAGGGCCGCGCGAATACACTTCTTGAAGTTCTCATGCCAGAGCGCATCCAGCCGCGCCCCGTTCTGGTCGTCCTTCAGCAGTCCCAGGGGCTCCGTCAACTCTTCTCCGACAACGAGGAACCGTTCGTCCGCACCGGCGTTGTTTCCCTGGGCCCGGAAACGCGCGCGCCAGATCTCACGCGCCAGGTCCTTGTACTCCTGGACAAAATCCCAGTTGGCGATGTTCTCGACGCTATCCATACGGATGCCGTCGATGTGAAAATCGTTCATCCAGCGCAAGAGATAGGCCTTCATCAACTGACGGGCGGGAGACACGGTCATGCGTTGACCGGAAACGGGATCGTAAGCCCCGTGCAAGAAGGCGGCGTAGCGGAACAGGTCACTGCCAAAACCATTGCGAAAGTTGTTCTCATCGCTGCCCCGGGAGTTGTGGGCGTCGGGGCTGTCCGGCTCGCTCTTGGGGTCGAGGATGAAGAAATCGTTGGTGGCCGCCGCCAGATAGGCGTTGGTTTTGGAGAACGCCATCACGACATCCGTGAAGACACGCAGGCCGCGTGAGTGACAAGCGGCGATCAGGGCGCCCAGGTCGCGGTTGCACGCGGACCAGCAATAGTCGGCGGGGAAACCGAGCTCGAAATCGGGCGCAAAGAAATTCGTCGTCCCGTATCCCCATTGGCGCACATAGAAGCTGTCGGCCGGCGGACAGAGCTCGATCGCGTTGACGCCGAGCTCGGTGAGATAGGACCGTCCCGCCCCCGTGACTTCGAGACCGGTGAAATTGGCGCCTGCTTCGTCGGGGTCCACCAGGGCGGTAAGGTCGCGGAAGGTGCCCACCCCGGCTTCCCATTCTCCCGCCCGACCGAGCCGGGCCCAAGCGGTCGGCACCTCATAGATGACGAGCCTGTTGTTCGGCGGCAATTGGGAGAGGAGTTGCTCTTCCTGCACTTCGCAGCTCTCACCGCCGCCATCGCAGGGGACCAGTCGTCCCTGCTGACACTTGATAACCGCGGGCGGATAGGTGTCATCGTCGCTGTAGCCGAATCCCGCCGGACGCGGCGCGAACAGACGCCAATCCACGGCGTGTGCCAGGGGATCGGTAATCCGGATCCGCTGGCCGGAGCGTCCCGGGTGAGAATCCGTGACTTCGAACCAGTAATGATACACTTCACCCTCGGCTAAATCACAAGCGCCGGCCGGTCGGAACCAAAGGTCGGGAAAGTCCGCCGACCGTTGCAGAGGGAATTGGCGTTCTTCCGTGAGAACCAGCGGTGCGCCGGGTTTCAGCCGGCCGATGACCAGCGTGGGAGATGGCTCCGCCTTGCCCACCCGCCAGAGAACAAAGTTCGTACGCCTCTCCTTAAGAATTGCCGCATCCATAGTCTTCCCCTTTCACAAATGGCATCGCTTTATATCGCTGTAAGCCGTCTCAAGGTGCCGGGTGACCGTGCCATTCTATGCAAGACCCGGCAGGCAGGCAAGTCATCGACGTCAAGGAGCCACAACAACGAACGTCCCACTCAGAACGCAGGCTCTCACACCTCCGCAGGAGGCAGCGAGGCGGGCCACGACGCCCCCCCCACTGTCGCCAGAACGCCGAGAACCCGGAAGGGTGCGGCCGGAATATAGTGGCGGTACTTACGGCCCTGGTGGCGTTGGCGCCCGGGAGGTCCGCTCCGCGACAGAGCGCTTCCGGCACGGCGCGGCGGGAGTCTAGCGCTTTCGGGCCTCCGGCGTGGTGGTGTTGGGCGAGCGGTGCGATTCCGGCTCGTCCCGGCCGCCGACCCATACTTACGATCCTCCCCGCCGGTGGCCTCAAAGCGCCAAACTCCCTGCCGGCGTCTCGCCGGCAGGCTCGCGAGGGTCCGTAGCGCGCGCCGGAGGCTGCCGGAATCCGCCACTGTATGCCGGCCGCACCCCCCCAAAGCCGGGTGCGGCGAAAAAAGGTTGCGGGCGCAGCGCGGGGTGGTATAATCAAAGTAAGTGCCCGACCAAAGGGGTGTCTGTGCGCGATGTCACAGTCCTCATTATGCGGGCCTGGGGGGTTGCTTTTGGGAGCAACCGGTTGTGACAGGGGTCCGCAGAAAGGACAAGGGCAGAGAAGACGCCGTTGAGGCGGCCGCAACGGTTTTCAGGGAGTACGGTCGTTTTATCCACGCCGTGCTCCGTTTTCAGGCCGCCGACAGGTTCGACCTCGATGACCTGTTTCAGGAATTCTTCCTTACCCTCGTGCATAAGCCCATGCCGCCGGACGTCCGCAATATCCGGAGCTTCCTGTACCGTGCCATTTTCAATTATGTGCTGGATCTGGTACGTAAACAGGCCACGTACGGGCGAAATCTCGAAAAATATGCGGAAGCGGCCCGGATTTGCATCAACAATCGTCCTTCGGAAAACGCCTTCTTGGAAGAGGAAGGAAAGGCGGCAGTTTCTTGCCTGGTCCGTTACCTTCAGCAACGAGAAGCGCAGGCTTTCGTTTTGAAGTATCGGGACAACTATAGTATCGCGGAGATCGCCGCCACGATGGGCGTGAACAAGCGAACGGTCAGCCGGTACCTGTCCGAGGGTCTGAAGAAGCTGCGGAAGACATTAGCGATCGAATGAAGGACCTGTATGGGCGCGTCCGATAGAGAGAGTCGGTGCCAGAGGGCAGCGGAGTACTATTATGACCTTCTCTATGATGATGACGCGACCATTCCGCAGTGGGTACGGGGTCATGTCGAGAGCTGTCCATTTTGCCGGGAACAGATGCGACGTCTGGGCGAGATGCTGGCCGAGGCGAATCGTGACGCCGGTCTCCCGAGCCGGCCAAGCGCCGAAGAGACCGTCGGGACGTTGACCGGGCACCTCAACCTGGTGGACGAGCCGGTCACCTGTGCACACGTCAAATCCTTTCTCCCCAGCCTGGCGGCGCCGGCCCCGGAGATCAGAATCCCCACACCGGTAACGGCTCACGCGGATTGCTGCCCACAATGCCGTGGGGATCTGGCGGCGCTTCGTGCCCTGGGACTGCGGGCCGATCAGCTCGAAAGATTGAGCCGGGTCTTCAGGGAATCCCCGCGCCGAAACCCGAGGGAATGCCGACGGGCCTGGCCGGCGGTGGCGGCGTTGGGGTCGTTTTCACTCGGGGACGCCGATACGCGAAGCCTCAACCACGTCAGTACCTGTCCGCGATGTCGCGCCGCGGTGTACTGGCGGCGCCGGCGGTTTCCGGACGCGGCCCGCGCGGAGCCGAGGGGTCCGGGAGCAACGTCCTGTACCCGGCTCTCGGCGGCCGACCTTTTCGATCTTGTCGTCCCTTACGGCCGTGTGCCGGCCAGCGCCGAGCAGGAACGAGAGATTCTCGGGCACGTCCGGGCCTGCCCCGCATGTGCGGAGAGAATCCAAACGCTGCATCGCACCGTGTACGGTATCGCCGAGCGCGCCGATTCGGGCGTAACCACCGTGTACCGTACTCGTGACGCCGTCGAGCGCGTCGGCGGAGAAACCGACGATATCCCTTCGCGATATCCGGTCCACGTGCAGATTGCGCGGGGCGGGCCCGAGCCGGCGCCGGAGCCGGACGACCTCCCCGCCACGCGACGCACGGACGCGACGCGCGGAGCCGCCGGCTCCCGGCGCGTGTCTGTGGCCAAGATCGTATTCGCCGCGGCGGCTTTCGTCCTGGTGAGCCTGCTATTCACCACGACCCCCACCGCCTCGGGCACCAATATCGGCGACATTCTCAAGGCCATCCAACGCCAACCCAATGTTCGCGTTCTTTCGTTCCGCGCGAATCACTCCGAGCCGTTTCAAATCATCTACGCGGCGCGCGACTTGAACGTGCTCCTGACGGAGACCGGGAATGAACGCACTCTGTTCGACTTCAACGAGCGTTCCAAGACGATGGTCGATTTCGACCGGGGGACCTATGTGAGCATCCAGCTCACAGGCCGCGATTACCGGAGAGCCAGAGAAGCCATGATGGGGTACGTGAGAAACATATTCGCCAGTATCCCTTCTGACACAAGGCTGCAGGTGGCGACCGACCCGGCCGACACATCCGGGTCGGGGACTCTGGTCTGCGAGGTGACCAGGACGGCGCACCCAAGTTATTATGATCAGGACTCGGCCGTCTCCTACCGGTACCGGATATCGATCGACCGCGCAACCAAGCTGCCCCAACGCCTCGATTCCTTCCGCAACAGTCCACGCGAGGGCGGCGGATGGAAGCCCTCGACTTTCCATATCTTCGAGTACGTTAGCGAACGCGACGTCAGGGATGCCATCAAGGCGATGTGTTTCGAACAGTGACCGGATTGCGGCGGGGCTGCCAGAGGGGGCTGAAATTCCACTGTCCTTCGCCTATTTCGTCGACGGACAACTCGTCGGCCCTTTTGCGGTCCACGTGCCCGTCCACAAATCCGACGTTGACGGTTTTCTGCGGGTGACGACCGCCCACGGCGTCCTCCGTCTGGCCCGGCCAGAGACCCTTGTCCTTGTTCAGCGCCATACCCGGCACATAGCACGTGTTCTGGAGCCACGGTTTGAGTGGGAACGTCACGGGCGGGTCGGGGCTCGCCATCCACCAGCAGATCAGGCTGTACCCGCTGTCAACCAGCAAAAGGGTCGCGCCAGGCTGCGCCACGTCGGCGCTCGACAAGGAGACCCCAGAAAACTCGTCACTGTACGGCTTGATGAAGTAGTCTTTCAGCCTGCAGATCGCGAGATTGACACCGTAGTTGCCGGCGAGGATATTCACTTCGAGCCAGCGGTCGCGCTGCCGTTTGGAGGGACACATCAGCAACTCGAGCCCGTCGCCGCAGCGGTAATCGACCTCCTGGGAGAAATCGAACCACCAGAAGCCCACCAGGTCCATGCTGTGATTGCCGGCATAAGGTCCCGGCGCAGCAGGGCATCCGACGTTCTGAAAGCCGGGGGGAAAAGTCCCGTACGCCGCCTCGTAGCTCTGCAGGCCGAGCAGCAACTGCTTGATTTTCGCGCCGCAGACAGTCGCCCGGATCCGCTCGCGCGCCGTTCGCAGCGTGGGAAGAAGCGCGCTCAGCAGCAGGGTCATAATCGAAATGACCACGATCAGTTCGACCAGAGTGAGACCACGGCGCTTCATGCCCGAATTCTATCACCCACCGGCGCGCGGGTCAAACTTTTTTGCCGACAGCCGCGGCAAGTCCCTGTATCTTCCTGTCACAAAGGCACTGACATCCGGCTTCGCCTCAGAGCTTGCCCTGAGCGTAGCGAAGGGATGACAGAGCTCACCGCGCAAGAACTCTTCCTAAGCCGCATCACTCGCAAGCCTGCATGTAGCAATACTCCCAAGCGCCGGTGGCCTCACAGCCAGAGACAGGGTCGTACGTACAGGGACTGTCCTGAAATCGAATCAAGGAGGTCTCCCCACAAGTCCCGCTAGCGGCGTCCTCGCAGCCATATCTGCGCCAGTAATACCTGAAAATGTCGGGGCAGGTGCCGTCTGTGGGCTCACAAGACACACAGCCCTCCTTCTGAAGGAGGAGGGTACAGGCCCGACCGTCCGCGCCGAGAAGGTCCTCCAGCGCGTCATCGGGGATTTCGGTGAACTCGCCGGAGATGGGCCGGTCGGATAACAGCAGGGCCGTGCCCTCGGACCACTGCTGCCTGAAGCGCTCCACGTCACAGCGGTCGTAGAGTCTGTTGCTCGACAAGTCGATCCACCAGACGTAGCGGTCATCCACCCGGTCGAGAACTGCAAGGCGCCTGGTGTCCGGGAAGTGCAGGATGACTTTGGCCGTGTCGAGGTCCCTCAGGGTCGCCAGGTCCGTCCGGACGGCGAGGCAGTGCAGGTTCACGCTCCGGGCCCACTGCCTCATGTCATACAGACTGGTTCGACCGCGTTGGTCCACCAGGTGGGCCAGCTCACCGCCCGGGACGAATCTGCCGAAGTGGGAGGCCACACGCTGCAGGGCTGCCGTGGCGCAGTTCTGCGGCTGCCGGCCCTGTGCGGCGACATACGCCAGATGCTGTGCCAACAGGCCATGCGTGTCCATCCGGTCCGAGTAGAGGTATATCGACGGCCCCGCAGCGAGGGACGTGTAGTGCTCCATGCGCGTATCGGGCCCGCAGGCCACGTCGAAACCGTTCGGCTCGGGCCTGACTCCGTTGCCGGCCGTGATGACCCATTGCTCGGACCGCAGCAGCTTGTTCGTCGGGCCGTCGCGGCGCTCGCTGGAAATGTTAAAGGGGACCCAATAACTCCCAATAAGCTGGTATGCCGAGCAGGTATGGTTCACGACCTCGCCGGCGCGGCTCGTGAGTGCGGCGCTGGTCACGGCGTAGTCCTTCGTCGAATCGAGAACCGCAATCGTCGAGCTGCCGTCGGGGTGGGTGATGCTCAACTCGATCTGCGTCCGGCCGGCGATGTTCGCCTCGGTGGCGGCAAGGAGGCTGGTGCTGAGGTTGAAGTACGTGTATTCGCCGTAGCCCCAAGGAATCAGCCCGGCCGTCAATGGCCCATGGACGGCGTGGGGCAGTTTGCCCGCCGCATCCACGATGGCCTGCCCCCCGGAGGCGGAGTAGGTGGTATACTCCCGGCCGTTCCAGGCGAAGACGCGCCGGCCGTTCCAGGCCGGATCGAACCGCTCGGTCATGAAGTTGCCTGCCAGACCGGCCTCCGGTCGGACCGAGTCCTGCCGCGAATCCACGACGATCTCCCAGTAGAACCGCTCGCCGTCGTACCGCACGACGACCTTCGAGCTCATGGTGCACTCGTTCGCCAGCCGATATCGCACGTTGAAATCGATGGCGTCCAGCTTCATCTTCTGCAGGGCCTCCGTCAGTTCCCTCTTGTTCGGCTCGCCGCGATACGCCTCGACCACCTTTTCTATTTCGCGGCGGATGACCGCCGGGTCGGTCGTCCGGGCGGCCGCGTACTCATGGTGCGTGGCCTCGATCGTGCCGGCGACGATCCACGTCTGGCGCGGCTGTTCCGTCAACTCCCGGAGCAGTTGGAGAACCTCTTCCCGCTCCAGCACTCTCGCGGCGTGTCCCGTGACGGCCGGACATAAGGCGAGAGCCATCACCAACGGAAAACGAATTGCTTCCATACGCACCCTTCCTGTGAGAACGATACAGCATTCCTGCCGCCGGCCGCCGGGCACGGTGCACGGCGCCTGCTCCTTATCCTGACAGCGCAGGCCGGGCACGGATGTAGATACGCTCCGGCGGATTCGTGCTGGGAAATCGTCACGCGCCGGTCCTTTCCCAGAGAACCTAGTCACAGACGCCTTCCCCCCGCCGATACGGATTCGACGGGTGGAGTCCGCGCTCCATGGAAATCACCTGGGCTCAGGCATGCCCTCGCTCCGGCCCTCTTTGCATCCGGGTGCCCCGGATGAGGGTGTGGCCGGGATACGGCGCAGGCGGAGGCTTGTCGGCGGGTGGCCTCGCTTTCTCAAAGGCGACGGTTGGGCGCCGGGCAATACTCATGCTGTCTGTTAGAGGCCCCAAGGATATTTGACTTTACGGCCTTGGGTGGGCGGGTTACCTTGGCATGTGGGCGCACATGAAAACGAATAGGGCGAAAAACGTGTGTCGGATGCTGCCGCTGGTGCTGGCGGCGCTCGGTCTGGCGGGCGGGTGCCGGACGATCAGCAAGAGCATCACCGAGTCCGTGCTCCAACGAGGCTCGACGCAGTGGCGGGTGCATTACGGCAGCCGGTTCCACTACACGCTCACCGATAAGACGATGCGACAAGTCCAGTTCGAGGGCTCCCGCAACGCGGAGGACACCGTCGTGCGCTATCAATGGGGGCTGGGCGAGCAGGCCCAGTGCATCGCCGACGTGACGGACAAGCTGGTGGGCGAGGTCGAGCAGCGGCTCGGCGTGGACATCACGACGCGGACCATCGCGTATCTGTTGCGCTTCGACGAGCGGCCGGAGAACTTCGACATCGTGCTCCGGGTCGAGCCGAACGAGTTTCCGCTGCCGCTGTTCGTGCGGGCCGGCGAGGAGTCATGCGCGGCCATTCTCGCCCAGAACGACGGCTATCCCTATCTGCTCGTGCACGAGCTCGTGGAGACTTCGCTGGCTTCCGGGGGGTCGGAGCTGAACGTGCTGCCGGACCTCGCGTGGGGCGCGTTCGGCCTGAACCTGCAACTCAACAACTATACGCGCTGGTTCCGCGACGGGCTGGCCAACTACGCGGGCTACATCGCGCACGAACTCGTTTCGGAGCAGATGCCGGCCGAGCAGCGGCTGCACCACCGCCAGGCCCTCATCCATGTGAGCCCGTTCTCTTCGCTGGACCAAGTCGGCGGCAAGTTGTTCTCGTGGCCGCAGACCTCCAACGTGGAATCCGAGCGCGCGAACTACAACGCGGCCCTGGGCCTGTTCCTGCTCATTGTGGACAACTTCGGCGAGCAGGCGATCCGCGACATCCTGGCCGAAGTCGCCCGGCGGGAGGCAGTCGATGGGCAGGATCTCATCAAGATTACCAACCGCGTGATCGACGCCGACGTAAGACAGTTGGCGAAAGACTTCAGATTCCGCACGATCGGCGCCGAGGTGGAGCGGATGAGTCCGGCATTGGCTGCCAACAAGGGCCTTGAGCTGCGTGAGGGTCTCTTTGTCCAAGCCGTGAACGACGACAGCGTCGCCAAACGGGCGGGCCTCCGGGAGAAAGACGTCATCACCGCGGCCGGTTCCACGCCGGTCGCCAATCAACTGGATTTCGAGCTGGGCCTCTTCAGAACACGAAAAGCGACGACGGTCCCCCTGACTGTTCACCGGGCCGGCGCCGGGACGCTGACCCTCGAATTGTCCTTCGACAAGCCCATACCCCCGGAGAAAGACACGCCGGGCGGCCAACCCCGAAAGCCCTTGAAGAGAGACCGGCGCGAATTCGTGTGGTTGTAGCCGTTCCCGGCCCTCTGAGCCCGTTACTTTTCCACCCTGACCGGCTGTCTCCAGAAGCTGTGCAAAAAATTCTGCAAATCCCAGTAAAAAATACTTGACGCTATGTATGCTGAACCTTACATTAAGTATGGTACGCTTTACATTGCATGTGTGTTATGAAAGGAAACGACGATGAATCGGGCGCAGAAGTTGGCGTGGAGCGTCGTGATTGCCACGTCGGCCGCGTTTGTGGTCAGCGTCGTCGCCGTGGGCATCGCATATCGGTACGTGGGCATGCCCAAGGCATTGCTGGGCCTTTGCTTTATGGGGCTGTCCGGCCTGGCCGGGCTCGCGCCGCTGGTGTTTCGCAAAGAGGAGGGCCCGGTCGCCGCCGACGAGCGGGACCAGCTCTTTCACCGGCGGGCGGCCCTGGCTGGATTCGCCGGCGCCTACCTGTTCGTGGGGACTGCCTGTATGATCCCCTTCTTCGCTCTCGGCCCGGACGCGAGCATCTCCATCGTCTGGCTGCCGCAGATCTTCATTGGAGCAGGCATCGTTCACTTCTTCGCCCATTCAGTCGCGATCCTCAGTCAGTATGGCTGGACGAACGCGGAGGTGTAATCATGAACGGACATCAGAAGAAGGCGTGCTTCGTTCTCGCCGGCTTCGCGCTGAACCTGATCGCCGGCGCGGTGTTGACGGCGGTCCTGCCGGCCGACGATCCGGCGAACGTCAAGTTCCTTGGCCTCGGGGTCTACCAGATCCGGGGTTACGGGCTCTGGTTGGGGGTCTTCGCCGCGGTGATCGGCTTCACCGACTACTTCTTCCGCAAGAGGTCCGAAGATGTGTTCGACGAGCGGGACCAGCAGATTCATCAGAGGGCAAACGCGGCGGCCATCAAGGCATTCTCAATCGCTTGTGGCGTGGCCTGCGCGGCGCTGATGCTCGTCTTCGGACCGCTCAGGATATCCTTCCCGGCGATCTGGCTGATCGGTCCCCTTCTCATCGGGGGGATGGTCGTCTTTGCCGGCGCTTACTCCATCGCGATTCTGGTCCAGTACGGCTGGGCAAACCCGGAGGTATAATCATGAACGCAGCACAGAAGAGGGCCTGGGCCATCGTGATTGGAATGTCACTGGCACTGGTCCTTTGTGTCCTGGCTCTCATCGTGCACCGTCTTGGAGGCGGCTCCCCAAAGCCGTTGCTTGTCCTGGCAGCCATCGCTCAGGGGACTGGCGTGGTGGTGTGCTTTCGTGTCAAGCCGGACAAGGGGCCGGTTGTGTCCGACGAGCGAGATAAGCAAATCGAGAAAAACGCCTATCTCGCCGGCTTCGGCGCCGTGTATCTGTTCGTCATCGTGGCGTCATTTGCACCGATTGCCATCTTCGGTGAGAAAGGATCGCTGCCTGTGACATGGTGTCCGGGTCTGTTGGTAGGGGCCGCCCTGTGCCAGGCCTACGCCATGTCCATCGCGATCCTGGTCCAGTACGGCCGGACGGGCCCGGAGGTGCAATCATGAACGTGGCACAGAAGAGGTCCTGCGCCATCGTGGTTGGAATGTCATTGGCGCTGATCCTTGTCATCATCGCCGGAGTCCTGCACGTTCTTGGCTTCGGCTGGGCGCGCCTGTTTCTGTGGGCGGCGGCCGTCCCACAAGGGGTTGGGGGGGTGGTGTGCCTGCGCGTCAGGCCGGACAAGGGCGCCGTTACGTCCGACGAGCGGGACAAGCAGATCGAGAAGAACGCCCATCTGGCCGGTTTCGGCACCGTATACCTGTTCGTCATCGTGGCATCGTTCGCCCCGATAGCCATCTTCGGCGAGAAAGGATCGCTGCCCGTGACATGGTGTCCGTTCCTGCTGATCAGGGCCGTTCTCTGCCAGGTGTACGCGACGTCCGTCGCCGCTCTCGTCCAGTACGGCCGCACCGGCAAAGGAGAGTTGCCATGAACAGAGCTCAGAAGGGTGCACTGGTAGCCCTCTCGGCGTTCGGGTTGAACATCGCATTTCTCGGCTATCTATTCCTCGGGATTTTCGTTCTGAAGAGCCTGCCGCGGAGGCTCGACGCCGTGGTCTGGATGCTCGTATTTGTGACACTGATCGGCTGGTGGATTGTCCTGCTGCGCAAGCGGCAGAGTCCGGCCGAGCCCGAGGCCGACGAGCGCGATGCCCTGATCATGAAACGGGCGGCCCAGATCGCCTTCGTCGCCACGTGGATCCTGCTGGTGGTGGTGACGCTCGTCCTGGCCCTCGTGCTCGGTCAGACCGGAGCGGTCCCCGTGTACGTGCTGACGTTCATTCACTTCGGCCTGTTCGTGGTGGCCATGCTGGTCTATTTTGCGGTGGTTCTGGTCCTCTACGGCTGGAACGGTAAAGGAGAACAAGAGTGAATCGATACCAGAAAATAGCATGGTTCAACCTGATCGTCATAACTGCAACGATCATCGTGACCGCAATCGCGATCACCGTGGAATTTCGCATCCGTGGCTATTCGACTATCGGACTGTGGTTTGTGGGGATTCTGGTGTTGCTGAAGTTCACCCCGTTCTTGTTCAAGAAGCCGCAGAGCCCCAGCGGGGTTGTGTCCGATGAGCGCGACGATTCCATTGTCAAGAAAGCCGTCCTGTATGCCTGGGCCGCATTCTGGTGGGTCTTCGTTGTCTCGTGCGTTCTCTTGTTCATTATCGTCGGGCCGGAGAATTCGGTGCCGACGATAGCGTTGCCGCTGATGGCCTTGGCAGGGGGACTGTTCCTCAAGGCGGCATGTTCAGTCGCCATTCTGGTCCAGTACGGCCGGGGAGCGAAAGGAGAAGAATCATGAATAAGGCACAAAAGAGAACTTGGCTTTGTCTGGTAATATCACTTGCAGGGATATCACTCGGGGCCAC
>CAYFUB010000768.1:0-17352 GCA_964346195.1 uncultured Pirellulales bacterium
GAGAGCAACACTGCTGGTGACAATCAGCCTCATGGCTCTGCTTGTCGCCGTCCCGCGGGTCGGCGCATCCCCGACGCGCAGCGGCGCTGCGGGCCGGCAGGGCGCCGAGCCCAATGACGTCGTCATCGTGGTCGTCGGCGCGGCCGGAACAGCCGAGTATGCCGGACGATTCGCGGGATGGGCGAAGCTGTGGGAGCAAGCCTGTGCCAAGAGCGGGGCCACGTTCCTCTCGGTCGGCTTGGAGGAGAGCCCGGGATCGCCCGATCGTGCGAGCGTCGAGCGGATTCTAGCTGAGCAGTGCCAAGGGCCGCCCGCCATCTTGTGGCTGGTCCTGATCGGGCATGGGACCTACGATGGTCGGACGGCCCGATTCAACCTCCGCGGCCCCGACCTCTCGGCGGGCGACCTGGCCGAATGGCTCAAGCCGTTGCAGGGCACCGTGACCGTCATCAACACCGCCTCGTCGAGTGCCCCGTTTCTGAAGGAGCTGTCCGCGCCCGGACGCGTCACCATCACGGCCACGAAGAGCGGCTTCGAGCAGAATTTCGCCCGGTTCGGCGGGTATCTGGCCGAGGCCATCGCAGACCCTGAAGCGGACCTCGATAAGGACGGCCAGACCTCGCTGCTCGAGGCCTTTCTGGAGGCCTCACATGCGGTGGCCGAGTTCTACAAGGCCGCCGGCCGGCTGGCCACCGAGCATGCCCTGCTCGACGACAACGGAGACGGTCTGGGCGCATCCGCCGACTGGTTTCAGGGCGTCCGACCGACCGGCACGCCGGCGGACGGCACGTCACTCGACGGCTATCGGGCCCACCAATTCCATCTGCTCCGCAGCCCACTGGAAAACGCCATGCCGCCGGCGTTGCGGGCCAGACGGGATGAGCTTGAGCTCCAGTTGGTGCAGCTTCGCGACATGAAAACGAAGCTGCCCGAGCCGGGGTATCTCTCCAGGCTCGAGGTTCTCCTGGTCGAGATCGCCCGGATCTATGAGCGGGCGGAGACCGTCGACGACAGTACGCCGCGGCCGTGACCGAGGGCCGTCGGGTGCATCAACTCATCTGAGAACGCCTTCCCGCACTTCGGAGCCGCGGCGAGGACGATCGTGATCGACCACCTCGAGGCGGCGGTCCGTGCCAGTGATACGCCGGACGGGCGAGACCGTGCCGAGTGTCGTTCCTTCCCTGCCCCGGCTTGGCGGAAAGCTGGATTTTTGTCTGCAAAACGGGTTAGATCCTTCGTCTATAGCTATAGTGAATGGGAAAACCGTCCAAATGACTGAATGTGCGGCGCGCCCTGCAGGCAGGAGACATACCGGTTCCATGGTGCCGGAGACCGATAACTTCATGGCCATCGTGGTCCGCTACCAGGGTCCCTTGTTGCGTTACGTGGAACGGATGTTGGGCGGCGCCAACGACCAGAGAGAGGATGTGGTGCAGGAGACCTTTGTCCGGCTGCACCGCCAGGTCCATGCCCACGGCTGGGACAGCATCAGGCATCCCGCAACCTGGTTATATCGCGTGGCCCATAACCTGACCCTGGACGTGCTCCGCCGGCGGGCGCGTCGGCAGGACGCAGCCCAGGTCCTGGCGGACCCGCCCGGCACGGTCCAGGAGCGGGTGGCGGAAGAGATAGACGCCGTGGGCGAGGCCATTCGACAGGAGGCCCGGCAGGTAGTCCTGCGCGAGCTGGCCCAACTTGACGACCTGTACCGGCAGGTGATCCTGCTCAAGGTCATTCAGGGCATGACGCTCCGGGAGGTGGCCGAGGTCGTCGGCGTATCGCTCTCCACCGTCAACTACCGGCTCAACCAGGGCCTGAGCGTACTGGCCCGGCAACTGCGAAAGGCGGGTGTCGCGTGAAGGCAACGACCAGCCGCCACAGACCGGCAACTGACAATCGAACACTGACAGCGACCTTTCCGGCCCGCGGCCGGGCAAGGAGTCGGCTATGAACCGTGAACAAGCAGAAAAACTGTTGGCCGCTTTGATCTTCGACGATCTGGACGAGGCCTCCAGGGCTGAGTTGCTCGCCTATTTGCAGACCGACGACGAGCTGCGCGACCGGCTGGCCGACCTGCGCATGGCGGTCAAGCTGACCTGCGACGCGGTCAACGAAGGCCCCGACCCCGTTCTCGGCGCGCGTCGATTGGAGCAGTTGAAACGCCTCGCCAAAACCGACAGAAGGGGAGCGCGGGTCTTCACCATACGACGTTTGCTGGCCGCCGCCGCGGTCCTTGTGTTTGGTTTAGTGTTGATGGCAATGCTCATGATCGGTACAGGCTCGGGACGAGTGAGCATGGGTAAAAGGTCAGTTGTTTGGAGCAGTATATCTGATGAGTCTGCGACAGTTTCCACTTCTTCGGGGAAGGCTTCCTTGCCAGCCTATGCAATGGATCAGCGCGTTGCCTCCAGCCTACGCAGGAATCAAGCGGAAAATGGTGTGGCGGCCGACACCGTCAACGGCGCTTTCAGTGGCAGCGGTGGTTACGGTGGCATGGGCGGCTCCGGCGGAATGGGCAGCATGGGCGGCATGGGCCCGGAAGAGATCCGAAACCATGCCTCTGCAACGCCAGATTCCTACGGCCGTGCTCTTCCCGGTGCGCAATCCAAAGAGCGTGTCATAGCCGCAGATACGCGCACGGCTCCGCCGATCATGAGATCCTCGTCACCGACGGCGAGGACCGGCCGTAGAATGGAGCCCTCTGACGAGTCCAGTCCGGATGTAAAGGCCAACGGGCCGATGCTACAGATGGCGAGAGAGAGCAATCGCGCGGTGGTCATACGCGGACAGCAGCCAGCGTCGGAGTCTGTGGAAGTAGTGGCGGGAACGAGTCCGGGTGGGGCAAGTCCGCCGACCGGTTCTAGTGATGAGGCCAAAGTGCGTCAGGTCGTAACCGGGCGGATGCGTGCCGACGCCGGGGAGACCGTCGAATATGGGAAGACCGTTCAGTATGGACGGTCAGGTACCGTCAGTCCGCAGAGGTCTCCTGCATCAGTGTTCTCGCCACCCGCGCCCGATTCCATCGCGAATTCTGACAGGAAGGCGGGCGAGGCTTTTGAATTCAGCGTTCGCAATGAGGCGGATGCGGATAGTCGCGTGCCCGTGCTTGGTGACAAGCCGGTTGCCGGCGGTCTCTTTCGCGAGAGCACGTCACAAGTCGAACAGAGCGCGAGCAAGGGACTGAGCGAGTTGGGTCGCGAGGCACAGACGTCTTTCGGTATTGTATCGGCTCAGGCGGATGAGGTTCGATTTGCGCCGAACAATGAGCCAACGGACCACGCCGACGTGATTCTGAAGACGGAGGAAGCGAGCATTCCCGATTCGGAAGAAATCACCTATCCCAAGAATTGGCGCGAGATCAGCGTCGGGCAGAAAGCGGATATTCTGCGTGAGACTCCTGAGGCCGGCCTGCCTTCGCCGTCGCATTTCCAGGTGGTGCCGGTGAATCCGTGGGTCATGACGGAGCGCGATCCTCTGTCCACTTTCGCCCTGGACGTGGACACGGCCTCGTACACCTTGTGCCGCAACTACATCCGCAACGGCTTCCTGCCGCCGGTTGGCGCCGTTCGCATGGAGGAATTCGTAAACGCCTTCGACTATGCCTACCCGCAGCGGGATGACGCGACTTTTTCCGTGTATGCCGAAGGGGCGCCGTCGCCGTTCGCTCCGGCGGGTCAGGAGTTGACGCTGGTGAAGGTAGCGGTCAAGGCTCGCACCGTGGGCCGGGACCAGCGCCGGGCCGCACACCTGGTCTTTGTGGTCGATGCCTCGGCCTCCATGGGCCAGGCGGACCGGCTGCCGCTGGTCCAATCCGCTTTGGATCTGCTGGTGGACAAGCTCGCGGAGGCGGACCGCGTCTCTTTGGTTACCTGTGCCAATGAGGCGAGGTTGCATCTGGAGGCGGTGCCCGCACGTCAGAAGGATGCGATCCGCCAGACCATCGACGCCATCCAGCCGGCGGGTCCCACGAATCTCATGGCGGGACTGGAGCTCGGATACGCCATGGCCCGCAAGGCTTTTGTCGCGGGCCGGATCAACCAGGTGGTGCTGTGCTCGGATGGGGTGGCCAATGTGGGTCAGACGCAGGCCCAGGCCGTGCTCCAGAAGGTCGCCGAGGACCGCAAGCAGGGAATCACGCTCACCTGCGTGGGGGTCGGGTACGGCGCGTACAATGACGCCTTTCTGGAGGCCCTGGCCGACCAGGGAGACGGGCGCTACGTGTTTCTCGACCCCTCCGAGCAGGCGCGGGAGGCCCTCGTCGGCCAGTTGGCGGCGACGCTGGAAACCGTGGCCCGGGATGCCCGCATCCAGGTCCGGTTCAATCCCTCCCGGGTCCGTCGCTATCGGTTGATCGGCTACGAGAACCGGGACCTCGAGGACCAGCGATTCCGCGACGACACGGTCGATGCCGGGGAAGTGGGCTCGGGCCAGTGTTCTACGGCGTTGTACGAGCTGGAATTGACCGGCGGTTCGCCCGCGGACGGCGAGACCGATCTCGGGACGGTGTTCGTGCGTTACCGGCACGGCGAAACCGGACAGATCGAGGAGATTTCGAGATCCCTGACTGACTCGATCATCCGACGGCGGTCCGTGGTGGAGGAGCCGAGGTTCTTCCTGGCGGCAGGCGCCGCGCGATTTGCGGAGTGGCTGCGCCAATCGGAACACGTTCAACACACGTCCTTGTCTGATGTACAGCGTATGCTCGATGAGGTCAGTGCGGCCCTGCCGCTGGACCGGGACGTGCGGGACCTGGCGTCCCTCGCGCATCAGGCGGAGCATTTGCCGCGGGCGCCGCAAGCAACACCACAGCCTTGACAGCAGACCGGCGGGACGGATTTTACACGGGTTTTGCGCTCGGGTTACCCGGTGAGAATGTACTATCTGGATAGAGATACCTTCATCTGCAATTGGTGTGCACGATCTTGGAAAGGGTACGACTGTGAGCAGCAAAGTGCGAGTCAGCCTGCTTGTCTGGATGTGTGCGACGGCCGGCGCGGGTACGACGCCGGAGGCGTCATTACCCGTGGACGCATCCTCTGGAATCGAGATGGATCAGGTCCAGGTCACCTGCCGCATCGACGGCCGGCAACTGGCCGTGACCGTGGATTTCGAAGCCCGTACAACGCAGGCGCAGCAAAGAATGGTCCTGGTCCGGGGTGATGCGGTTCTCGAGACGCTCGACCCGTCGGCGGCGGGGCAGATAGACTACGATCCCAACGACAAGGCATACGGCATCGTCTGGCCGAGACCGGGTCGGCATCATGTGGTCGCGACCTTCATGGCTCAGAGCCTGACGGAGCCCAACAGTCCCTGGCGCCAGGCAAGTCTACAGGTACCCGCCGGTCGCGTGCGCCAGATTCGCCTCGTCGCAAGCGAGCCGGACCTCGAAATCCAATTGCCGCGCGCGTTGCGGGTACAACGCCGCATCGATGAAGGCCAGTTGGTTGTCGAAGCCATGCTCGGTCCCGGCGAGCCGCTGACGGTTCGCTGGAAGCCGCAGGTGCAACTGGCCGATGCGAAACTCGTGCTGTCAAGTCACGCCCATACGGTGGTGAACGTGCGTGTGGGTCTGATGCAGGTCGACACTCTGTTCGACTTTGAGGTGGCACAGGGCCGGCTCGAAGCGCTGACCTTCAACGTGCCGACGGACTTGAGCGTGACGGCTTTGGACGGCGCGTTCATTCGCACCTGGACCCTCGGCGACGCCGCCGCGGACGGCACGCGGCCGCTGCGCGTGGAGCTGAGCCGTGCCCAGGACAAGAGCTATCGGCTGCGCATCCGTGGGGAGCGCCCTATCGATACTGTCCCGTCCACCGTCGAGATCCCGGCCATTGAGCCGACGGGTGATATTCGCGCCAGTTGCCATTTGGCCGTCGGGACTGACAGCGCCCTGCAATTGGTGGTTCAGGAGTCGTCCGGGCTGACCCAGGTCGATGCCGCTGCCTTTCCGCGCATCCAGGTCCTGCACAGCGCAGCGGGCGGGGCCGGCCCCGATCCCGGGCAGGCACAGGGAAT
Organism: uncultured Pirellulales bacterium; assembly: GCA_964346195.1. GTDB lineage: Bacteria > Planctomycetota > Phycisphaerae > Sedimentisphaerales > Anaerobacaceae > PLanc-01. The sequence continues at coordinate 6,016 of CAYFUB010000768.1, forward strand.
TGCTCCTACAGGCAAGGTTTTCTTCTATTCGTGTGCCGGGGGCCGGTATCGTCTGCGCCTTCTCGTGGACGATGTCGTGTCCAGCTATGAAGTGGCCGAACGACTGGTTGCCAAAGTCAAGGAGGACGATCTGGTCCTGGACGCGGACCTGGAGTTGGACGTGCGGGACGCACCGGTCCGCCAATTGGAGATTGCCGCGCCGCCCGGCCTGATCGTGGCGGCGGTCGACGGCAACGAAGTGGAGGACTACCACCTGCCCCAGGCGCCGACGACAGGTCAGCCCACCGTGGTCCGCGTAGTCTTCAAGCGGCCCGTGATCGGCCGAACGCTGCTGCATCTGCGCCTGGAGCTGGGGCGCAGCCCTCTGGGCGAGCAACAGAGCATCTGGGCCCCGCAGGTGGTCGGGGCCAGGATGCAGCGGGGCTATGTGGTAGTTGCGGCGGATGCCGGAATCGAGATCGACCCGCCGCAGGTCCGGAATCTCCGCGAGGTCCACACGGCCTCCGTGCCTTTGCGTGTGCCCCAGACTCAGTATGCGTATCGTTTCCGTGAGGCGAACTGGACGTTGAATCTGGTGGCGCAGGGCCGGCCGGCTGAGATTCGGACGGAGGTCTTTCATCTCGAATCGATCGGCGAGGCGCTGGCCTACGGGTCAGCCGTGGTCAACTACGTCATCACGGGCGCGCCGCTCGACGAGCTGAGGTTCAGTCTGCCTGAAGATTTCGAGAATGTCGAATTTGTGGGACGGGAGGTGCGCCGGTGGGTCCGGGAGGGTGATGAGTGGGTGGTCAAACTCGCCACCAAGGTCTTGGGTGATTACAGCCTGGCCGTGACCTACACGCAACGGTACGGCCCGGACCGCCCCATTCAGCTCGGCGCCCTCACCGCCAGGGGCGTCCAGACCCAGACCGGCTACGTGGCGGTCACCAGCCACCTCGATCTGAGGCTGCAAGCGGCCTCCAATCAGGCCGCCGGTCAGGTGGGATTATCACCCATCGCGTTGGACGAGCTGCCCGGCGATTATCGGCTGCTCACCAGCAGTCCCATTCTCGCCGCCTACAAGTACGTCACAGAGCCCCACGTGACCTTGCTGACGATCAGTCCCTATGAGCGAAGCGTACTGCTGCCCGTAGTGGTCGACATCGCGGACCTCCAGACCAGACTGGCCGTGCGTCCCGACCGACGGATGGAGTCTGTGACAGCGATCCGCTACAAGGTCAAGAATACCACGGGTCAGTTCCTGGCACTGACGATGCCGGCCGGCGCGCGGGTGTGGGCCGTCGCGCAGATTCAGACGAGACCCGACGGGACGGAGCAATCGACTCGTTTGGCCGCGTCCCACGACCACGACAGCGGACAATTGCTCATTCCGCTCCCCCGCCAGGCCAATCCCAACGACCCGGCGACGATCGAGTTGGAGTATGGACAGGTGCACCAGGCCGGGGCATGGTGGAAACGCCGGGTGGATCTGACTGCGCCTCGTTGCGAGGTGCCCATTGTCTATGCGGATTGGCAGGTCATCGTTCCGGACCGCTGGGCGGTCGCGTTTTCCGGCGGCGGCATGCAGGCCCAGCCGCAGGCCCGTCTGGGTCTGGCCGATCTGGCGAAGCGAATTGCTTCTTCATGGGAGCGGGCCCTGCACCGCACGTTTATGAATGGGGCGCTGGGAGTGTTCGGTGCGATTGCGGCAGTGCTGGTGGCCGCATTTGCGGTCCTCAAGCGTGACCGCGTGCCCGATCTGGTCGTTCTGGCGGCGCTGACCGTGGCCGTTTGGGTCGGTATGACGGCGGCGACGGACCGACTGGTCCTGCCGGAGCCGCTGACGAGGCTGAACTGTGCCCAGGCGGTCAGTGCGGACTCCGGCCGGGCTCTCGAAGTGAGCGTGGGTATCGTCCCGGCCTGGCGCCGGGCCATTCGGGGCTCGGATGTCGTCGGAGCAGGTGTGATCATCATGGCGGCCCTGGGTTTGGCCATCGGTCTGCGTCGGTTGCGGAAGGTCGCGCTGGCGGCGGCAGTGGCCGCACTGCTATACGTTGCTGCGCGGGTGCCGGACACGTGGCCCGTGCTCAAGGCCCTGGCGACATGGGGACTGCCCGTGGCGGCGGCCTTCTGGTTCGCGTACCACTCCTGGCGCAGAGAGGCAATCCCTGCGCGTGCCGCGGTCCTGACGTTGATCCTGCTGGCAGCGAGCATAAACGGCGGCTGCTCTGCGCCTGGGTTCAATCTTCCGTCCGCTGGTGGCTCTCAGATCGAGCGCGTCGAATGTTCTCTCGCGGCCGGTGCGGACAGCATGGAAATGAGATACAGCCTGCGAGTCGTCACGGACCGGCCCGCACGGCTGCCTCTGGCGGATGAATCCGCCGTGTTGATCTCGCCGGCCAAACCGTGTGCTCACGTCGTTCTCCAGACACAGACGGGACAACACGTCATCCAGGTGGACCGGCCCGGGGTCTACGACGTGGAGGCCGTGTTCGTGGCGCCTCTGGCCCCGGCCGGAGAGGACCAGCAACGTCGATTTGAGTTGACTCTTCCCGTGGCCCTGACCAATCGTGTTCGCCTGGCTGTTCCGGACGCCAACATGTCGGTTGAAGCTCCGCGCGCTGTCTTCCTGACGAGCCGGCAGCAGGAGGGAAAGACCAGTGTTGAAGCGATGTTCGCACCCGGTCAGCCCGCCGTCTTCACCTGGCGTCCACTGGAGCGGCAGGCCGCCCGTGAGGAGGTCCGATTCTATGCGCAGGACCTGGCCCTGGCCCGCGTGACCCCCGGGCTGTTGCAGGTGTCCCATGAAGTCCGGCTGCAGATCGCGCAGGGCCAGGTGGACCGGCTGACGCTGGAGATCGCCCCGGGCCAAGCCGTGACGTCGGTCAACGGACCCCAGATTGGCGCTTGGCGCTTCGACCCGGTCGGACACCGTCTGGAAGTGCGTCTCAACCGGCCGGCCACGGGCTCCTATACCATGATCCTGGTCACCCAGTCGGCCAGTGCCGCCGTGCCCTATGACGTGCAGTTGCAGCCGTTGGTCATCGAACGAGCCGTGGACCAGCGCAGCATGGTCGGTCTGGCGGCGGAGCCTTCCGTTTATGTCCGGTTGGACCGGCATCCGGCGGCCATGAACGTCCAGGACTACGCGCGCGAAGCGCGAGAATTGATCGAGGCGGCGCCGGGTCTGGCGGTCGAGCAGATCACGCAGGCGTTCCGGTTTGGCCCCGAGGACAGCGCAGTGACTGGTCGCGTGCTGGCCGTGCAGAGCGAGATTCGCAGCCAGGAGACGGCCAGATTCAACGTGGAAGATGACCGGCTGGTCTACAACAGCGAGTGGACCATCGAGATTGCCAAGACGGGCCGCTTTGACGTGGACCTGCTCATGCCCGACGGCTTCGATATCGACGCCCTGGAGGCCGAGCAGGTCAGCCACTGGGATGAATCCACCGAAGCGGGCCGGCGCCGCACGCGGGTGTACTTCAAGCACAGGTTGACCGGCTCGGTCCCCTTGCGGTTGGCCCTGAGTCAACCGCTGGCGGAGGTTCCGGACCGTCTGACCGTGCCGCGCGTGATGGTGACGGGGGCGCTCAAGCACACGGGGCATCTACTGATCGGCTCGGCACATGGCCTGCGCCTATCGGTCGCATCCCGGCAGGGCGTCAGCGAAATCAATCCGGCAGAACTGGGCCAATCCGGCCGGGGTTTCATGGCGTTCCAGTTCCTCAGGCCTGACTGGGAGCTTCAACTGCAGACCGAGCAGATTCAGGCGCGAGTCACCGTGCAGAGCCTTCACGTGGCGAGGGTCACGGATGGATTGGTCAGGCACCGCCACGCCCTGCGCTACCGGCTGTATAACGCGGGAACAAAGACCTTCGGGTTGACCTTGCCCCCGGATGCCGTGGGGGTGACGATCGCGGGCCCCGGAATCGCCCGACGCGAACAGTCCGAGGCAGGGCAGTGGCGGGTGGAGCTGGCCGACAAGGTGTACGACCGACCCTACCTGATGAGCGTGGCGTACGAGACCCGGTACAGTCCGGCCGATGGGAACGTGGCCTTGGTGCCGGTCCGCTGTCGGGACGCGGACCTCCAGCAGGGCTATGTCGCCGTCTTCGCCACGGGGCGCATGAGGTTGGCCGTTGGCTCAACGGATGCCATCCTGCGTCCCGCCGATGCTCGGAGCATCCCGGAGTATTTCGGGGCGGGTGACCTCTCCGCCGCCGCGATGTGCTTTCGCAGCGTGTCGCCTCAGTACGCCCTGATCGTGCGGGCCCGGCGACATACAGCCGCCGACCAGATCGGTGCGGAGGTCGCCAGGACCGACCTGGTCTCTGTGGTCACGGCCGCCGGCCAGACGATCAATCGGGTGGTGTTGCGACTGCGCGTGGGCAGCCGGCGTCATCTGCAGACGATTCTTCCCGAGGGGGCGGCTCTATGGTCGCTGGCGGTGGACGGTCAGGCGGTACAGCCTTCGGTTCGCACGACAGCCGAGGGATGCAGGGCACTGCTGGTACCCCTGCCTCAACAGGCTGCCGACGATGTGCTGATGGACATGGTCTATGTCGGTTGCTTGCCTTCGACAGTCGGTGGGGGCCGGGCGACCGGTTGGTCCGGGCGCCACAGCCTGTCCGGGCCGCGTTTTGACCTGCCGCTGAAGAACATCACCTGGCAGGTCTACGTGCCTGACGATTTCACCTACGGGAATTTCGGCGGGACCGTCGCCATGGACCCGCGGACCACTGAGGTCACCAGTGTCCCGCGCTATGACCTCCAGGCTTATCAGCAGCAGATTCTGGAGGTCAACCGGATGAATGAACAGGTCGCCCAGCACCAGCAGAGCCGCGCCCGCGAGTTGGCTAAGAAGGGCGAACAGACGGCGGCCCGGCAGGCCCTGACCAAAGGGTATAACTTCTCTCTTGGCAATGCGGCCCTGAACGAGGATATCCGCGTGGATCTGGACAATCTTCTGAGGCAGCAGGCCAAGGTGGGATTGATCAATGCGCGAGGCCGCCTGCGCCAACAGAGCGGCGCGCTCCCGGACGGCCGGGCCCCTGACGTGATTCCGACTGACACCCAAGGCTTTAGCCAGCAGCAGGCTGAGCGTATCGACAGCTCTCTGGGCCAGGCCGACAGTGAGAACCTTGAGTTGATCATCCGTCGGATCATGCAGACGCAGGCCGCGGCTGAGACCTCGGTGTGTCAGCTTCAGGTGACCATGCCCGTCTGTGGGCGGATGCTCCGATTCGGCAGTCCCCTGCAGGTGGAGCCGGCGGCAGAAATGGCTGTGGTCTTTGCAGCCAGGCCGCGCCACCTCGCCCGGATCGATCCGAGCCTCTGGTGTGGATTCGGCCTTTTTGCCTTCCTTCTCATCTGCGGTGTCCTGGTCAACTGGGTGCGCCGGCCCTGGCGTGTCCTGTGCATATGGTTGCAGAAAGCCCCCGCGCTCGCCGGACCTGTGGAGTCGAGCGAGCCCTCGCGCTCGGAAGGGCCGGAGCAGGCAGACGGCCGCGTCTCCACGGAAGAACTGCTCTAAGCGGGTCGTGGTCTTCAGTGGCCCGCCCGGGCGGAGGAAAGTGGATGGCCGGCTTATCGACGCGCGGCACCGGTTTGGGCAGTGCCTCGGGATGCGTCGCCAGGACCGGCGGAATGCCCTGCAACTGGACATAGCAATCCTCGACTATGCCTTGCGACGGTTTAGCCAGTTGCAGCCGCCAGGTCTCGGTGTCCGCCGTCGGGGGACGATGGAGAAGGAACTGGTGTCCTTCGATGTTATCTTCCTCCCCAACCTTCTGACCGGCGGCATTGTAGACCGCCGCCTTGACGCTCTCACCTCCACCTCCACCACTAATACGAATGCCAAACTCTGCCACCCCCGCCGGCACGCAGAAGTACAGGTCGCCGGTGGCGCCCAGCAGATGAAGCGGCGCTCGCTCGGCGTACAGGCCGACGGGCACATTGCTGGTAACGACCTGCACCGTGCCGGCGCCGGGTTCGCATACGATGCGGTGCAGCCCGGCCTGGCCGGCCTGGAACGTGTACGGCCTTTGACCTTCGTCCGTCATTTTCGGCAGGCTGTTGTGCTCGCCCGAAGGCGTGATGATGGCGACCGACATTTCGGGCGTGCCGCTTCGGCCGACGCGCTTGAGTCCCAGGGTGAAGGCAATTTCCTGCCCGGCCTGGGCCTGGAGTATGAACTCGCCATGGCTGCGCTGTCGCACCGTACAGTTCCAGTCCGGTTGCAGTTGTGACTGGGGCGGTATCGCTTCCCAACACAGGTCGGCCATGTTGAAGGGCGAGAACTCCTTGAACGCCTGGAAGGGGAACCACGCATCGAGCGTCTCCTGATCGAGCGGATACGCCGTGCGCTGCCCCTGGTGCTCAACGGTAAGCGTGCCGCTGAGTTGCACCAGCTTCAAGCCGCCCGCCCCGTCACTATATCCCAACGGACGACGGTCCTGGGAGTCGATGACGATGACGTCGGCGAACTCCACCCCGCCAATGCTCAGGGTGCTGCCGGAACTGGTCGTGAACAGAACCGGCGAGAGTTCGGACCGGTCCTGCGCCGCATCGATGATACGGCATCTCTCAAATCGCAGCCGACAGCGCTGTGCCGGCTTGTTGCTCACGGTAACGCCCGCCTGCTCGCTGCCTTCGAACCGGCAGTCGACCACGTCGAGCGAGCCCGGCACACACGTGCGTGGCGCGCCGTTGCCGGTGTTGAGTCGAAAGCCATAGCGGTTGCCCAGCGACCGGCAGCTCTCCAGACGGATGGAGACGGGCGTCGAGTCGTGGGTCAGGTTATGGAGGGCGAACAGGAAGCCGTCGCCGGTATTGCCCTCAACCACACAATTCCGCATCACGCAGTTGACCAGTTGTTCGGAGGAATGATTGGGCTCGAAGTCGATCCCAGCCATGGGCGCGGTGCCGGACGTGGCGCGCAGCACGGTATTTGCGATCAGCAGATTCTTCGCACTGATGACGCTGATGCCCTGGCGGTAGTTGCGGTCGCAGACTACGTCCCGGATTTCGACATCGGTGTTCGTCATGTCCTTTTGCGAAACGCCGAGGTAGATCCCGTCGCCGCCGCTCTCGATAATGGTCAGGCCGGTGATGCAGACGCCGGTGCAACTGCGAATGCTGATGGCGTGACGCCATTCCGCTTTCTCGTACGGCGGGCGGTCGTAGTCGTGCCGCCACATGCGCAGTGTGGCGCCAGGCCCGGTGATACGGACATTCTGCCGGCCCGACGCGCTCAACAGACAATCGTTCTTACCTGTGAACGCGCCGCGCCTGGCCAGCAGGACGACCCCTTTCTCAAGCACCAGCTCCTGGTCGCTTGCCAGTGTGATCGGCCGAAGCACCCAGGGCGTATTCATGTCGTCGATGACGACCTTTTCGGCGCCGGAATCAATGGCGGCCTGGAGCGCCGCCGTGGCATCGTTCGGATCGAATCCCCACCATGACGCATGGACGATCTTCCGGTCGCCGGCAAGCAGCTCGGTGATCATCTCGTGGTTCGGCCCGGGATACACGGTCACGGCGGATGATTGAGCCACAGCGTACATGAGCATCGTTGCGAGTGCCGGATACATAATTGTTCCCTTTCTTCACAAGAAAGTCCGGACATCGCCTACCGTACCCTGGTGTCCGCACCGTGTCAATCTGCCGCCGTGACGACAATTATGGGACACGTACCGTGGCGGCTTTCTCCTTAGTCGCCGACGGCCGGCATCATGATGTCCGCGCCTCTGGGTGCGTGTCATGTTTGTAGGTAATGCGGATATCTTGCCTGGTTTGTCATGTCGAGCGAAGCGCCGGCGCAGTCAAGGCCCCCCCCAAACGCGAAACGATGCGTTTGGGGACCCCGGGACATCTGGGCGCGAAGGGAAGGCGCCTCTTGTTCGTAGCCAGATTGCCGAGGCAGGTTCTCCGCTGCGCTGCGTGTCTCCGCTCCGGCCTTCGGCCTCCGGTCGAAATGACAGTTCCAGAGGGTTTTCGCAGAATCTACCTACAATCGTGACGTGTACCGCGTGCCTCTTTCTCGATACATCTTCGGTTGACGGGAGTGAGTGGAGGCCCTAAACTGAAGAAACCATGAATTCACGAGTCATTTGCCTGCTTGCGACGCTCTCCTGTCTCCCCGCCGGAAATTCTGCTCCTGCGGCGGCATTGAAGGCCCCCAACATTCTCCTGATTACCGCCGACGATCTGGGCAACCAGCTTTCGTGCTACGGCGAGAGGCGGATCCGAACGCCGGACCTCGACTGGCTGGCGGCGCAGGGCGTACGGTTCACTGAGATGAATTCTCACACGGCCAATCACTTTGCGCCCCAGCGGACCGTGCGCGACGCTCGCCATAAGCTCGTTCTGAATCTCACGCCACAAGCGGACCAGACGCCCGTTGAGTTGTTCGATCTCCGGGACGACCCTGAGGAGACCAGGGACCTTGTGGACGAGCCGGAATTGGCTGCGGTGCGTCGCCGTCTGGAAGCGGCTTTGCAGCAGTGGCGGAAGCGGACGGACGACCCGCTGGCGGACCCGGCGCGGCTGGAGCGATGGCAGAAAGTGACTGAGGAATGGAAGAGGTCCGCGCCGCGGCTGGCAGGGGGACCATATCCCGATGTCGCGCGCGTGCCGCCGGGCGGGCTGGAGTTGCTGAAATGAGGAGCGTCCCGACTATGAAGATCGCACGGTTGTCGTTGCTGGCATACCTCTGTTTCTGGTGCAGTTGTTCTTGGGCCGCGGAAAAGCCGAACATCCTCATCATCCTCACCGATGATCTCGGCTGGTCGGACCTTGGCTGCTACGGGGGAGAGATTCGTACGCCTCATCTCGACTCGCTGGCGCAAGGCGGTCTGCGCTTCACCCAGTTCTACAATTCGGCCCGGTGCAGTCCGACGCGGGCGTCCATCCTGACGGGTCTGCACCCGCACCAGGCCGGGTTTCCGAACCTTTCCGGCGTGCTGCCCGCTCATTGCGTGACCATCCCGGAGGCGCTCCAGCCGGCGGGCTATCGCAGTTACATGGTTGGCAAGTGGCACCTGAGCCGCGAGAGCACGCCCACACGCCGCGGCTTCGACGAATTCTACGGGATGCTCGGCGGCTACAACACCTGCTGGCAGGAGGACCCCTATTACACGCGCCTGCCCGGGGACCGCCCGAAACGGACGTATGCGCCGGGGGAGTTCTATTCCACCGATGTCTTCGGTGACTACGCGCTGGAATTCATCGAACAGGGGCGAAAGAGCGGGCGACCGTGGTTTCTCTAACTCGCATTCAACGCGGCTCACTTCCCGCTGCACGCGTGGGAGGAGGACATCGCCAGATATGAGGGGCTTTACAAACAAGGTTGGGACAGAATTCGCGCGCAGCGTCTGGCTCGTCAGAAGAAACTTGGGCTGGTGCCGGAGAACCTGAAACTCACGCCGCGCAGCAACATTCCCGCGAATCGCTTCAACGTGCAGACCGGCTGGGCGGACAAGGACAATCCGCCCTGGGACTCGCTGCCCGCCGACCGGCGCGCGGACCTCGCCCGGCGCATGGCCGTGTTCGCCGCGATGGTGGATCGCATGGACCAGGCAATCGGTCGCGTGGTGGCCCGGCTCAAAGAGACCGGCCAGTTCGACAATACTCTGATCTTCTTTCTCAGCGACAATGGCGCGTGCGCGGAGTGGGACCCGTGGGGCTTCGACGAAACCAGTGGGCCGAAGAACATCCTGCACGCCGGCGCGGACTTGAAGAAAGTCGGCGGACCGGACAGCTATGTCAGTTACGGCAGCGCCTGGGCGAATGCCTGCAATACCCCTTTTCGCCTCTACAAGCACTACGGCCATGAGGGCGGCATCAACACGCCGCTCATCATCCATTGGCCCGCCGGTTTAAGGACAAAGCCCGGTGCTGTCACGCATGAGGCGGGGTACATCACCGACTTCATGCCGACTGCGCTGGAACTGGCGGGGGCCTCCTATCCGCAGGAGCGCCAGGGGCGCAAAGTGCTTCCGCCGGAAGGCGTGAGTCTGGCGCCGGTGCTCAGGGGCGAACCCCTGGCACCGCGCTGCATCTTCATGGAGCACGAGGGCAATCGTGCGGTGCGCGAAGGCCGATGGAAACTCGTCGCGCTGAAGGACAGGCCCTGGGAGCTCTACGACCTCGCCGCCGACCCGACGGAAATGAACGACCTTGCCGCCCGCGAGACGGACCTCGTCGCGCGCCTGGACAAAGCCTGGGAAGCGTGGGCGGATCGTTGTTCGGTGCACGGCGACGCGCGCAGCCAGTCTCCGGTGACGCCGCAGATCGCCAACAAAGCGCTGGTGGTCACCTGTGAAGTCGAACCGCAGTCGCACGATGGCGTCATTCTCGCCCAGGGCGGCAATCGGCAGGGCTACGCGTTGTGGTTGCGCGATGGCCGGCTCTTCTTCGGCGTGCGCATCAACGGCAAACTCACGTTCGTTACAGCCGACGACATACCCTCTGGTCGTATCGTAATAGCTGCAAGGCTGACCCGCGATGGCGCGATGCAACTCGTCGTCAACGGCCGCACGGTGGCGGAGGGCAGAGCGTCCGGCTTGATCCCGACACAGCCTGTGGACGAACTCAGCATCGGCGCGGACGTTCGCACGGCCGTGGGCGATTACGCGGCGCCATATCCGTTGCGCGGCAAGGTCGAAAAGGTCAGTATCGTGGCCGAATGAATCGCGTTTTGACAGGATTGAGAACGTGACGAGACTCTCGTTTGCTCTTGTGTTCGTATGTATCGCTTGTGTCCCCTCGTTGCTTGCCCAGCACGGCGTGATTCGCGAATATGCGGCGCTCGCGCCCAAAGCCGATGCGACGGCACTCAAGCCGTTGTTCGACGCCTCGCTCACCGACACGAGCATCTGTGTGGGGCCGGACCAGGCATATTACCTGACCGGCTCGGCGTTCGGCAAGGAAGGGGCCCGTGCGTCGACGACACTACACGTCTGGCGCTCGACGGACATGCGTGACTGGCGGAAACTGCGCACGCTGGATTTCGCCCCGGCCAGATTCCTTGCGCCGGAGATCCACTGGCTCAAGGGGGCATTCTGGCTAGCGCTGGGGCGCGAGGGCGGAGGAACAGAATTGGTGAGATTCGATTCAGTCGATCTTATCACCAGCCCCTTCGTGCGGAAGCCGATCACATCCGCCGGTGCCGACGCTTCGATATTCCTCGATGACGACGGGAGGTTCTACTGGGTCATGGACGCGGGCCGCGTCGCCTCGATGAAAGCGAATCCGCTCGACGGATTGGCCGGCGAACCACGGACCATCCCCGTACGAGTAGCCGGCGGCCGCAGGCAGCAGGGCAAGCAGACTGTGGAACACAGGCGCGGGGCATAC
>CAYFUB010000769.1:0-13996 GCA_964346195.1 uncultured Pirellulales bacterium
AGTACACGGACAAGATCTATCAGCGGGAGTTCAGTGGTTTCGGACCGCAAAAGAATTATGCCCTGTCGCAAGCACGTGGAGAATGGATTCTCTCGATCGATGCCGATGAGGTGGTGACGCCGGAACTCCGGGATGAGATCCGGAGTATCCTGGAGGAGCCGGACACCTGTGGTTATCATATCCCGCGCAAGTCGCATTTCCTGGGGACCTGGATTCGCCACTGCGGCTGGTGGCCGGATTACGTGCTGCGATTGTTTCGTCGGACCGCGGGCTCGTTCTCCGACAGGCTCGTGCATGAAGCCATCCGGGTTCACGGGAAGACCCGGAAACTCCGCTGCCCGCTCGTGCATTACCCGTACAATTCGGTAGCCGACATCATACGGAAAACCGAGATGTACACGACCCTGAGCGGACGCATGGCGGAGCCGGGGGTCGCCGGGGCTTCCACGGCCGGCAAACGAATCCCACTGCGCCCGGTGATACACGCGGGAACCCGCTTTCTCAAGATCTACGTTTTCCGTGCCGGTTTCCTGGACGGACGGGCGGGCCTGATCCTGGCTATTCTGGCATCCTACCATGTGTTCCTCAAGTATCTGAGAATCTGGGAAGCGAAGCAACACGAATGATCATTGTGCACATTAACACAGAAGTCGCCTGGGGCGGCGGCGAAGCCCAGACCTGCTACCTCATCCGCGGGTTGCAGGCGCAGGGCCTCCAAAACATCCTGATCGCCCCGCCGCAATCCAGCGTCGCCGAGCGGGTTCGCGAGCTGGGCGTCGAGGTGATCGAATTGGCGATGCGCGGCGAGTGGGATATTCCGGCCGTAGTCAGGCTCACCGCGATTCTGCGACGCGTGAAACCTGACGTCCTTCAGCTTCACACCTCCCATGCCCACGCCCTGGGTCTGCTGGCCGGCCGGCTGGCCGGAAGCCGCCCAATTGTGGCGACGCGACGGATGGATCACGAAATCAAAGGCTTGCTCTCGCGCAGGAAGTACTGCGGCCCGGACCAGGTCGTTGCCATCTCCGAGGTGATCCGAGCGCTCCTGATCAAGGGGGGAGTGCCGCCGGAAAGGACCAGCGTCATCTATAGTGCGGTGGACTGCACCGATCCCTATCCGCAGGGCGACCTTCGAGCTGAGCTTGGCCTTGATGAGCGCGGGCCCGTGATCGGCACGGTGGCTGTCCTGAACGAGCGCAAAGGGCATCGCTCTTTGTTCAAGGCGGTGAGCATGCTGAAACCGCGATTTCCACAGGTGCGTCTGATCGTTGCCGGCACGGGACCGCTGGAGCCGCAGTTGCGCGAAATGGCCGGAACGCTGGGGCTGGAAGAGGCGATCCTGTTCCTGGGGTTCCGAAGGGACATCCCGCAGGTGCTGAATACACTCGATGTCTTCGTGTTGGCCTCCCAAAAGGAAGGTCTTGGCGTAGCGCTGCTGGAGGCGGCCTGCCGTGGCCTGCCCATCGTCGCAACCCGGGTAGGGGGAATTCCGGAGATTATTGAGGATCGGTCCACAGGGCTGTTGGTTCCCCCAGACGATCCTCAATCTCTCGCAGAGGGCCTCCAGTTCCTGATCGAGCACCCCGAAGAAGGTAAGAGGCTGGGCCGGAATGCAAGACAGTACGTTCGGGACCACTTCTCCGTGGAGGCGATGGTAGCGCAGTATATCAGCCTTTACGAGAAGTTGACTCAGCGGCACGGGCCACCCTCATAAGAAGTCATCGAAGGAAGGACCCTGGTACTCCCATCATCAGTTGACGTAGCAAAGAAATCGGAGACGGCACCAGATCGGTGCAGCGCCGTGCTGTACTGCGCGGCGTACGACGGGATGGACTCTTTTCGTCACAATACGCCCGCGTTCTCACAGTCACTTCTCTTCAGCCGTCTGAATCTTCGGTTTCCCGCCGTCGGGTGCTTCAACAACAGGCGCAGCCGTCTCGTGCGTTTCGACTATTTCGATGTCTATCTCGCGGCAAAGCGAACGGGCCTCTCGGACCTCTCCGCGGGAACTCAGGAATACTTGGGCGACGACCATTCTGTTAGACTGGTCGAGGTGCGAGACTTGCGGGCCACTTGGTACGGATTGCGCCTTGCTCGCAGGTTCGGCTGCTCAGCCTACTATGACCCCGTTGAGACCTGGACGGGATACTCCATCCGAAATGGCAGGCGCAAGATGAGGTTATGGGAATCCGGCAGGCGAATCCATGCCATCGCCTGACGACGTGCGTCCCGCTGTCCTCGCGCCAAGTTCGCCGTACACCTCTGCCAGGGTCATGGGCGGGCGCCGGTGCGACCGATAGGCACTGCGGCGGCGGTAAATGCTCTTGTACATGTCACAGTCGCGGCAGACCGGACGGAACCGGCCCTCTTGCTGTTCCTCGATCAGCTCCATGTACCGGTCGTTTCCAACCGAGAGGATCTCGCGAAGCGGCTGTTCCTCGAGATCGCCGATGCAGAGCGTGCCATCGACGTCCCGGCAGGCGCAGGCATTCACCCGCCCGTCAGCCATGAGCAACAGGCGAAAGAAAATCAACGCGCAAGCCCCGTTCTTGTAGACGTCTGTGGGCCTGCGAATGCGGACGTCCAGGCCCTCCAGGTCCTCCTGGCGTATCAGACCACCCCAATTGTTGTACTCCCGGCTGATGCGCACGCGCACGCCGTGCGTCTTTCTGAACCGCTCGATAATCGGCCGCAGCTCGCTGCGCTGCCAGGATGCCGTGCGCTCGAATCCCCGCTCGGAGCGCCACCCAACCTCCAGAGTGAAGCGACGGGACGGAATCCTTTTTTCCAGCGCAAGCAGATTCGCGATCAGCCTCCGGTACACCTTCTCACTGCTGCGGGTAATCGTGATGAAACTGTCTCGGTCATGGCCGTAGAGACTTACCGTCAGCCCTTTCAGCTTCGCCAGATCAAAAAGCCGCGCGATGATGTCGTCGTCCGCCAGTGTGAAGTTGGAAAAGAAGCTGTAGCCGCTCACCTGCGGATGCTGTTCGAGAAAGAGAAGCTTGTCAAGAAGACCCCGGTCCGTGAACACCTCACCCGTCAGTGGTGTGAGATTGAATTCTGAGTACCCTATCGCGGTCGCCTGATTGACATAGTCACAGAAGCGGTCGTGGGCCATCACCGTTTTCGGCGTCTTCTTCCTGCCGTACCCGCAGAACCGACAGGAGAGATTACAGATCGACGTGGGCTCGACATAAATCTGTTCGGTGATGTTGGGAATGTACTCTCGATGGAGCAGCCGGTTGACATTCAGAAGGCACACATCGCGCACAAGACGCAGTCTGAGGGTCGCTTCTTGCAATACCGCGATGGATTTGGATTTCACGTTCAAAATGTCGCCACTCCTGCGCAGATCATACGACCCGCATTTGTGCTAGTGTACCCTGGAACACCGACTTCATCCACCGGTTTTCCGGGATGGCTGACCGGCGGGTGTGTGACAAATTTGTGGCAAATGCCCTGCACGTCATTGCGAGCCAGCCGGAGGCTGGCGCGGCAATCTCGACCCCTGGCAATGCGAGATTGCTTCGTCGGCCTGCGGCCTCCTCGCAATGGCATCTCTCTTGTCCTGACCGCCACTGTTCTGTCGTAGACCCTGACCGGCCCGGGGATTGACTGGACCTGAAACGCAGCTATAATCCATCTGCCTGGCGGCGAATCCCGGTTCATCGCGACAGCCTCTATTCTCGTTGGCGGACAAAGAGAATGGCCTGTTCCAAGCCAACTCGCAGACGGCGCCGCGGCCGCTCATGAGCCTTCGGCCCAATATCCAGGCACATAAAGGGGCCGTTTTCAAGGCAGAGGCAGAGAAAGGACATGTCAGTAACGGAGCGCACGGGTATGGCTGAGTCCAGGTCAATGGGATGGCTCGGCACAGTCAGTCTGGAAGACCTGACGTTCGTGTTCCTGGTTCTCTTTGCGGCCACCAGTTCCCTGGCCATCAGTCCGATGCAATTGGCCTTCGGCCTCGCCTTTGTGGCCTGGCTCGGAGTCCTCATCTTCACTCGAGGCGGAGAAGGTTGGCATCCGAACCCCCTTCTAGGGCCGATGCTCGTGTTCGTGCTGGCCAACGTCATCGTTCTCATTTTCTCAATAGACCCCCCGGCCTCTCTCAGAGGAGTGAGACAACTCGGTTTCATGGCGATGATCCTGGTGATAGGGAATACGGCAACCAGGAAGACACAGGTGCAAACACTGGCCCTCACATGGCTCGCCGCCGCGAGCGTGATCGGTCTTTACGCGATCGGCCAGTACTTGAGCGGTGCCGACAGGGTCCACGCCTTCTTCGGCGGTCCGATGCCCCTGGTCAGAATCCTGGTTATGGTCACTGCCGTCGGCGCGACGCTGTCAGTGCATATCGGCGGTCGGACCCGCTGCTTCGCCCTCTGCTGCCTGGCGGTAACGGTGCCGGCTCTGTTCCTCACCTTCACGCGGGGGGGATGGCTCGCCCTCTGCGGCTCTGCCCTCTTCTTGGGAATTGTCAAAAAGAACAAGTTTATCCTCAGTGGCGTGCTGATGGTGACGTGCTTTGCCGTGGCACTCGCTACGGCCTGCCCCCAAACCCGGACGGGCGGCCTGATCCGAAGCATCTTCTATCCTTTGCGGCCCTCCTCCGTGAGATTTGCCGAGAGCAATCTCCAGAGGTACTGGATGTACAGGTCCGCTCTGAGCATCTTCTGCGACTACCCCGTCACCGGAGTAGGACAAATGAATTTCGGCAAAGCATTCGGCAACTACGTCCCGGAGGAATTGCGGAACCCATACACCCCTTCCGTCGACGGAACGATCTACACGGGCGTCGCCCATGCCCATAACCTGTATCTGCACTTTCTGGCCACCGGCGGACTGCTCGGGCTGGTCAGCTTTCTCGCGCTGATCCGTGCCGCAATCAGGCTGGCGTGGCGGAACTACCAGGATCAGGATGACGTCTTTCTCAAGACTCTCTCATTAGGGATACTCACGGCAATTGTCGCTTTTCTGACGCTGGGCCTGTTCGACGAGAATTTCCGGGACTCCATTAGTGCCATGCAACTCTGGTTCCTGATGGGCCTGGCCTCGGCGATCCAGCGCCTGGGCCCGGGCCGGGCGGCGCTCGTCGGCGGCCCAGACCGCATATCCAGTCCCGAGAAACCGCTCGCGTGAGAGTCGTCCGTGCCCGGCCCGCCGGCCGGCTTCGGCCGCGGGCCCTCGCTAACGCTGACCGTCTTCCAACGCCGCGAAGATGGCTTCAAAACGCGGATATCTGCACAAGTGCCGCTTCAATATCGCCAGGTCTCTTCTCCGGTGGAATCGATAAACGAGCTCACTGCTGTGAACCCGCATCTGGTCCAGGTCGACGACGACCGCCGTCCCTTCCCGGAGGAGAATATTCTCCAGCTTCAGGTCCCCATGCGTGATTCGCCGCCTCCACATGGATGTCAACAGTCCATGAACCATCGTCGCTATGTCAACCAGCTCATCCTCGCCGGCCTGTCCGCGCTCCAGCACATCGTGAAGACTCTCGGCGTCGACATACTCGCACAGGCTGTACGATTCCCAGACAAATGGACCCCGGCATATCTCCACGAAGGCAAGCGGCCGTGGAGAAGGAATACCCATCGACTCCAGCAAGTGAGAATGGAGCCAGTTATGCCGCGCACGCGAGCCCTGGATAGTCCGACCGAGCGAATGGGCCAGGCCTTTGTGGTTGTACCTCTTGACCATTACGTCCCAATCGTTGACCTGAATCCTTGCCACATAGGTGCTCCGCGAGTTGCTTGCATCTTTGATGATCTGGCCCCTCCCCATCCGTTCATCGATTCCGTTCATGAGATCGCGCAACCCGGAAAAGCTCCTTTCCGCTATGGCAAAGAAGCCTTTCTCTCTGATCCTCTCGTGGTCGCCGGCCGGCAGCAGAAAACGCCGGCCAATCCGCGCGATTCCGAAACGATTCAGACCGTATTTTCGGCGGTCGAGAAATCCCATATCCACCAAGCAACCCCAAAGACCGTCACCTCCTAACAAGTTTAACAGATGATTGGACGAGGGTCCAGGGAATCCGCCCGGGGGTCCGCGGCCGTGTGCGACTGAACTTTGTGGGGTCTGTGCCGCCATTGCGGTATTCCTTGTGCGGCGCTGCGTGCGCGCGTTGAGCGCCGGCTCCGGGTGGCAGCCTCACGCGCAGCGTGGGGGTGGCGGCAGGGTCTGTGTCCGGCACGTCACAGGCACGCCGGATCCACAGCCACCCCTAAGAGACTATCTCAAAACGGCAATGTCGTTCTGAGCGAAGCGAAGAATCTGGGGTGCGCACTTGAGAAACCCCTCATTCGATGGCCAGATGATTCGGGGCCCCAAATGCCCTACTTCGCGTTTGGGGACCCCTTCGCTTCGCTCACCATGACAAGTCAGAGTGTCGTTTTGAGATAGTCTCTAAGGCCTTCGGCCTTGAGGCTGCCACCCGGACCCCACAAAAGGTAGTCGCACACCACCCACCCTTGTCATGCTGAGTGAAGCGAAGCGTCTGGCCGCAGAACGAGAGGTCCGTAGCGCATCGGACGAAACCTCTCAAGCGATGCTCAGGCCGTAAGGGCGAACGATAATTCGCCCCACCCCAGCGCGCGGTATCGCGTTTAGGGTCCCCATGACAGGCTCTGTGCAAGGCACGGCCTCTTGTGCGTCTGTCGTTCCCACGAAATTCAGTCGCACACCCGGGGCCGGCGTGGGACTATATTTCGTGGGCAGGTGGCATCTGTGATGCTGAACAAAGTGAAGCATCCGGCCCGCGAACAAGAGGCTCGCCGGGAAATTTCCATCGACCGGGTTGCCAAAGACCTTTCCGGCGTGTATGAATCTATTCAGGAAAGAGATCGGGCACCCATATCCGACGTGCCGGATGTGGGGCCGGTCCCCAGCGCGAGACATCGCGCTGGGGGTCCTAAGGGAAGGCATGCTCGTGACATACGTCGTGTTTGCCGCCGCCATTATCGCCGCGTACCTGCTCGGCTCGGTGCCGTTCGCCTTCATCATTGCCAGGGCGCACGGCAAGAACCTGCGCACTATCGGCTCCGGAAACCTTGGCGCCACGAACCTGGCCCGCGCCGTCGGCCGCAAGTGGGGCTACTTCTGTTTCGCGCTGGACGTGCTCAAGGGCCTGGTCCCGACGGCCCTCGCGGGAGCGCTGCTGGTCGTCCCGGACAACCCCGCCCACCTGGCCCTGTGGCTCGCGGTGGGCATGGCCGCGATCCTGGGGCACGTCTTCCCGCTCTACCTGGACTTCAAAGGCGGCAAAGGCGTCGCCACCAGTTTCGGCGTCGCGCTGGGCCTCTGGCCCTACTTTACCCTCTGTGCCCTGATCGCGTTGGTTGTCTGGTTGGCTGCTGTATTGATCTGGCGATACGTCTCTCTCGCCTCGATCTGCGCCTCCGTGACATTTCCCCTCGCCCTGGCGCTCGGGGTCCTCGCCATCCCGAGCTGGAGCGTCACCGATCTGTGGCCCCTCTTGATTGCGGCCACAGTTATCCCTATACTCGTCGTTGTTCGTCATCGTCAGAACATAAGGAGGTTGATTGCCGGCACGGAAAGCAGAGTGCGCGGCAAGAAGAATGAGTCATAGCGCGGACGTCTCAAGCCGTTGGGATAGGACGACAGCCGTTGTCGTCCCCGCGCAAGCAGAGCATAGACGACATAATGGGTCTGAGCCCCCGACACAAGACGTCCTGTTCGGGGCCCTCTGGCAGTTTGGGTCAATAACTTATCACAACTATTTCTAAGGAGGATTTGCCATGTGTCACATTGAACGTCGTAAGTGCACCGCAGGAGTCGCCATTTGCGCCTTCGTTCTCGCTCTTGTGGTCGGGGCACCGGCCCTGGCCGCGGCGCAGGACATCACGGGGGACTGGGAAATGACGATGGATTTCGGCGGCCGCCAGAGCTTCGCCACGCTGATGATCACGAAGAACCCGGACGGCACGCTCAGCGGCAGATGGGGCGCCTCCGACCTGTCCAACGTCAAATTCGAAGGCGACAAGCTCACGTTCGCTCGCACCCTGCGATTCGGTGGCAATGAGTCCACGATGGACTACGCCGGCACGGTGAAGGACGGCAAGCTCACCGGCCAACGGTCGAGCGAGCGCGGCGAATTCGAGACCAATGGTGTCAAGATGAAGCCGATGTCCCCCGCCGGGGGTGTTTGGGAGCTCACATACACGGTGGGAGACCGCGACGTCACCGCCAGGATGACGGTTGGTCAGAAGCCGGACGGCACGCTGGACGTCAAGTATGCCAGCCAGATGAGCGAGAGCGTAGTCTCCAACGCCAGGTTCCAGGACGGCAAGCTCACGTTCGACCGCACGGTGAAGTTCAACGACCAGGAATTCGAGATGGCCTTTGCGGGCGCAATCGCAGGCGACAAGCTGACCGGCGCGTTCAAGAGCGACATGGGCGAGGTGCCCGTCGCCGGCGCCCGGCTTGGCGGTGCCCTCATTGGCAAATGGATTCTGACCGCCGTTTCCGAGAGAGGCACACGTAACCTGCTGATGACGATCTATCCGGACTTGACCGGCCGGTACGAGTTCTTCTTCAGCGAGATCCCCATGAAAGACCTCAAGCTCGACGGCAACCAGGTGACTTTTGCCGTCGAGTCCAGCTTCGGCGACCAGACCTTCAGGACCGATTTCAAGGGCAAACTCGAGAACGGCGTCCTTAAAGGCCAGATGACCTCGGAGCGCGGCACCAGCGAGATCACCGGCAAGAAGCTTCCGCCCACGGCGGCCGCCGCCGCGGCAGGGACTTCCGCCCTGGTCGGCACGTGGGAGTTCACCCGGGAGACCCCGCAGGGCACGCGGACGAATACGCTCAAGATCAAGCCGGACATGACCGCAACGTACAGCATGCGCGACAACGAGGTGCCCGTCACGGATCTCAATATCACCGGCGATACGGTCGCTTTCAAGGTCACCATGCGGTTCGGCGACCGGGAGTTCCCGATGGAGTTCAAGGGCAAGCTCGAAGGCGCGACCCTCAAGGGCGAATTCACCACGTCCCGAGGCACCCGAGAGGCCGTCGGCAAGAAGGTCCAGTGATTCTGGATCTACGATTTGTGATTTGCGATCGATGATTTCCGTATGGCCGGCGCCGTGTCGATGCTCGTGGGCATGACGCCGGCCGTTCGAATGACGCCAGGCTCAGGTTCCCAGATGGCGGTAGAGATTGTACCGCCCACACCATTGAGCGGGTATGTCGTGTGTGCCGCTTACCGGATCCCATCGACGGCGATGAATTCCGCCACGGCGACGTCTGCTCGGAGTTTCTTCGCCTGCGAGTATTCGCGGGACCGGTAGAACGCTTCGGCGTCGGCCATCGAGGGAAACTCGATGATAACGACTCGGCGCGTCTCCTCGGGTCCCTCCAGCGTGATAGTCGGCCCACCCCGAGCGATGAACTTCCCCCCGTACCTCTCAACGATTTGGGGTGTCGCGTTCAGATAGTCTTTCAGAAGCGATGGATCTGCCACAGATACGCGCGCGACTATATATGCCGCCATTTCATGCTCCCTGTTTCAACGTCTGAAAACACCGGTCACGCGCCGGATAAGGGGACGAGGCAGAGGAAACGCATGAGGCCGTTGCCGGTGTTCTTGAAGCAGTGCTCGCTTTCGCCGGGAACGAAGACAACGTCCTCTTGCGTGATGGGGTAGTTCCTGCCTTCGTAAACGAAAGTGCCGGCGCCTTCGAGCACGAAGACCTCATGCTCGTGCGGATGGCGGTGCGTCGGGGTGTGTCCGCCGGGCTCGATCTCGAACATCCGCATGGCGAAGGTCGGCGCCCCGTCCGCCTTGGTGATCAGTTGGCGGATTTCCACTCCTTTGGCCCCTTCCATGCTGACGGGCATTTTTGCGATCTTGGCGCTTCTCTCGACTTTCATAATCTGTCCCTCGTTCGCAGGTTCTTTGTCAACTCAGCTTCCTGCTGAGAATTTCGGCAACGACTTTGGGATTGGCCTGGCCTTTCGTCTTCTGCATGACCTGGCCCAGGAGAAAACCCCGGGCCTTCTGGCTCTTCTTGCCGCCGCCGGTGACATCGACGACGGCGGCGGGATGGGCCGCCAAGACCTGGTCCACGATGCTCTCCAATTCGCCGGCATCGCTCTTTTGCATCAGGCTCAGCTCTTGTGCCAGCACTCCGGGCTTCTTGCCCGTATCGGCCATCGCCTGGAGAATCGTGTTGCCGGCGGAAGCGCTGACAGTGCCGGCATCGATCATTTTGGCCAGCTCGGCAACCGCGCTCGGCTCCAGGCCCAGACCCGGCAGGTCGCGGCCGCGCTCATTGGCGAGTTTCAGGCCGACCTGCGTGAGCAGGTTGCAGACCCGCTTCGCATCCCCGCCGGAGCGTACCGCCTGCTCGAAGAAATCCGCCGTCGCACGCTCCGCCGTCAGGACGCCGGCATCGTAGTCGCTCAAGCCGTACTCCCGGACGTAACGAACCTGTCTCTGGACAGGCAGCTCGCACAGCCGCGACTTGATCTCCTCCAGCCCTTGCGGCGTCGTGGTTACGGGGACCAGGTCGGGGTCGGGGAAATAGCGGTAATCGTGGGCCTCTTCCTTCTCGCGTTGCAGGACCGTGACCTCATCGGCGTCGTTCCAGCCGCGGGTGGACTTGTTGCCCATCTGCATGGTGCGGCCGGTTTCGAGGAATTCATCGAGCTGCCTCCGGACCTCGTAGGCGACGCTTCGCTCCAGGGCCCGGAAGCTGTTGAGGTTCTTGACCTCGACGATGGGGGTCTTGAACTGCTGCCCCGCCCGTTCGACGACGAGATTAACGTTCGGCTCGAACCGCATCTGGCCCTTCTGCATGTCGGCCTCGGACACGCCCAGATAGCGCACGATGCGCTGCAGCTCGACGGCCAGCGCCCGCACCTGCTCGGCGCTGCTCATGTCCGGCTCGGTGACAATCTCCAGCAGCGGCGTGCCCGCGCGGTTCAAATCCACCTGCGAGAAGTTGCCGGCCGTATGCAGGTTCTTGCCGGCGTCTTCCTCCAGGTGCACACGCCGGATGCGAATCCTCTTGGTCCGGCCGTCCTCCAGCGGGATTTCGATATAGCCGTTGCTGCCGAGCGGCAAGTCGTACTGGCTGATCTGGTAGTTCTTCGGCAGGTCCGGGTAATAGTAGCTCTTGCGGTCCCACTTGGTGAACTCGGCGATGGTGCAATTCAGCGCCAGGGCCGCCAGCATGGCATGTTCCACGGCCTGCCGGTTCATGACCGGCAGTGCCCCCGGCAGACCCAGACACACCGGGCAGACCCGGCTGTTGGCCTCGGCGCCGAAGCTCAGCGCGCAGCCGCAGAACATCTTCGTCCGCGTACTGAGCTGGACGTGAATCTCCAGGCCGACAATCACTTTGTGGGTCAGATCATCCATGCCATCAATCATACCGCCATGTAGGATGGGCTTCAGCCCATGCGGCCAATTTCGCCACACTGAGCAACAGCAGCATGGGCTGAAGCCCACCCTACAACTGCTGAGAACCGCGCAAGCAACGTCAGGTGGCAGCGTCAAGCGAAGCTTGGCGATGGTCCTGGGCAAGTCCGGTCGAGCCATCGCCAAGGCCTTCGGCCTTGACTGCCACCCCGACCTCTGCACCATACCACGGCGAACCGCACCCAGACAGTCTCACCGGGCGATGGCGGGTATTCTCTTGTGCCAATCCATGCGGGCCTCGTGCATGCGGGCGACCCGCAGCAGCCGGGCCTCGCTGAAGGCCGGCCCGATGATCTGCAGGCCGATGGGCAGGCCCGCTTCGTCGAACCCGCACGGGACGCTGATGCCGGGGATGCCCGCCAGGTTGGCCGCGATCGTGTAGATATCCGACAGGTACATCTTTAGCGGGTCGTCCACCTTCTCGCCGAACTTGAACGCCGTCGTCGGCGCCACCGGCATCATGAGACAGTCACACCGCTCGAACGCCCGCACGAAATCGCCCCGAATAAGATTCCGGACCTTCAGGGCCTTGAGGTAGTAAGCGTCGTAGTAGCCGCTCGAAAGCGCGTAGGTCCCGAGCATGATGCGCCGCTTGACCTCTTTGCCGAAGGCCTCCTCGCGCGACTTCGTGTACACTTCGACATAATCCGCCGGGTCGGGCGTGCGGTAGCCGTAATGGACGCCGTCATAGCGGGCCAGGTTGCTCGACGCCTCGGCCGTCGCGATGACGTAATAAGCCGCAATCGCGTAGTCCAAGTGAGACATGTCCACTTCAACGATCTCGGCGCCTCCCGCGCGATAACCATCGACGGCCACACCGACCGCTTCCCGGATGGCCGGCTCGGCCCCGGCGTTGAAGTGGGAAGCGATGCCGATCCTGAGCCCGGCAACAGGCTCATCAAGCTGCCCGAGATAATCGTCTACGGGAGCGATATCCTCGCTCACGCTCGTGCTGTCGGCGGGGTCGTGTCCGGCGATCACCTGCAACACCATAGCCGCATCAGCCACCGTCTGAGTGACAGGGCCAATCTGGTCGAGACTGGAGCCGTAGGCAACGAGGCCGTAGCGGGAGACGCGGCCGTAGGTAGGCTTGAGCCCGACAACGCCGCAGAAGCGCGCCGGCTGGCGAATCGAGCCGCCCGTATCCGAGCCCAGGGCCGCGAAGCACATTCGGGCCGCCATCGCCGCCGCCGAGCCGCCGCTGCTTCCACCCGGCACCCGCGTTGTGTCCCACGGGTTGACGGTCTTCTTCAGGCCCGAGTTCTCCGTGCTCGAGCCCATGGCGAACTCATCCATGTTGGTCTTGCCGACGATGACGGCATCCGCCACGAGCAGCCTGCGGACCGCGGTCGCATCATATGGTGAATGGAAGTTCTCCAGGATTCGCGAGCCGCAGGTGGTGGCGCCGAAGCTCGTACACATGACGTCCTTGACAGCCACGGGAACGCCCGCCAGCGGCCCCACCGGCTCGCAGGCCGCGATCCGGCGGTCCACATCCTGCGCGGTTTGCAGCGCTCTTTCGGGGAATGTTAACAGGTACGCGCCAATCGTCCGGTCGAGCCGGTCCATTCGCTCCAGGACCGCCCGGGTGGCCTCGACACTACTGATCTGCCCGGCGGCAATCCGGTCCCGCAATTCCATTGCTGTCAAGTCGCTTACCGGCATGGCCTGCGTCGTTATTTCTTTTCCTCGTTCCTTCGATGGCTCAGGAACCACTCGTAGAGCTTCGGGTCATTATACGCCTCGGTCCAGGAATCGTGTCCCGCGTCGGGGTAGATGGTCAGTTGCACGTTCCCGCCCGCCCGCTCCAGGGCCGCGACCATTTCCTTTGACTCTCGCAAGGGCACAACCGGGTCCTGTGCGCCATGGAAGGCCCAGACCGGCACGTTCCTGAGCCTGTCCGCCAGGTACCACTCCCCGCCGCCGCAGATCGGCGCCATTGCGGCGAACCGCTGCGGGTGCCCGCAGCCCAATGTCCAGGTCCCGAACCCGCCCATGCTCAGGCCCGTCAGGTAAACGCGGTTCGGGTCCACGGCGTACCGCGCCTGAACGTCGTCCAGCAACGCGATCAGCGTGTCGGTCATCTCGGTCCACCAGGCCCCGGACGGACACTGCGGCGAAACGATGATGAACGCGAACTCCTGACCTTGCGCAATCAGCTTCGGCGGACCGTGCTTCTTGACCAGCTCGATATTGCGCCCGCGCTCCCCGGCCCCGTGCAGAAACAGCATCAAAGGCCATTTCCGCTCCTGGTTCTCGTCGTAACCCTTCGGCAGGTACAGGAGGTATCTCAGGCCCACCGTCCTGGTTATTTGCTTTTGAAACATCTGCTCGCTTTGTCCTGTATTATCGGTCTTTTCCTTGGCCGCCATATTTTTCCCCGATGTACAGCAGACGCCCAACAGGAAACCCAACGCCAGACACGCTAACCGCACGTTCTTCATACCAGATTCTCCCTTTCCGGCACCTCTCGTGCCGGATTCCCCTCTTTCTTTACTACGCGGAACTGTCCTCGAGGATTTTCGGGACTTTGAAAAAAGA
>CAYFUB010000770.1:0-3048 GCA_964346195.1 uncultured Pirellulales bacterium
GGCACGCTGCTCCAGGTTACCGTCCGCCTACGAAACATAGCAGGCTGAGTAAAACGTGAGGCGCAGAGCAATCCACCGAAATCATCTGCACGTCTTGGTGCCTTTATCAAGCCGGAGTCTGTGTGCAATTTTCTGCGGTGTATTACTTTACGTTTTTCGTTTCACGTTTTACTCAGCCTGCTATGTTTCGTAGGCGGACGGTAACCTGGAGCAGCGTGCCAAACGGCTCGGATACCTGGCCGGGTGTCGCGATTTGGATGTCTAGGAGGTGGGTGGCGATGGTGCTGGCCTCCTCGAGCGATTCTGGTGCGTGCGTGGTGGTCACGCCGATTACGCGCATCCCGGCGGCGTGCGCCGCTCGGATCCCGGCCGGCGCGTCTTCGATCACGACACAGTCAGCCGGAGTGACGCCGAGCTCCTCCGCTGCGCGCAGATATGGCTCGGGGTGTGGTTTTCCCTGTGTCACGTCGTCGGCAGTCACTAATATACCCGGCACAGGCAGACTTGCGAACCTCAATCGGGTCAGAGCCGTCGCCCGGTCACCCGAGGTGACCACGGCCCACGCGGCATGGGGTAGTGAACGCACGAGACCCGTGGCTCCTTCGATCACGCGCAGACCATCGGTGTCGGCTGCTTCCCAGGCCGCCAGGCGGGCTGCCTCCTCTTCGGCGTCGAGATGCGGGGCCACGTGACGAATGATCTCGACCAATCGTTGGCCGTGCATCACGTTTGTGGTTTGATCGGGATTAAGGCCGTGCTCGTTTACCCAACGCCGCCATTGGCGTTAGACAACGGCTGACGAGTCGATCAGCACGCCGTCCAGATCGAAGATGATGGCCATGCAACGGAGCTGCTTCATCTACGGCCCTTCACTTGGCCGGCAGCGACAGCGCGAAGTCAATGCCTTGCTGGACCCAGCCCTTGAGCGCATCGTCGCTCTCGTATCCTTCGGGAGCGATGGTGACCCATCCCGTCATGGGCCTGCCGGTTAAGTCGAACACTCTGGTGTGAGGTTGGGTCAGCGCCTCCTCGTAACGCTCCGGGCCAACGCGAACGATGAGGTCATTTTTATTCACACCACACGCCATATTGCCCCCCACCATGAAACCGACCCCGCCGAACATCTTCTTCTCGACGAGTCCGGGGAGTTTGCCCAAAACCTCCCTGATGCGCTGTGCCAAGCCTTCATCGTATGCCATATTTCACTCCGCAAGAAACCGGTTAACTTCGTGTTTACGCAAGACTTCGGAATTATACGCTACGCCGGGGTCGACGGCAACTTCTTTGATCAGTATCCGCCACAACAGAACTACACCACAAAAAAGTCGGCTCAGAAAGCCGACCTGTCACATATCGGACACTTCCTGATCAAGTGGGCCTATTTCGCCAGATCCTTAATCTCGTTGGCTTTGTCGCGGACGATCTTTTACTTGTCATAATATTTGCAAAACAAGATCATTAGTTTTAGATCCAGTAACCTGCAGGTGGGTAACAAAACAAAAGCAGGGCAGCCGATCCACGTCTAGCGTGGTGAAGCCCCGCTTCGAAAATTCCTTACCTGGTACTCATCCTGCCTGGTATATCGTATACCTTGACGCTCCAAGAGCATTGTCATTGCCCGCTCGTAGATGAACTCGGGATAGGTCTGACTCAGCTTGTTGAAAACGTTATAGTAGGTTCCAATGATTTGACCGGTGAGGTCTTCGTGCAGCAGTTGGGTCATTCTCGTTAGCCTCGGGAGTCCGCGGTTTCCCGCCAATCTGTGGTTCTAAGAGCGTTGAGAACCGCGGATGTACGGGAAGACGCAGATGGGCGTTGCCAAGAATCCGCGGCTTCCCGCGAATCCGTGGTTCTGAGAGCGTTGAGAACCGCCGTCATTCGATGTAGTACCGCATCACGACCTTGCTCTCGGAGGGGCGAGCGCACTCGACGAATCCGGCTTCCTCAAACACGAAGGGCACGCCCATAAAGCTGGAGACGGGGGGCAGCCGTCCGCTTTTAGGTTGGGTGGGGTAGGCTTCTACGATCTGGCCACCCTGCTGTCGCACGTAATCGATCGCCCCCCGAATGAGCTTGGAAATGATATCTTGGCCTTGATGATCCTTGGCGACGTAGAAGCAGACAATGGACCACACCGGCTTGTCGTCCAGCCGCTTCAGCACGGGCGAGCGGTTCAGGGAGCCGTAGCTTTCTCGGGGGGCAACCGAGCACCAGCCGACGGGCTGGCCATCGGCGTAGGCGATGATGCCGGGCACTTTTCCGGAATCGACGATGTTTTTCATTGCCAGGCGGTTACCTTCGCCCCCTTGCTTCTCGAACTGGGAGCGGGTGGTGCGCCACCACATGCACCAGCAGCCGCCGTAGGCGCCGCGTGGGCCGAACAGTTTTTCCAAATCAGGCCAGCGGTCGGAGGTCAAAGGATGGAATTCCATTATTTTTACATCTCCCATTGAGCCAACACCCTGGTTACGTTTCCTTCTACCTGCGCCCGTGCTTCCCATCGATCATAGCCCTGAGCGAGAAGCGCATCATAGTTAGTCTCGGCGTGCCGCACATGTGCGATTAGGGCCAGCCGAATTGCGTCCTCATCGAGGCTCTTGGCTGCCGCCGAGCGGCCCACCCGTCCGCTGTATTTGAGACAGGCGTGCTCGGCGATGTCGATCTCTCTTCCGGGCGGGCAGCCCGGGTAGAGTTCGCGCACCCGCGCCGCAAAGCTCTTCACGTATTGGCGGTCTAGCCCCGCCCGGCGTGCTGCCTCGCGCTCCCTGCGTCGCGCCCGGGCCTGCGCGTCGGCCAGGCATTCCTCTTCGGCTTGTTCCAGCGCCTTCTCTTCGACGAGCAGCCCTTGCCGCTCGTAGCGCTTGCGCGCCCGACTCCATCGCAACACGACGGCCACCAGAGTCGAGTGCTTGCGCGACCGCCTGGTGACCGCCGCGTCGCCGGCGGGCAGGAAGATGAGGTGATCCAGGTCAGCGCACGACAGGCAGAGCGCTCCCTTCTCTTCGGCCAGCGTAATCCAGGCCTTACGGCCCAGGTCCTCCCCACATT
>CAYFUB010000771.1:0-5539 GCA_964346195.1 uncultured Pirellulales bacterium
TGAGCCCCCGGTTTTCGAGATAGCGGTTGAAGCGGGCCTGGTAGATGGCCATGATGGGCGACAGGCCCATGGAGACGGTCGGGAACTCCCAGAAGCCGGCCATCAGCCGGGGATGCGGACAGGACGGCAGGCCGCCCTCAGGCTTGAGCTCCCGCCGGAAGTTCTCCAGGTCGAAGCCGGACAATCTGCCTTCGAGAAAGGCCCGGGCGTATACTCCCGGGGCGGCGTGGCCCTGGAAATAGATGATGTCCCCCTCCTGCTGGTCGTTGCGGGCGCGAAAGAAATGGTTGAAGCCCACCTCGAAGAGCGTCGCCTGCGAGGCGTAGCTGGAAATGTGGCCCCCAATCCCGCTCTCGTCGCGATTGGCGCGGACGACCATCGCCATGGCGTTCCAGCGGATGATGCTCTTGATTCGCCGCTCGATCTTCATGCTGCCCGGATAGGGAGGCTGCCGGTCGGCCGGAATCGTATTGACGTACGGTGTTGTGCGGCACAGCGGTTCCTGGACCCCCAACTCCTTTGCCCGGGCACGCAGCCGCAGAAGGATGTCCGCGACACGCTGCCGCCCCTGCCTCTCGAAGACGCTTTCGAGCGACTCCAGCCATTCCCGGTCCTGCACGTCGAGCGTCTCTACCGCGTGTCCCCGGCTCATTCCTGCCTTTCTCTCAACCTTGAGTGTGAAGTGTCACAGGGGCACGGCCCTGTCCGTGCCCGATCGGCCCTGTGGCGCCGGCCAGGAACAGCGGCTTGCTCCTGCAAGACTTCGAACTTGAGTGACGCCTCATGCAGTACGCGTGACGGAATCAGCCCGTTCGGACAGAATATGTGACCTCGTGCCGGCGGCCGCTCAAGGCTGGACGGGCTCGGCGAGCCGCTCTTGTGCCCCCGAGCCCGTCCCTTTGGCAGGAGCTCGGGTCGCCAAGCGCGAAAGATCGCGCTTGGGAGCCCGATTAGGCACTCTTGATTTCGATTTTCTTGCGTCGGGCCCGGGCCTGCTCGCTCTTGGGCAGCCTGATCGTCAGCACGCCTTTGCTGAACTCAGCCTCGGCCTTGTTCTCATCGACTTCCGTCGGCAGGTCGATGACGCGCTCGAACGAGCCGTAGGAGGTCTCGTGACGGTAGTATCCTTTTTCCTCTTCCCTGGCCTCATGCTTCTTTTCGCCCGCGATGCGAACGGTGTCGCGCGTCACCTCCAAGCTGATATCCTTCCGGTCCAGACCCGGCAATTCCGCCGAGACGATCACCTCGTTGTCCTGCTCCTTCACGTCCACGCGAGGGACAAAGGTCTCGCCCCATCGGCCGAACTCCTCGAACGGCGTCATCCAGAAGTCTTCCATCATCCGTCTCATTTCCTCGAACGGACGCATGAAGCTCTCGGCGCCCCGGCGACGAAGCCCCCTGCTCGGCCTGAAAAGTTCCGGCAGTGCCATGACTACCCCCTTTCTCCTTTCGTCGTGCGTCCTGCGTGCAGCGTGGTATCTCTCGCACGACGCACGACACACGACCCAGCACGAGTGCGCCGTGACGAGCGACTCCCGTTTCACCTTGGGGGTCCCTTGATACTCATACAACGTCGTAAACTCAGAACATATCGGGAGAATCCCTAATCCGCCTCTCGCGATTGCTTAGTATCTTCCCGTCATGGACCGGCAACTGTGTCTGTTCATCTGCGGCGATGTCATGGTGGGCCGCAGTATCGATCAGATCCTGCCCCACCTCGGCCAACCACCGGATTCCCGGCTGAGCGGGAACGACGGGGTCATGCAGCTCTCAGGTAGCAGCCACGGGCGCGAGCGTGCCGATGGTTTGGCCCGTGTACCACCGGCAAAGCCTTCGGTTTTGCCGCTGCCACCCAAAGTCCGACGACGGACGCCGAAGAAGTCATGCGTATTTGATATGATCGGCCTATGCCACTCGCTCTGGCGCGGGTATAAATAGGGTAGAAGCCTTGTGCCGGTCGCGGGCCCGATGCCCGCGACACAGACAGCCATGAGTCTATCGAACGACCGTGGCGAATGCATCTGAATGAACCATCTGTTCAAAGGAATGCGCTTATGAGACTCGCTAGTCGTGTCATGCTGGTTGTCGGCCTCTCACTGGCTTGGGCGAACGCGGGCCGGGCAGGCTCCGCGCCGTGGTTCGACATCCGGGCGTATGGGGCCAAGGGCGATTCGAGCGAGAAATGCACCGATGCCATCAACCAGGCCATCAAGGCCTGTGCGGAAAAGGGCGGAGGGACGGTCTTCGCGCCCGCCGGTACGTACGTCACGGGAGCGATTGAGTTGCTCAGCCATGTTACGCTCCACCTCGACGCAGGGGCTGTGCTCAAGGGCAGCGAGGACCTCGCCGACTACGGCCAGGGGCGCGGGCGAATGCCGCTCATTCGCGCGATGAAGGCTGAGAATATCGCCATCACCGGCCGGGGGACTATTGACGGCAGCGGCACGGTGTTCATGGATATGACAAAGACCAGGACCGGCCCGCATATGCCGAAAGACCTCGATCCGAACTTCACGCGACAGGGCCGGGACTACATGGAGGCGAAGTTCGGCGAGGCGGACGGCCCGGTGGTTTATCGCAGCCGGCCCTCCCGGCTGATACGCTTCACACACTGCAAGAACGTCCTCGTGCAGGACGTGACACTGCGGAACTCGCCGATCTGGACGCTGCACCTGGACGATTGCGAGAACGTCAACGTCACGGGCATCAGCCTGCACAACGATCTGCTTGTGCCGAACAGCGACGGCATCCATTGCACGGCCTGCCGTCGGGTACACATCTCGGATTGCGACATCAGTTGCGGCGACGATGCGATCGCCGTGACCACTCTGCACAATCCAGCCGAGGCCGTCTGCGAAGACATTACCGTGACCAACTGCACCCTCCAATCCCGCTCCGCCGGGATCCGGGTCGGCCACGGCGAGGGCCCGATTCGTAACTGCACCTTCCAGAACCTGACCATCCGGGAAAGCAATCGCGGCATCGGCCTGTTCGTCCAGGACGCCGGCTCCGTCGAGAACATCCTCTTCTCGAACATCGTCATCCGGACCCGCCTGCACACGGGGCACTGGTGGGGCAACGCCGAGCCGCTCCATCTATCGGCGATGCCCCAGCGCACGGACGGCCACACCGGGCGAATGAGGGACATCGTCTTTTCCAACATCACAGCCGAGAGCGAAAGCGGCATCGTCGTCTATGGGCACGAGCCTGGAAGCATCGCGAATGTCTCCTTCGACAACGTTCGGCTGCACATTCGCAAGAGCCCGTTGAATGCCTCGTACGGCGGCAACTTCGACCTGCGGCCGGCCTACGACAACCGCTTTGCCATCTTTCGTCACGACATCCCGGCGTTCTTCGCCAGGAATGTGACGGAATGCACGATCAGCCGCTTCAAAGTCGCCTGGGACAGCGAGTTGCCGGAGTTCTTCAACCACGCCATCTCCTGCGAGCAGTTTGACGGCCTCGTGATCGACGGCTTCCACGGCCGGCAGCCGCATACGAACGATTCGAGGGCCGCCATCGCATTGAAGGAGGGCCGCAATGTCATCATCCGCAACTGCAGCGCCGCCCCCGGCACGGGCACCTTCCTGTCCTGTGCGGGCGTCGAGTCCGGCGGCCTGTTCGTCAACAATGACCTGCACCACGCCAAAGAAGCGCTCTCACCGGCTGAGACTCACCTCACGGCCAGTGGTAATCGCAAGCCCTCGTCCGAATAGATCGCCCGAGGCGAAAATAGAGGCTTGAGGAGGAGGCGAAGGCCGAATATCTTAGCCCCGGTTGGGCCGGGGATGAAGGAGTGGTTCGGATTCGCATGCGGCCCGTGGTTCTTGCAAGAGTAGGTCTATGAAGCTTCAGCGCTACGAAGGCAACCCGATCCTGTCACCGCATCCGGAGCACCCCTGGGAGGACCTGGCCGTCTTCAATCCGGCGGCCTGGTACGATGAGACGACCAAGGAGGTCCTGCTGCTCTACCGGGCCGCGGAGTCGGGACCCGAGTACAAGTGCTACTTCGGCCTGGCCAAAAGCAGGGACGGCTATCATTTCGAGCGGGTCTCCGACGAGCCGGCGCTCAGTCCGAGCGTCGAGGGCTTCGATGGGGCCACCCTCCAGGACCCGCGCATGGTCAAGATGGGTGATTGGTACTACGTGACCTATGCCTGCCGGCATTATCCCTTCGGCCAGTTCTGGGTGCCCGGCGGGCGGGACAAATACATCACGCCGGCCGAGTGCACCGATTGCTTCCCGCGCTACCTGCGGATCAACGCCACCCTCACTGGCCTCTTGCTGACGCGGGACTTCAAGACGTGGATCCGGGCCGGCTGGCTGACCGACCCGCTGCTTGACGACCGCGACGTCATCCTGTTCCCCGAGCAGGTGGGCGGCAGGTACGTGATGATCCACCGGCCGCTGGAGTGGGTCGGGCCCGAGTACGGCGTGGAGCACGCCAGCGCATGGATTTCGTTCGCCGACGACCTGATGGGCTTTCGCAAGAGCAGACTGCTCATCACGAATAAATCCCCCTGGGAAACCGCCAAGCTCGGCGTCAATACACCGCCCATCAGGACCGAGCACGGCTGGCTGACGATCTACCACGCCGTGGGGCCGGACAAATATTACCGGCTCGGCGCGGTTCTGCTGGACCTCGACGACCCCGGCATCGTGCGGCACCGCACCCCCGACTGGCTGTTGCAGCCGGAAATGGATTACGAGATCGAGGGCTACTATCGTGGCGTGTGCTTCCCCTGCGGAGCGGTGGTGATCGACGGGACGTTATTCGTTTACTACGGCGGCGGCGACAAATACTGTGCCGTGGCCACGTGCAATCTTGAGGAACTGGTGCAGCACCTGCTCTGCTGCCCCGCCTAGACAAGCACGAAGCACGAATATCGAAACTCGAAACAAATTCGAAATCCAAATGACAAGAATGCTGTCGCAGGGCAGCGCGCCGTTTTGAATTTCGGATTTCCGTCATTCGTGCTTGTTTCGGATTTTGAAATTCGAAATTCGAATTTGTCTCAGACAAGGAGAATTCGATGCATCCGTTGGACATTGCGATTGTCATTGCGTACCTGCTGATGATGGTCGCCGTGGGCTGGGTTGTGGCCAGGCTGGCGGCGCGGAACCCGGAGTCGTACTTCCTGGCGGGCAAGAGCCTCCCGTGGTGGATGATCGGCATCGCCCACGGCTCCAGCGGTCTTGACATCTCCGGGACGATGTGGTTCGTCATGGTGCTGTTCGTGTACGGCGTCAAGGGGGTGTGGCTCTTGTGGGTCTGGCCGCTGTTCAACGTCATCTTCCGCATGGTGTATCTCGGGACCTGGGTCCGGCGGTCGAACGTGCTGACCGGGGCCGAAGGGATGTACACGCGCTTCGGCCGCAACCGGGGCACCGAGCTGGCCTACCTCAGCATGGTGGTCTACGCCATCGTGAGCGTCGTCGGGTTCCTGAGCCTGGCTTATATCGGCATCGGCAAATTCACGGCCTCCTTCATCCCGTTCGAGGCGCTGGGCCTGTCCGCCGCCGCGCTGCCGGGCAACAT
>CAYFUB010000772.1:0-1626 GCA_964346195.1 uncultured Pirellulales bacterium
CGGCACGGACTCTGTCATCCTGAGCGTCAGCGAAGGATCTGGCCCCTGAACGAGAGGTTCTTCCTGTCCGCAGGCCAGATCCTTCACTCCGCTGCGCTCCGTTCAGGATGACACCCGGAGCGCGCGAATCAATCGAAATCCCTATCAGAGCGGCCTTCTTCATGTGATTTCCCTTATTATGCATGCTATTGGGTTTTGAGTCGCAACAGGCTGAATGAATGCGCCGGAAACTCATGGGGGAATTCCCGGCCGGTTACGTTAAGCCGAGTCTCTACAGGCGCCACCCGCCTCGGTTCATCGAGGCTATTGTTGTCCGAGAGTTGGCTCGATGTCAAGACCGTGACGGCGCCGGCCGGCTTGAGTTCATTTACGCCCCGCAGGTTCAGCGTCGCAGTGACCGGCTCTCCAGCGGCGTTGCTCGCCTTGATGACGATGTCCCCGCTGCTTTCGTCGCGTCCGGCCACGGCGTAGAAGCGCTCGGTCGCGGGTGCCGTGGTGTCGTGAATGAGCTGCCCATCCAGATAACAACGGATCCGGTTGCCGGCGAGCTCCACTTTGACGTCGTACCAGCGGTCTGTCTCGATCCTGCCGCGCACGGGCCGACCGACCGGACTCTGGTTGTATTCGATCGCGCGCTGCGTGTTGTTCCAGCCGCCGATATTCCACCAGTACTTGCTCTCGCCTTTACGCCCGAAAACTACCAGGAAACCTTCCGCGCCGCCCAGCTTGCGCGCCTTGAGCGTCAGTGTATAATCGGACCAGCTCTCGTCGCCCAGATAACTGAGGCCCACGGCCCGCCGATTCTGGCGATACGCTCCGTTTTCCACGGTCCATCGGCCCCCATCCGGCTGCCAACCTGTTGCATCTTTCGAGAAATCCGCCTCAAACAATATGACACTCCTCCGGGTGTCACCCTCAGGCGCAGCTTGGGGGCGGTCTTGCGATTGCGAGACACCATCGCCAAGGCCTTCGGCCTTGACGCTGCCACCCCGAGACTGCGCGACAACTCTGATGTCTTTGAACTCGGCCGAGGTGTTCCAGGTGCCTACGCCGATGGCCCCCGTGATGGCGGGCGGCGTTGTCGCTGCGAGCGTCACGTCGGTCTGGATGGTATGACTGGGCCGATTCAGTCCGAAGAGCTTCCAGAGATAGTAGGACGCTGTGCCGAAGACACGCGTGCCGTCGTGGTAGATCATGCCGTGCCAGTTCCAGGTCCGTCCGTCGACGTGCGCGAGCAACGGCGCGTAGGAGACCATGCGGACCACGTCGGCGTTACGCTCGCAGCCCATCAGGAACACGCCCTCGGCCAGCGCCGCCCGGAGATTGCCGCGATAAGGGCCCCCGTCCTGCGAGGTCACGGCCACTTCGCCCAGATACAGTGGGACCAGACTGCGGTCGCGGTCGTCGTATTCGTGGAAGCGGTTCATGAACCACGCGGGATTGTTGTAGTAGTGCCGGTCCGCGATGTCGTAGAGCCCGGGGGGCATGCGATAGTAGGAGAGGTCGGCGAGGTAGACCAGGTCCGGGTATCTCGCCTTCATGGCCTCGTACACGAATCGGTATCGCTCTTCGTAGGCCCGCTGCGCGTTCTCATTGCCGATTTCCACGTACTTGAGCCCGAATGGC
>CAYFUB010000773.1:0-12708 GCA_964346195.1 uncultured Pirellulales bacterium
CATCAATCTGAGGGTGCCCGTCTGCCGTTCTCCGGCTATGGCGTCGTGAGAGAAAAGAACCGCCAGCAAGCTCATAATAATCGTCACGATGAATAAGAAGTCGAGAGGGGGGAAAAGCACTGGAAGCGGATCTTCATCAAAAGACCCCACACTTTCATTAGCCGGAATGCCAACGATTAGCAGCCGAAACCGTTCAGGCGGCTTCTGCGGGTGAAACATCTGTGACATTCGATAGGCATTGGCAGGAGCCTTGCCCAGCATTTCCTCCTGCAAGTTCACCCTGGTGTTGTAGTCCTTCATCTCCCGCTGGTAATCATGGGCCAGAATCATAATACAGGCGATGGTGACTACGAGGCAGAAAACAAGGCCAATCATGAAGCGCAGATTGAGGATGTTATTCAGCAGCTCTCTGGCGATAATTGTCTTGAGCAACGGTAGGTCACCAATGGTCTTCTCAGGCACTCGCGTAAAAATTGCCTTGAGCGGCTGCAGATTAAGGTCGCCTTCGAGGTACTCGTTTACCCTTGCAATGATTTTCTTGAGCATAACCGTCTCCTGTGTATAAAATCAGCGTACATCGTACCTCAGGAAAACCACATACGCCCCTGTAAGGAACAGTACGTTTAGCAAAATGAGAACTAAGGAATTACGCAGGCTTTCCTGGCTTAGAATCTCTTTGACCGAGCTGCGTCCATAATGAAAACCCGGCATGTTGTCTTCATCAACATTCTCATCAAAATAAAGGTGAATTATCATGTTCTTGTAGCTCTGAACCGCGCTTTTCAACCTTCGTTCTTCCGCGATACCCGTTCCCATAATGTCGGTCGCCAGGAAGGTAAACGCAGGAGCCGGGGAAAATCGGGTGATATTTTGAGATACTTTCACCAGGCTATTGAAGCGGTTGCGATAATTTTCGTCTAATTTATCGCTGTCTGCAAACATGCGGCGTAAAAGTGCTTCCCCACGCGTCTTGTACTCGGGTCGATCTTCAGGAATCCGTTTTAACTCATTTATCTCGGGCCGAAACTTTTCCATGATTTGTTTACGTTTCAGCTCAAGCTGCTGGACCGTCGGAACGGGGACAAATTGACGGGCCAGAATATTGCCAAGGTTCGGAATGAGAAACACAAGAATAGTCCAGACAAACAAAGAAATGACCAAAGAGGTGGAAGAGCGATGTGTAAGGCACGAGATCAACAGCCCCAGCGAGAAGAAAGCGGCCAAATAGACCACGCCGCTCAGGATGAATAGCCCCAGCTTTGCCCAATCCTGGGGATTCATCTCTACCAGTGGTGACGAGGTTACGAGAATCGTACCGATAAGTACTGATACGAGGAAAGGCAGGATGAAGCTGGTAAAGCCGCCGATCCATTTGCCGATAATCATAATCGGCCTTTTCAGGCCGTTGCTCAGCGATTGACGCAGTGTCCCCGTCTCTTTCTCGCCGGAAACCATATCGAAGGCAAACAGCATGGCGCAAAGCGACAGTATGACCTTGATGATATAAAGCAGGTCCGGTGCCGCGAAGAGCTTGAACAGGTCGTTCAGCGACTTCTGCTTTGCGCTGGTGATCTCGACTCCTACTGGTGCGAATTCCCAGGGGCGGCACAGATTGTCGTCCAGACCCTTTGCGAAAATGCCTAACGGTGTCGGTGGAATCACTTCAGAATGACCTTTGGATTCCTTCCGCAGGACTTCGTGATTTTCCCGGGCCAGACAGAAATCGCGGTACATAATGAATATGCTCAGGAGAATCAATACCGTGGAGAGAATAGTTATGATCGAAAACTTGTAGCTCAGCAGATTCTGCCGCATCTCCTTTGTAGCAATCTTCCAGATCATTTTATGATCTCCTGTAGTTTGTCTCCGGCTCGGTCTGACACCCAATAATACTATGCCGGTTATTTACTTACAGCAGGACACAATCCATCTTTGCAGTGGATATAGGATGCGTCCCTGTTTCCACAACCTCATCCTTTCTGCAAAGTACCGATAAGCGCAACAGGGTCAATGATTGGTCCGAAGGGACGTTTTTCTCCTTCATGTTCAAGCTCAATCGTTCGGCCGGTCTTCACCGCCAAGTCCCAGAACTTCTCGGGAGTGATTTCGGGCTTCACCTGTGCGGCCAGAGCGTAGACGCCGGCGATGTAGGGCGGACACGAACTCGCACGCCCTTGACGATAGAAAGCGTATTCATCGCCACCAGTAAAGCTGGCTGTCGTTCGTGAATCCATCGGAACGAGCAGATGGTCAGGTTCTTCCGATGGCGCAGACTCATAGAAGTCCCTTGCCCACCACAGTCCGGGTTCGTATGATTCGAATAGATCGGGATCGGCCAGAGGCTGCCGGCCAAGACCTTGAAATTGAAAACCATAGACTTGATCGATACAGCGGGACACAATGAAAATACCCTCAGCTTTAGCCTCTTCACATGCTGTGGTGATTTCATCATAACCCTTCTGCGATGGTGACCAGCCTATCGACATTGAAACAACTCGGATCTTTCGACCCGCGGGCAACTGGCGATTGATCTCTAAAATTCGTTGAATTGCCTGTGCACTGAAAACGAAATTATACTGACGATCACCATCCCTGGACATATCCCTTGTAGCAATGTAGTACAGATCCGCATCAGGCACCACTCCGACGGTCTTGCCAACAGCGATGGAAGCAACCACTGCGCCATGCATTGATGCGGCGTCTCGATCTCTAATGTTATTCTCCTCATATAGCCGTAAACGGTCGGCATATTCTTGGTGCTCGGTTAAGAGCGGCTGGTCTATGATCGCAACGCCCACGCCTTTTCCCGTAATACCCCTGTCGTGAAGGGTGCGAACGCCCAGGCCCGGATTCTTTCCCAGCTCCATGAGTTTTTGCCAGTTGAAGCCGTTGGGCGTCATATCGTTTGCCGGCCAGACCGTCCTATCATCGAAGTCTGCATACATGAGATTCTCGATAGAATTGCGTAGATCTAGCATCGACAAATCTCTACCCCGCAAATCTGCCTGGGATGGATTATCCGAATTGGGATCGTATTTCGGAAGAGATATCATTTCACCCCATGCCCAACGATACGGCTTTGGCCTGCGATCTATTTTCGGAAACGTAATTGGCCCCGGTGGTTGCGCACTGAGCATTATCACCTTGGGGATCACGCTGATTTGATTCGCCGTTCCATCCTCTTTGCTGAATCCGAACCCCAGACCTTTCTCCTTGTAGACGAGAGACCCTTGTTCGTCAAGCTGGACATTACCAAAGGCCTGTTTGATCTGGTCCTGCGAAATACCCACTCCCAGGCCGTTGGCGAATTTGTATGGAGGGCCACACACGGTGATCCCCTTGACGCTATCATCATCGATGAAAAAAGAAAGGTCATTGCCAAAGAGCATGTAGTAGCGTTTCGGAAGATTGTCGAGCGTGTACTTCGCTCCCCCCCAAAAGACGTCTGTTGGCTTTCCCAGCTTCTTCAGCACATCGTCTTTGCTCATGCCAAGTTTGAATTCACCCACGCGTACGCCGGGCACGATCGTAATGTTCCGCCGCGCTATTCGATTTTTCGCCACGAAGCAGAGGCCGACAAGGAGAATCCCAATCAGAACGTAAAGCAATGCTGTTTTTCGTTTCATGGCTTCTTATCCTCGCAGATCATTGTGTTTCCATAAACAACCTTCTATCTTCTGCTGAGTCTCACACCCACGAACACTATGCCGGTTATCAAGACAACCAGCCCCACCACCAATATCAGCGTGGCGGTAATATTTGTCCTGGCATTGACGCGGAGATTGAATCGTCTTTCCAAGGCCTCCACTTGCTCGCCGCCGCTTTGGCCTTTTGCTTTGATCACGATCTCATATTGACCCACACCGACGTCCGGTCCTGGAGTGAGGTGTATCCTCACGCGCGTTTTTTCGTTGGGCGCGAGTTTTTCGATCGTATCCGGCGAGATTGTAGCCGTCCAGTCCAATGGCAGCGTTAGTTCAGGAATGATGTGGAACAACGTCAAAGTGCCGTAGTTGTTCAAGTCGGGTTCGATGTCCGCGTCCTGCTCCAGTTTGATCTCCTTGAAAAGGTTGTTTATCACGATCTCCAGCCGGCCGGTTCCTTTGGGGATCAGAGCCAAGTCTACACGGCCGGCATCGATCTCGGCAAACCGCTCGACAGGTATTTCCTGATTAGCAAACTCCTTTTTTAGCTCATTGAGCATCTCCGCCTGTTCGGTCGTGACCACCCAGGCCTGGAAGTTGATCGTCTTGTCAATCATCCCCACGTCCAGCTTTTCCGGTATAGAGATTTGCAGCATGAGATTGAACTTGCTGACCAATTCGGTGAATCGGAGGCTGGTAATGCGGGCGCCGCCTGAATCTACGAACGAGTAGAGGAGCTGCGGCGGCAGATTCGTTAACAGCAAAGAGAAACTACTGTCGCTGGTCACCAGCATTTCAAGATCAAGCTGATAACTAATGGACGTGCCGAGCTGTCCCTCCTGAGAGGTCTGGGCAGGGACAACCGTGGGTATCTTCTGGAGCGATTCCTTTTCGAGGTGAATGTTTTCGGTGATCCTCTGGCCCAGGTATTCCAGCCTGACCCCGGCCTCCTCAGCGTCCGCCAACAACTCGAAGTGCAGCGTTTCTTTTTGGCCGTACGGCAGCACAGAAACGATTTGCTCGTAGGGCTTGCCGATGCTGCTGCCATTGTTGACGATCGCGACGATGATGTTCTCAATGTTCAGCAGAGCCTGAATCTGATTGTGGTTTTGCCGCGTCAGCCCCACCTGCAGATTCGGATCCGCCGGGATCAGCGCGGACTCCGCCTGCCTCAGGTTCGAGGTATTCTTCAGCACCAGATCGAGCATGCGTCGACCTTCGTTATCGTAGTACTTCTTGGCCTCCAGGATCGTGATGTGGGTGGCGTTGTCCAGGAAGCCGAGTTTCGTCTTCTCCAGCAGGATCTCCGCCTGCTTCAGCGCCTGCGCCGCCTGCGCGTAGGCGGAGATTGCCTGATCCAGCTCCTTGCGGGACATAATTCCCTTCTGGAAGAGGACCTGGGC
Source organism: uncultured Pirellulales bacterium (assembly GCA_964346195.1). Classification (GTDB taxonomy): domain Bacteria; phylum Planctomycetota; class Phycisphaerae; order Sedimentisphaerales; family Anaerobacaceae; genus PLanc-01. The sequence continues at coordinate 5,048 of CAYFUB010000773.1, forward strand.
CTCCTTGTGCTCGGCCTCGTACCGGTCGTAGGCCTCCTTGGCGTGCTCAAGATCGACTTGGGCCGTGCGGAGACTCAGCTCGTTGAGCAGTTGCGTACGGGTCTTGGTTGCCTCCTCCGCGGCCACCGGTAGATTGGGTTCGCTGCTCTGCACGCCCGCCGCCAGCGTCCGCGAGGCCTGAGCCAGTGCAACCACCACCCATGCAGCCGTGAAGAGGCATGACAGGCAAGTGGCTCGTGGGTGGCAGCGCCAGGCGTCAGCTTGCCGATAGTCTCTCCGCGCGCCGTCGGCGCAGCCCTCGGCCTTGCCGCCGCCACCTGGTTCCGTAGCCGCTTTTCCCCAATGCACCCTGGTGTATCCCCTCATATGCCCTCAACCTCGTTTCATTTGAAGTGCCGTATCGCCAGACGCAAATCTTCCTGCCGCTGGATCAGGCTTTCCTGCGCGCGGAACAGGTCATCTTGAGCGGCGAAGAACGTTCGTCGGAAGGTCTCCAACTGATCGTCGGTGATCTTGCCGACGTTCCGGAGCTCCTCCTGAATCTGGAACCGCTCCCGCTCGATATTGACGTTTTCCTGGGCCAGGTCGACCTCGAAGCTCTGCTCCGCCAGGAATTTGTAGCTTTGCCGCACCCTCAGTTCGACCAGGTCTTTTTGATCGGCCAGCGCGGCCTTGACGCTGTTGAGAAAGGCCCTGGCCTCGATCTTCTCGCCCTGGCGGAACCTTCCGTCGGCGAGGGGGAGTCGTACTTGCATCCCGGCAAACCAGCCCGGGTCCGGCCCGCCCAGAGAGACTTCATCGCCGAACAGGCCCAGTCCGCGTCCCTGTGTGTCTCCGGAGTTGGGCAGGCGCGGCTGGCCGATGACGTCGAGGCCCCAGGTGTCGTTCTGATTGGAGATCGCGGCGCCAGCGCTGCCGTTGTGATCCTGGTAGCCGCTGGTGAAGCGCAGGTCGGGCCAGTACTCGAAGCGAATCTGGTCGAGCGAGCGCGTCCCTTCCGCCACGATGGCCTCCGCCAGTGCCACGTCGCTGCTCTGGGCCAGGGCCAACCGGACCATCGGCTCCAGGTCAAATTGCCCCAGCCCGAAGCTGTCCATCCGGCCCACCAGCTTGACCTGATCCGCGCTCACGGGCATGCCGATCAAGCGCATCAATTCCATGATCCGGTTGAACCTCTCGCGGTCGAGCGTGTTGATCCGGCTCTGCTCGTTAAGGACATTCAAGTGGGCCGTCAAGACCTCGATCTTGACGCTGAGATTGCCGGCCGCGAGCCGTTGCTGCTTCACTTCGTACTGCTTTTCGAACTGCTCCAGCAACTCCTGTCGTGCCGCAATCTGCCGCTCCTTCAACTTGATCAGCAGGAAGGCCCGGCGGACCTGAGAGAAGACGTCCGCCACCTTGTTCTCATAGGTGAACAGGGCGTCGCGCTGCTCCGCTCGCAATCTCACATCGATCGGGTTGTCCTTGCCGTATTCCAATAGTCGCTGAGTGATCTTGGCGCCGAACGCGTAAGCCTCCGCCGATCCATCGGGCGCCTCGAAGGTCTGAGTACGCTCGTACTGGTTGATCAGCTCCACGGCGGGCAGGAATCGCGAGTTGGCGATGATCTTACTGCCGCCGACGCCGAGAATCCGCTCCCTCGCCTGCTTGATCTCGTTGTTCTGCGTGAAGGCGAGCTGAAGGCACTCGCCCAACGTCAGCACGCGTTCGGCCACCTGTTTTCGCGGCGCGACCTCCCGGGCCGGCGCCTCGCCGATGGCTCGCTGGAAGGCGAGGGAGTTCGGTTCGGAGGCACCGCCCCGGGATTCCTCGCCGAGGCGCTGCTCCACACGACTGAGCTCAGGACCGAGCCTCTGCGACACGCCGAATTCCGGAGACCGGCAAGATGAGCAGGAGAACACGAGCACGATCGACGCCAGAGGAAGCCATGTGGAAGTCATTGGCTGCCTCACGCTGACGACTGTCTTTTTGTCCGCCTTAAGAACTCGTTCCGCGTAGCACATCGTTCCCGTCCAGCGCAGTCCAATGCCGCCTAGTCGGCGGACCCGATGGGCGTGGGCGGATACCCCCGCCGGAGGGACAATCCGCCACGGCATCGCCAAGGGTCTTCGTAAGATGCCTTAGCAAACACGGTGCCAAGCCGAGGACGAGCATGGCGGAGTTGTTAAGATCTTTGTAGCAGGGGAGTTACGGAATGTCGGAATCCGTGAGGCTGTGTTCCAAACTCGGTACCAGTGTTCCATCCGTGAAACGGCGTACCACGAACGGAACAGTGGCGAGGCCTCAGTCGATACCGTACTGCTTGAGCTTGCGGTACAGGGTCGTGCGGCCGATGCCCAGCAGTTCGGCCGCCTTTTCGCGATTGCCGCCCGCCTTCAGGAGCATTTCCTGGATCGCCGCCTTCTCCGCCTTTTCTGTCGCTTGGGCCACCGTCTGCGCCAGGGACGACAGACCGGCGGGCAGCGGCTCTTGGGCGATTCGTGACCCACCCTTGGCGATGCGTTCCGGTAAGCTGATCGGCTCAATGGAACCCCGCTCGGAGACGATCATAGCGCTGTATATGCAATTCTGCAGCTCCCTCACATTGCCGGGCCAGGCATAGCGCTGCAGTAACTGCATCGTCTGCGGCCCGACCGCCGGCGGCTGGATGCCGAATGACGTGGCATACCTCCCGACGAAATGCTCCACGAGCAACGGGATGTCCTCCAAACGCTCGCGTAAGGGGCAGACGGTCAGGCTCAAGACGTGCAGACGCCAGAACAGGTCTTCCCGGAATTGACCATTCTTGGTCATGCCGGCCAGATCCCGGTTGGTCGCCGCCACCACACGTACATCCACCTTAACCGAATTGTTACCGCCGACCCGGCAGAAGCTCCCCTCCTCAATCACGCGCAAGAGCTTCACCTGCGCGTCGAGCGTCAGTTCGCCGACTTCATCGAGAAAGAGAGTGCCGCCGTCCGCCTCTTCGAATTTTCCGTGCCGCAATCCCGTCGCACCGGTAAACGCCCCCGCTTCGTGGCCGAAGAATTCACTTTCGATCAGGCTGGACGGGATCGCGCCGCAGTTGACCACGACGAAGGGGCCGGACCGGCGCCGGCTCGCCTGGTGAATCGCGCGCACGATCAGTTCCTTCCCGGTCCCGCTTTCGCCGCACACCAGGACCGTCCCGTCCGTGGCGGCAAACCGCCGCATCAGCGCGAACGTGGATTTCATCCGGTCCGAGGCGCCGATGATGTTGTCGAACCCGTAGACTTCCTCGAGCTGGCTCTCCAACTGCCGGACACGCCGCGACAGGATCACCATTTCCACGGCCCGCGCCAGGAGGGCCACTAATTCGTCGTTGTCGAACGGCTTTTCCAGGTAGTCGAACGCTCCTCGCTTCATGGCCTCGACGGCGGACCGCACCTCCCCGTGGGCCGTCATGATGATGGTCTTGCAGTCCGCCCGAAATTGCCGGGCCAGTTCCTCAATCACCTTCAGCCCATCCATACCCGGCATTCTCAAGTCGAGCAGAACCGCCTCCGGCAGGAACTTCGGATAGATGTCCAGGCACGATTCCCCGGACGGACAGACCTGGACCTCATAGCCGTGCTGGGTTAGCAGCGCCGCGAGGATCGATCGGATGCCCGCTTCATCATCGACGATTAACACCTTTGGTTTTCTCATCAGAGTGCTCGAAACAGAAATCACGCTCCTGGATCATATGCCTTCGGCGAGAGTTCACTCGGCGTGGAGGATGACTTTCACACAGGTGCCGCCTCCCTCGGCCTCTTCGACCCAGATCTCACCGTCGTACCGTTTCACAATACTCCGGCAGATGGCCAGCCCCAGACCGGTCCCGCCGGCCTTGGTGGTGAAGAAGGGCTCAAAGACTCTCTCCCGCAATTCGCGGGGTATCCCCGGTCCCTGGTCCGCGACCTCCATCAAGACTCCGCGTCCGAACGCCCGGGACACACCTTCGGGCCGCGGCCCCCAGGCGGAAGAAGGCAGTCGGAGGACCCGAAGGCGCAACGCCCCTCCTGTGGGCATTGCCTGCAGGCCGTTTCCGATAAGGTTGAGAAGCACTTGTCGCAGTTCCATCGGGTCGACGACCAGTTTTGGCAACCGTTCGTCGCAGGCGACCTGGAGCTGCACATTTTGGCCGCGGGCCCTTGCCTCAATGAACGCAAGACATTTCCCGACTTCTTGGGCGAGATCCAGCGCCACGGGCCGGCTTTCCACCGGCTGCGCCAGGGACAGGAGGTTGCCCACGATACCATTGACTCGATCCACCTCTTCGAGTGTGATTTGCGCCAGTTTCTGTTGCTCCGACCCGTCGGCGAATTCGCTGGCCAGGAACTGGATCGTGCTGCGGATCGCTGTGAGCGGGTTGCGCAATTCATGCGCGATGCCGGCGGCAAACTGCCCTATCGTGGCCAACTGCTCCGCGCGATACATCCGCTCGTTCTGACGCAGCCGCTCCCTGAAGAGGAGGGCATTCCCAAAAGCCAAACCTGCTTGCTTGCTTAAGAGTTGCAGGCCCAGAAGTTGCGATTTGCCCAGGACCGTCTGACCGAGCCGCACGAAGACCAAGCCGATCAGACGCTCCATGGACAGCAGCGGCAAAACGAGGTCCATTCCACAAGTTACAAATGGACCCAGGTCGTCATGCAGATACTCCAGTACCGCGCTTCTATAGGTCACAAACGGGCCTGGTTCGTCGTGCAGATGCGCCAGCGCCGCGTCTCTATTGTTGAGCAGCAGTATCTCCTGATTGGCCCTGAACCAACCCACTATTCTGCTGTCCGTCGGAATGCCTGGCAGAGGCTCGGAGGTACGCTCCCCGGCACCCCGCCCCGGGCTCTTCGGCCCCGGCTCGCCGAGGGGAGAGAATCCTCTCACGGCCCCTCCGACATCTGCCAGATAGACGAGCGTGTCTTCGACCCCGAGGGACCGCCGCAACTTGCTGCGCAGATTGTTCGCGAGCTGCTCCGCATCGACGATGAGCAACAGACCCTCTTCAAACTCGATCAAGGGATCTTCAGGCTCCGTGTGCCGCCGAAAGAAGTGGCATACTCTTTCCCACATAGAGAGTCCCCGAATGGCCCACAGGACACTGTTACCGGCTGTCAAACACAAGACGTATCATATACTCCCTGCCGGGATTTCTCCACAGACTCATTCACGCGATTACCAGTTTTGGAAGGGTGTCGAACGAAGAGCCTCCTTGGGCCTGCAGAAAGGTTTTTTGCGAAGAACCAACCAGGCAAGCACAAGGAGGCCTGAAAATGATGCGAAAAGATTTACTGATTCGTCATACGCAGAGGTTGTTGGGCGAGTTCGTCGCGCCGATGTTGGAGGCCGTGGATAAGCCGCGAAAGCGTTTCCTCCCCCAGGTGCTCCGCGGCATCCTGTTCTCCGGCTCGCTGGTGGTGATGGATCTGAGCCGCTGGGTGCGCGACGACTGCTCGGATCGGTTCTATCGGGTCAAACGCCTGCTCAGCCATCTGAGCAGCCCCGAGGGCGATCTGACCGCGGCGGGTCGGCAACCATGAGGGTACGGAACCCCTTCGTGTAAGCCAGACCGTACTTGACATGGTTGCGGGCCGCCCAGGCACGGTCAGCCTCGTGCCAGCTATGCAGGCCACAGAATGGTTGCGTGACCTGGATCGTATTGTAGATCGGCGGGACGAGTGTGAAATCGAACACACACGTTATCATCGAGACGAGAATCACGCCTGCCACAAATAGCCAGAAACGCCTCTCGAAGACGCTCGGCGTCTCTTCGGGAGTCGTTCCGTCGTGGTCTTTGACCACTCGCTGTCTACGTGTCTTGCCGCGGTATGCCATAGTAGTGCTCAAGCTCTCGTCCAGCACATGGTCAATTCGAGAATCGTCTCGGCGCGCCCCAAGTCCCTATATTCGGCGGCCACCTGCAGCACAGACTGCTAGTGCTCAACTCCGAGGCTGTCCCTGGCATCTCTAGAGATATTCATGCCACGGAAATGGCATATCTCGCTCAGACTTGTCTCACTGCCTGACCCCGGAATCGCCCTCCTTGTCTGCCCCCCAGAGACTACCCGCTTCGACGACGGTCTCTACGCTCTTGCCCAGGAAATCATAGGCGCATATCCTCACACGGTCCTCCGGGGACGAAGAAGTCAAATAGGCTGATTGAGTTTCTGCCGAGACTCCGATGCCGTCCGAGTCTTCACGCATCTTCTGTCGGCTTATGACTTTGCCGCCAGCATCGATTGTGAATAGACTCCGCTTATCTGCAGAGACGGCCACTACGTAATCCCCGTCAGCACGTGCGTGGTCGATCCTCTCCGGCAGAACGACAAAGGTCTTACCGTCGCGGAAGAGCTCGCCTCCCTTTGAATGCAGGAAGGAGCCGTGGAGATTTCCTGAAGCGAGAGTGATGTTCTTGTCCTGCAGGATCTGATGTGTCGTCACTGACAGGCTATCGACATTCACTTGTGCCTTCGAGATCGTCTCGATATAGACCTCGTACATCGGCATGACCAGGCCGTCCACCTCCAGCTTATACTCAGTTGTCTCATCAACGTCTATGACGTTGGTCATGTACAAAGTGGAGTCGTCCACCCACACCATGTGGCCAGGCATACGAGTGGCCGAAAGACGTATGGTCTTGCCGTTGTCCTTGGAGAACCCAAGAAGTCCGTGAGGACTGGCACCGTTCCCGGACTGGTCCACCCTTAGTGCAAAAACAGTGCCCTTTGGGTTCCAACAATCGGGTCGCAGCGTCACGAAAAGGTTCGGGTCCACACGATGCGAGGATATCTCCTGGACACCGGCGCTCGACATGCGGAACCTCTTGATTGCCTGGGATTCGCCTCCCGTGACGAACAACAGCTCTTCCGGGTGTGTTCCCGGTCTCCACGCCGCGCCAAGGCACCTGTCCGTGCCTGCAAATGTCAAGACCTGAGACCCCCGGCGACTATCTCTGAGCGGCACGATCACATATCGCCGGTCGTCGCCGCCTCTCTTCACTCCACAAAAGAGAAATTCTCCAGAGCCGCTGACCGCATAGGGTCCGATCAGCACTGGTGTATCACTGTTCGCATATCCAGAACAGACGACCACTCCCAGAGCGATGATGTTAAAAAGATGCCCATTCAGGATCATTTTCCCACCTCATTCAATCGTGCTGTGACGTTCCTCTGCGAACGGACCGCAGCCCACGGGCGTTCAATACAGACTCCGCGACGATTCCTCTCGTACGAACCGTTTCATGCCAATCTCCACATCCGTGTCTCTGAGGACGGACGCATAATCTGTCCCGGTGCTCCCCGTCAAGATAATCTACCACTGCTTTCTTGTCAAGCAGCCATTCATGCCAGCATCAGTTGCGATATTCATTGCCACCTATCGACCGACGTTCCCCAAGGACGAGGCAGCTCTCTCAGGCTGGATGATGGATGACACGGAGCGAGATGGGAGCACCAAGGCGTCGGCGTACTGCCCCTTATCAAGGCGGTTTATAAGTCTTTGACCATGGGATAGTTACGAGAAATCACGTGCCACCAGGAGCATCCGGAGGACTCACGCCTATGTGCTTTGACCAGTGATTTCGGGCTCCTATCGAGGCTTTTCCGGTTAATCCCGATGTCTGACATCGTCTACTACCTTAAGAGGGGTGCCTCGGCGTGCCTACCGCC
>CAYFUB010000774.1:0-12987 GCA_964346195.1 uncultured Pirellulales bacterium
GCCCGGGCGTTCGCCCGGCTGCGCCCGGCTGTTATCACTCCACGGGGCTCCACAGAAGGATTGAGGAAATGCCTTTCCAGGGTCCTCATGTCCACCTCGGATAGAGCGTACACGTTGACTACCTTCGCGCCCGCTCCCCTGGCTATGTCCTGGGCCCTCTGATGCGCGTTCGCGATCGCTTGCTGCATCAATTCATCTTCCTTCGCCTTGCGGTCTATCACGCCGAATTCAGTATTGACGCCCGTGACGTGGTTGATCTCCAGCAGTTTCTGTGTGATCTTCCTACAGGAATCCAGGTTCTGCAGGCGAAAAGTAAACTGCCTGCTGAATCCATAGCCGATGACCTCTCCCGGCTGCATGATGGTGCCGTCTTCGTAGACCTCATGCTTCCTAATATCCGACGCCTTGCCGTCCTCCCGAGCGATACTGAATTCCCTCATGAGGTCAACGATGTCACGTGATTTTTCTCTGAGTGCCTCCAGGCCCTTGACCGAGTTGGCGTCTGAATGGCTGATGTAGAACGAGATCGTTGCGATGTCGGGCGAAACCTGGATCGTGGCCTGGCCTCCCGTGCAGAGGAACGGAAACTCCGGCAAGTCGAAGCCGCTGGCACAGGCGGCGCCCCACAGGATCACAATTGCGGCAGTCATCATCTTTGCCATAAGACACCTCCAATCAATGAAAAATCGCTCCCAAGTCCATATGTATCTGTCTATTCCACGGGGAAATCAATTCCGGGACTGCACAGGATATATACGCTTTTCGCCAGTGGGGCCGACTTGGATGGTGAAGATAGCTTTGCCGGGGCGGACGGAGGCCTTGATGAATTCGCCCTTGTCAGGATTGTCCTTCGGGTTGGCGATGAATTCCGGCTTCGTATTGCCGGCGTCGCCGTATCGGGTGTTGTAGTGGATCTGGTAGAGGGCCTGAAGGCCCGGCAGGGCGGTCAGGTCCTGGAAGGTTCGCGGCTGGATGCCCTTGCGCGGGCCGTTCATCGCCACGGCGACCGTGGGGCTGAGGGCCCGGAGCAGCAGCGTGTTGTTGCTCAGGTCCAGACCGTGATGCGTCACCTGGTACAGGTCTACCTTGCCGATGCGATTGACCGGATGGACGAGATGGTGCTCGACGTTCCACGTGATGTCGCCGCCGGCAAAGAACTTGAAGGGGCCGTAGGTCAGGAGCAGGGCGATGCTGCGGGCGTTGTCCGTACTGTCGGCCCGTTCCATTCTGAAACCGTCAACCGGGGCGTCCACGTCGCCCTCGAAGCTCTCAACTTTCTTCTCGGCGGCCACGCAATGCAGTCTGATTCGGGGCAGCTTGCTGGCCGGATCGTTCTTGAGCGGGATATCATCGCCCGCCCGGACGGGTGCGACGTTTCCTTTCGTTGCCTGCTCGTAGAGCGCGTAGAGGTCCTTAGACCACCGGTTGTCCCCGTCGCCGGCGGGGGCATAGGTCCCTTTGTCGAGGAAGCGCTTGACCGGAATTCTCTGCGCGACCTCCAGGATCGCCCCGAAATGGTCCGAGTGGAAGTGCGTGGTGACGAGGAAGTCGATCTGCTTGAGTCCGGCGTCTTCGCACGCCCGCAGGATCCGGTCGGCGTCGCGATGCTCCGGGCGCAGCGAGCCGGTGTCGATCAGGACCGACTCGCCCAGCGGCGTGACGATCAAAGTCGAGCCGCCGCCGACCATGTCGAGGAAGTAGATGTCGAGAGTCCGCGGTCCCTCAGCTTGGACGGGGTGGAGATTCAGGCACAGAACGAACAGCACGCGCGCGAAGAGCGGTCTCCGGCTCATCACAGCCCCTTTCTCACAAATTTGCGGTTGATTCCGCAGAAAGCGCACAGGATGATACCATCGGCTTGCCGCTTCGGCAATCGTATGCAGGGTGACTTGATGATTGAGAGGTATCTGGAAGACTTGGAGCAAAGACTCGACCCGCGGGTCGAAGAGGATTTGTTCGAGCAGTGGCAGGTCTTCGCAGCGGGCGGACTGACAGAGGGCCTCTTTTCGCCGAAGCGACCCGGGCCGGCGCCGCCGTCAATCACGTGGTCTCACGTGCTCGTCAACGACGCGCTCGAGGATTTCGAGGCGATGGCGCTGCAGCAGTTGGAGTCGTGCTCGAAGGCGCTGGCGGAGGGCAGCGGGGCGTTGCCGGCCGTCCGCTGCAACTACGGCACGGCCATTCTGTCCTCGCTGTTCGGGGCCGAGCTGTTTTTGATGGAGAAGGATCTGGACACGCTGCCGGCCTGCCGTCCGCTCGCGGGCGGCGCCGCGACCATCAGGCGGTTGTTGGACCGGGGCGTACCCGACCTGAGCACGGGCCAGGGCACCATCGTTTTTGAGATGGGGCATTACTACCGGGAGCTCTTCGCGGATTATCCCAGGGTCTCGAAATACGTTTACATCTATCATCCCGACTTGCAGGGACCGATGAACGTGTGCGAAATGCTCTGGGGCGGCTCGCTCTACGTGGACCTGTACGACCAGCCCGATTTGATCAAGGATTTCCTCTCGCTGATCACGGAAACGTACATTCGCTTCATGACGCGGTGGGATGAATTCGTCGCCCGCCACTCGTCGCTCGTCACTCGGACAGGAGCGCCGGTGACAGATCCCTTCGAGGGACGAAGGACGAGCGACGAGCGACGCGGGTACGCCGTGCACTGGTCGATGTTGCACCGCGGCAGCATTATGCTGCGGGATGATACCGCGACGAATCTGCCACCGGCGATGTTCGATGAATTTGTTCGACCTTACGACCAGCGGCTGCTCGACGAGTTCGACGGAGGCGGGATTCACTTCTGCGGCCGGGGCGACCATTTCATCGACCGAGTCGCCCAAATGTCCGGCGTCCACGCGGTCAATGTCACGCAGCCCGGCCTCAACAACATCGAGGCGATTTTTGTCAATACGATTGATAAACAGATCAATCTGCTCGGTTTCGAGAGGCAGGCCGCAGAGCACGCCTTGCGGCAGGGCCGGGACCTCCGCGGCAAGGTTCATTGTTGGTGACCCGCTTCGCCGGCGTCCCGCTCACCCTGGTTTTCGATTGCCCAGGCTCCGTGGCGGACGCGTGTGGCCCGGCAGGACCGTGATGTTCGCACGGGCCGTGCCGGTTGCGCCCTGCTCATCCGTGACGGTGAGCTGGAGCACGTAGGTTCCCGGCTGCGTGTAGGTGTGGCTGACCGCGGCGCCGCTGCCCAGATCGTCCAGGGTGCCGGAGAATGACGTCCCGTCGCCGAAATCCCATTCGTGCAGGACAATGAGACCCTCCAGGTCGTATGATGGATCCGAGTCTACGGTAATGGTGAGCGGCGCTGCGCCCACCGGGGTGTCGAGCGTGAATCGGGCGGTGGGCGGTTCGTTGTGATTCGGGTCGATCGCCGTAATCGGATGGGTGACGAGTGCGGTGTTGCCGCCGTCGTCGGTGATGCTCAGCTTCACGTTCCACCGGCCGACGCCGTTGTAGGTGTGCGCGACGTGCGGCCCTTCGGCGAAGGCGCCGTCGTCGAAGTCCCATACGTATGAGACGATCCCGCTGTCGTCTGTCGAATCCGAGGCATCGAAGATAATTCTGAGTGGGATGGCGCCCTTCTCCGGGTCAGCCGTGAACCGGGCCGTCGGCGGCTGATCGCCGCTGGGCGGGCCGACCGTTATGGGAATCGTGCGATGGACGGCATTGCCCTGGTCGTCGATAGCGGTCAGGCAGACGTTGTACCGGCCGGGTGTGAAGAATGTCTTGGTGGCCGTGCGGACGTTGTAATGATTTGGCCGGCCGGTCGGGTCGTGCCCGAACGTCCCATCATCGAAGGACCACACCGTCTCGACGACCTGACCGTCCGCGTCGTCGGCGACGGCTTCGAAAACGACTTTCAACGGGGCCGGCCCGCTGGTCGAGCTGGCAATCACCTCAACCGGGTCCGGCGGCCGGCCGCGCGGGTCGGCGCGGAGGAGCCAGGGCGTTGCCGTGGGGTCGGTCTTGCAGAAGGCGATCAGCATGTCCGCCACTTTGTGGGCCGCCGCAACGCTGGGATGTCCGCCGCCGGAGTCGCGCCAGTCTAGGCCGTCGGAGCGCGGATGGATGCCGTCGGCCCAGAGGTAGGGCCCCCAGGCCAGCCAGGGTGCAACGACCTTGCCTTTCGCGGGGTCGTAGTTCAAGTGGGATTGTCCGTTGATTTGCCGTTCGATCATCGCCCGCACGGCAAAGGCTTCGTCGTAGCAGACGGGCTCGACGCTCAGCCCGTTCCGGGCCGTGCTGAACCGCCGCGTGGAGTAATACGCGATGCGAATGTTGGGAAAGAGCGTCTTGATGGCTCGGGCGATATCTTCGAAGTCCTGTCGTGTCTGCTCGACGCGCGGCGCGAACCGCCAGCCGCGCACGTGGGCGGCCGCCTGCTTGACCCACGCCACCTGGACCTGCGCAGGAGTCACCCCGGCGGCGGCGAGGTTCTGCTCGAGCACGCGCCACGGGGGAAAGTTGGGGTCCACCCAGTGTTCGGCCATCTGGCCACCCTGGGCGCCGTTCACGATCACCAGCGCGGGATTGCGTGCCGGATCCATGTCCATGCGCGTCTTAAAACAGCCCGGCATAAAATCCGGACCGCCGGAGCCCGCGAACTCCATATTCGTGATGGACATACCGATGGAGATCATCACGATTTTGCCGTCAAGATCGGGCCGGCCCTCGTTGTCGAGCGGTTGGATCCGCTCGGTGGCGATCTTCAGCCCGGCGGCCTGATGCTCGGCCGGCGGATGGTTGGCGCGATCGGGATAGAGCCCGCCCGGCAACCCCTGATATTCGCTCATCCCCATGTCACAGAGCGGAATCTTGCCTGTCTCGACGATTGCCGCCGACCCATTCGACGGGTCCGCCCGGTCGTCGGCTCCCAGCAGCATACTGCTCGACACACACAGACACCACGCCACTGCCCATAGTCGCATGTCCGGCTCCTTCTCGAGTGTTGCGGCTCGCTATCGACTTGTCCGTCGCTCTCCCCTGTCCCGCGAGTCGAGCCCGCAGACGTTCCTTTGCATCTCCGAGTATATCGGCTCGCCCTGAAAACGCCACCTTAATGATACGCTCCGCCTTGGCCGGGTGCGGTCGGCATACGGCGGCGGATTCTGGATTGCTGTCGGCCGCTGTCATTTCGACCGGAGGCCGAAGGCCGGAGCGGAGGAATCTGGCCGCGAATGAGTGACACGTTGAATTCACGGCCAGATGTCTCGACCGCGCTGCGCTCCGCTCCTAAGAAAATAGGTTTGACCGGGAACAGCACAAATGGCCCTAAATACTGCAAATATAGTGGCTTACAGACAGAACGTACTGGAGGCCTGTTTTCTTCCTGACACCAGCCGCGAAGCGGCTTCGGGACTCGACATGACAGAATACGGCCTCTGCGTATTCTTCCTCATCCGCAGGATCTCTGCCGCCGTATACCGGCCGCACCCGACTGGGCCGGGTGTGATGACATTTTGCAGGTCGTGTATCCCCGCACGACATTCTCAGGCGAGTGGGGACACTCGCCCTACTGCACGAAGTGTCGTCCTTGCCCACCCCAGGCTACAGGAGCCAATCGCACACACTCGGCCGGACAATTGAGCGATATGCTGGAGAGTCCGCAACGACGTACGGGTGCGGGATATGGGAGACCTGTCACCGGGCTGTCGGACTGTCCACTGCGGCCTCCGACTGAAATGATTGTGAGCCAGAGGAAATGAGAATCTGCTGCCGTATTCCGGACGCGCCCCCGGCCGTATTAGCGCCTTTTCCAGAACAGGGCCAGGCTGCCGGCCAGCAGCAGGACGACAGCGGCAGGCTCGGGGATGATGGTAATTTGAGCCACCACCGCATCGGGCTGAGTGAAGTCGGCGGCGATGCGATCGAGATAGACATCGCCACCCAGGTGTGCGCCGAGGATAATGGGCGTGACGTTGAGGCCCGGATCGTTGCGGGACCCGATGAAGCCCGGGTGCAGTTTCACCGGCTCGGCGGTGGATACCCCTGCACCGGGATCGCTTTGATCGAGGAAGGCGGCGTCCTTCTCATTGTTCAACTCCGTCCCCGCGTCCCAGACGTCCGCGCCGAGGACCGTGATGACCTGTTTGCCTTTGAACTTGCCGGTGGCGTCGAAAAGCTCGATCATTCGGGGATCGTCATTGGCGATGAACGCATCATTCGAGGGCAGAATCATCGTAGCGAAGCTCATATAGCGGTTCGATGCAGGGTGCAGCTCAAATGTCTTGCTGCCGCCCTCGCCCGGCTCGAAGACCGGGACATCCGGGAAGCCCTGCGGTGCTGCCACGAATCCGCCGACGCCCTCGCGTGCGGCGGCCAGGAAGGTAGCCTGCAGCGTCTCCGGATCGCCGTCCTCGACCAGTCGTTCGAAGGCGCCGCCGGCCGGGAGGGGCTTGCCGGCATCGAACAGGTCGAAGGTCCCGTTATGGAAACCGACCCAGACGGGGGCGAAGAATACCCCGTTCTCCGGCGCCATGTTCTCCACCTGAACGATGACTTCTTTGGCGTGAACCGGTACCGCCGCAAACAACAAACCGGCAATCAGACACAAGACGTGTTGGCGCTTCGCATCCATTTCTCAACCTCCGTGTGTGGCTCACAGGACGACCGCAGTTCGTGGCCATGTCGGGCCATACGATATGATTATACCCGCGGGCCGGCGTATAGGCAATATGCTTAAATCGGTATACACCAATTGCTCACACCTGGAGATGACATCCGCTTCCGGCCGGTTCTAACGTGTGTAGAGTTCGATGATCTTGGCCAGGTCGATCTCGAAAGGCATCCGAATCTCCCCGGGCTCCGGCAGACGTAGAACCTTTGCCTTGAGGTTCTCGGCATCGGCGGACAGCCATGGGGGCGTCCGGCTCTCCACGTTCCGGGCCGCCTCGACAGCCGCACGGATGAACGGCTCGCTGGCGGGCTTGACGGTGACTTCGTCGCCGGGCTTGACGTGGTAGGCCGGCAGGTCCACTTTGCGCCCGTTAACCAGGAAATGCCCGTGCGAGACCATCTGCCGGGCCTGCCAGATCGTCGTGGCCCAGCGGAGCCGACGGATGACGTTATCGAAACGGCTCTCCAGAATCCGGTGCAGGGCGTCGGTGGTCGATCCCGGCATCGACTGGGCCTCGTTGACGTAACGCGTGAATTGCCGCTCGCGGATGTTGTAGTAGGAGCAGAGTCTCTGTTTCTCGGTGAGTTGTTCGCCGTAGAGGCTCTGCCGGCCGCGCCGCCGCCCGTGTATGCCCGGCCGCTTTTGGCGTCGCAAGTTCACATGCTTCGGTGTCTCGGCCACCGGGACACCGACTCGCCTGGTCAATTTCACTTTCGGACCGTGATAGGTTCCCATCGTGGTTTTTCCTCTGAAAAGGCTCGTCAACGCTCGCTTGGAAAACCACTCTCAATACCACGCCGCCACGTTCGGGTTGTTTGAAGGCGTCGGGCTGTGCGGGCGGACGCGTCCGACTCGACTCTGTGGGACCGGCGTGCACATCGGATACAACGTCGTGCACGGGCTCCGTGTGTGTCCGCGTGTTGCAGGGCAGGCCGCGCCCGTTCCGCGGAACGAAGTGAGAGTGCCCACGCGCGAGACAGTCAGGCAAGAACCAGTATCATGCAAAAGCGAAGCCCCCCGTGCCGAGCGGGGGGCTTGAGAAGTGTGTTCGGTCGTACAAGGCCACACGCGATCTCCGGCGTCCGGGACCCCTACGTATACCCGCGCCGTCGGCGTATACGGACGGGCGCTGAGCGGGGGGCGACCTGCAGTGTCAGCACGAAGAGAACGGCCAGCGCCGTGAGCAGGCACATAGTTCGACTGTACACCATGATTGACCCGAACGGTTGGTATGTCAGGTCAATGGGAATAAAGCCGAGAAGGCCCCAGCTCAACGCCCCGACGGACAACACCGCATGTGCGATGAGGTCCCCCGCGCTCCATCTTGAAGCCTTCATCATGAGCTCCTTTCTGAGTTCCTTTACCGCTTCGTTTTCACATTTCGGGCACTTTGTATTCTCGTAACGTTTCCTATTGGAATTACGGTGCCTCCCTGGATTCGGTTCGTAGTCGCCGGCCGAGGGAATTGCCACATCGGGCAACCCTCTTTCCTATGAGCAGAAAAAGAGCGGGCCTCTTCATGCCACACAAGAGACCCGCACAGTGTAGTTGCTGATTCAGCGCACGTTCTGCTTATACATGCACTCGCTCACGTTCCGCGACGGCCCCCGTCGTGGCGGGCGCGCGCCAACGCCGCAACATGCCGGGCAAGGCGGCGATATCGTAAATGGCGGCCAAGCCGACCAGCGCATATACAATCCGGCTCAGGACCGTCATCTCGCCGAACAGAGCCGTGACCAGGTTGAATTGGAGGAACCCGATCAAGCCCCAGTTGAGCGCCCCGACGAGCACCAGAACGTGCGCTATCACATCGATTATCTTCCAGCCTGAAGCCTTCATCGTATACTCCTTTTCGTTTCTCTGAATCGCACTCCCTGATTACCCATTGCGCTTTCACTCATTTTTACGACAGTGGCGCAGGCAGGTTCCGGGCCTCCCCGGTGGGAAAATCCTGCATTCGATTCCCGTACGGTCCATGAGCAAGATTCGGGAGAGTTTTGAGCGTTTACCTCGTCTTGCCCGTGTCTCGAACGCGCGTAGGATAGGGACAGGTTTGTTTCCAAACTCGATTTTTCCGCCAAGTAACCACAGATCACAAGGACAGAAGGGCAACTGCAATGAACCGAATCGCCTATCTGGGCCTGGGCATCATGGGCAGCAGCATGGGCTCGAACCTGCTCGAGGCCGGCTTCGATGTGACCGTGTGGAACCGGACCAGGGACAAGTACCGGCCCTTGGTGGAACAGGGCGCCAGGCAGGCCGACACACCCGCTCAGGCGGTCATCGGCATCGAAAAATCGTGTAGCCTCAGGTAGTACCTGGGGGCGCCTGTGAAGTGAATCTGGTTGTGACTGGCATTCCTGGGTCATGCCAGGCAAAGCATCCGGCCTGTGAAGGAGAGGTCTGCGCGATAGCCGGGACCGACCTCACGCGCACGGGCCGGCTGTCTTCGCGACTCGGTATGGGCAGGCGAAGCATGGGCAGAACTGCCGCGGTGCCGTCCGGCTCGGATGCGTCACCGCGCGCCTCGGCGGACGTGGCGCCATTCACGGGCGGCTGTACTTGCAGGTGCTGCCAGTAAGCCATGTAGGCGATGGAAACCCAGATGGCGGTCGCCGCCAGCATGACCAACCCGCCGACTATTCGCAGGCTCCTGCGGTCCTGCTTCCCGAGCACCGCGCCGGCAAAGACGCCTCCCAGACCCGTCAGGATAAAGCCTGCGCCGGCCAGGCCAGGCGACCCGGTGAGCGAGAGGTGGATGATCCGCATGCCAATCATGACAGCGGCCGCACCGCAGAAGAACGCGTAGATGCTTAGCGGCAGCAGGCTCCAGCCGCGGGCCAGCGTCCACGCCGCCCCGAGGAACAGCACGCCGAGCAGCACGGACATCTCGCCGTACACCATGCTGTAGGGCTCAGGTATCGGCCACGTGAACGTCATCGCGAACCCGCTCACCGTGGCGACCAGCCCGGCAATCCCGAACGCCGGCGCCCAGCTTCTGCGATCCGCTTGCCCCAGGCCCCACCACAGGAAAAAAGCCAGAATCACCAGGGCCGAGATCACGTTCAGCAGCATCAGGGTCACATAGTCGATGAAATCGCTCATGGCTCTACTCCTGCGTGATGTGTCATAAACAACGGACAAGCATCGGATACCACTCCGGCGGCGTTGTGTCGATGAGCGAATTGCTTATAGGGTGTGTGAGAAGCCCGCCAATTGACCTTCCGTGCGTGGATGGGTAGCAGCGTCAAGGCTGAAGGCCTTGGCGATGGCTTGTGTCGCGGGCATCCTGCCCGCGATTCGGGGGCGCTCGCGCCCTCGGCACCGAGAAGACCATCACCAAGCTCCGCTTGACGCTGCCACCAGCAACAGATTCCCCATCATGAACTTCATTCCACGATCCTCCGGTTGCCTTTTGTCATGGGGGGCATCGTGGCGATTGTAGCTTGCCTTTTCCGGGATTTCCAGAGACAAATAGAGACAACTCACCGATGCCGGTCGGGGATGTCTGAACCCGGGGCATCGGATGCGGGGAAAACCGCTGTTGACGGGGCGTGGAGTTGCGGTATCGTGGGCCGATAGCGCGAAGCGTAAAACAACGGCAAACAACCGATGCAACCCGGCGCGAGCGTTGCGACTCCGGGAAGCGCGCCGGCTCGGGCACGTCCGGCGTGCGCCTCTCGCAGCTCCGGTCGGTCGAGGACGTCGTGAGGCGTCTGCGCGAGAACTGGCCGGGGTACGTGCGCGAGTGCCGCGTCTTTCTCGTGCTGGTCGTTCTGGCGTCGGTGGCCGATGTGGCTTCGACCATTCACTTCATGCAGCACGCCGGCCCGCCGGCCGAGCTGCACCCGACCGTGCGCGTGCTCTCGGAGTCGGTGGGGCCCGTGCTCGGGCCGTTGCTGGGCAAGGCCGTGCAGGTCATCGTGCTGGTCGTGCTGACGGTCTTCTTCCGCCGCCGGGCGATCTTCATTTTCATCCCCGTCATCATCCTGTACGCCTGGGCCCCCTGGTACAACGTCTGGGGCCACGAGCTCTACTACCCCCGCTTGCTCCACTGGCTTGAATACCTGGCCGTCTGAGCGATGCCTGCCGAAGCTTTTCTGTACCACAAGCGGCGATTCGGTCGATGTAATCTGGTGTACGTGAGGCAAGGCAACCACCCGGATACAGGATGCCGATTGTCGAGGAACTGCGTTTCCGCGAGTGACAAATGTAGGGTGCGTATTACGCACCTTCCTTTTCTTTGGCGACGCAGTCGCAGGGTGCGTGGTACGCACCCCACAAAAATCCGCCGCCTGATACCGGTCGCATCCTGTGAGACTGCGAATGGTGTTTGCGTCTTGCGTCGTGCGTGGCGCGAGGGTATAGTGGATGTGGTCTGTCGGGCTGGTGCGGACCGATAGGAGGAAGACATGATTTTGGCGGAATCCGGATCATGAATGCGGCCGGGCGGTATTCGATTCCGAGACTGTATTACCTTGCCACGCCGGCGTTCATTCTGCTGGACTATTTCGCCGGCGTGAACGTGCGGGTGGCGGTGCTCGACAATATGCCGGCCTACAAGGGTCTTTATTATGGCTTCTGCGTGGCCTGCGGTGCCGCGGTGTTTCTGCTGCCGCAGTCGTCCGTCGTCGTGGCCCTGTTCGAGAGCGCGGTCAACATCTGCATTACCGTCCTGGCGATCTTCCGGCCGTACCTTGAGACGATCCGGCAGTTTGACAATATTCTCGAAGTGGATTTGCAGGGCCTGTCGATGTTCGACGCGCCGCAAGCCGTCAATCTCCTGATGGCCGGCGTCATCGCCGCCATTGCCTTTCTCCAGGCGAACAGGACTCTGGCCGAGCGCTTCCGGCAGGCCACGCGGGGGCAATCGCCCGAACGTGTGCCGTGATGCTGTGTGATGAATCCGTGTTACTAACTCGCAACAACGGAAAACGATGTCCAGATGTTTCGATTGCCGCACTGCAAATCGTTTGCTGCACGCACTTTATGTGCGTGGCGAAGAGGGCATTTATCGCGTTGGGCGGTACCAGTGGAGAGGGCGGGCTTGCCTCGGCGGGTCGCTCTGTGACGGATGGGTCTCCGGGGCCGCCCGATTTGGCCTATCTCTCCGCCGGTACCCGCAAAGCGTGAAACGTATTGGTTCCGGCCGCAGAGCCTGCCCTGAGCGAAGTCGAATGGGCCGGGCTGTGTATTCGAGTGTGCAACCATATCAACCGTGAGAGAGATGTAAAGGAGATCACATGACTGAGGCACAAGAGAGTATGGCGGCTGGGCCGGAAGGGGCGGCGGTCGAGATTATGAAGAACCTGCGGGCTTTCAAGAACGGGGCGAACTGGTTCTACTGGATCGCGGGGCTCTCCATCGTTAACTCGGTGATCAGCCTCGCGCAGGGCGGCCTGGGTTTCATCTTCGGCCTGGGCATCACGCAGGTCGTCGATGCGATTGCCGGGGCCATCCTCGCCGAGCAGGCCGAGGCGGCGGGCCTGATCCGGGTCATCGCCCTGGGGGCCAGCGTCTTCTTCGCGGGCTTCTTCGCGCTGTTCGGCTGGCTGGCGAACCGGCGCCAGGGCTGGGCCCTGCTGATTGGCATGGTCCTTTACCTGCTCGACGGCGCGGTGTTTCTGCTCGTGCAGGAATGGCTGAGCCTGGCTTTCCACGGCCTGGCCCTGTACTGGATGTTCCAGGGCTACGCCGCCCTGCGCAGGCTCAAAACCATGCTCCCGCCCGACCCCGGCCAACAACCTGCCTTCGGGCCAAGCTCATGATCTATCGGGATGGCGAATGAGACTTGCATCCCTCGCATCCTCCTGGGATGGAGAATCTGGCTGTGGACTGGCAAACTGAGTTTGAGGAAAAAGTCCGGGACTTCAAATGCAACGCTTGGAGGCTCGAGAAGTGGAAGAAGAGACCGGCGCTCGTTGAGAAGAATGGCCGCAGTATTGCGTTCTACTTCGGCCAGGAATACGACAAAGACAAGTTCGATCTGGTCGAGGACGGATGGAACCATGACCACTGTGAGTTGTGCTTCAAAACGGTATCTGACTTCTCGAGGAAGGACGACAAGGATCCTGTAGTCGATGAGGGCTACACGAATGAGAACGACGATTGGCTGTGCAAGGAGTGTTATGCCAGGTACATCCAGGAACAAAGATAGTGCGGTGTGTTTGCACCCTTTCAAATTGAGCAACGCGGCAGCTATGGACAGAGCGGAGGCAACGGTGGGAATCAAGAAGCAATGGCATATTGGATGTGTGCCTGTGCCGGTGAGGGCCAGAAGGTATGAGAGAACCTGACATAAGCGAGGTGGCGCGGCGGCTGGAGGCGGTGCTCGTCAAGGAGCGGCGGGAGGCCCTGAC
>CAYFUB010000775.1:0-3484 GCA_964346195.1 uncultured Pirellulales bacterium
CACCTGGAGAGCCATCCCGACAGCACGCGGACGCCGGGCATCGAGATTTCCGGCGGCTCGCTCGGGCAGATCCCCGGCGTGGCGGTCGGCCGGGCCCTCGGCATCCGCCGGCACGGGCCCGATGAGAACGACCGCATGGTCTACTGCCTCCTTGGCGATGGTGAGTGCAACGAGGGCTCCGTCTGGGAGGCCCTCATGGCGGCGGGGCACTGGCGGCTCGACAACCTCGTCTTCGTCATCGACAACAACAAGGTCCAGGCCAAGGGCTTTGTCCAGGCGGACATGTCCATCGAGCCGCTGGCCGACAAGCTCGCGGCCTTCAACCTCGAGCCCTGGCAAGTCGCCAACGGCCACAACGTCGCCGAGATTGTCGATCTGTTCAACGTCCTCCACACGCAGCGCCGCGGCAAGCCCAACGCCGTCATCCTCAATACGATCAAGGGCAAGGGCATCGGCGCTTGCCAGCACAATCCCAACTGGCACACCAGCGCCCCGCGCGACAAAGAAACCGCCGAGGCGTGGCTCATGGAGCTATGGCAGCGCAGCGGCCGGCGCCTCGGCATTCCCGAAGAATTCCCAATCGCGCTGGGCAAGGCGATCACTATTGTCCCGCCGCTGCACGAAAACCCGGACGAGATTATCGAGAAGCAGGCATAGGAGCAGTGAAGAGGAGTAGAAAGAGGACGTGGCCGCCGTGCTGAAGTTTCGCTGTCCCAATTGCTCGCAAAGGCTTTGCGTCCGAGAGAATCGGGCGGGCAGGCGAGCTATGTGCCCTCGGTGCAAACGGGCCGTCATCATCCCACGACCGAGTGGCGATGATGCAGCAGAGACTACCCGTGAGATCAATCGTGCAACGCCTGGTCCAGAAGAACCATCCCGCCCAGACGTGCACGACAGGCCGGAGGCCGAGGATCAGGCAGGTGCCATTCAAGGACATCGGTCAGACCGCGAACTATTGGAGTCTCTTGGGGTGCAGCCACTGGCTGAGCACACCGGCGAGCGGCCGCTGCCCTGGCCCTTGGACATCCTCTTCTATCCCCTGAGCGTATCGGGTCTGATACACCTGCTGACCATGACGCTGCTCGTGATTGGGTTGATCCATGGGCGACGTTTCGCACCGGGGCTGCTGAGGCCGTTTGGTCTGCTGTCTCTCATTCCCTTCCTGATTGCTCCCTATTTCGCCTGGTATCTTGCCGAATGCATGTATGACAGCGCCAGAGGCGGGATTCGTGCCCTCAATATCCTGGCTGCCAATCCAGGGCTGAGCGAGGTGGGTTCGCGCATCCTGTACCTCGTGGCGGAGGGAATTCTCTATATCCTTCCGGCGGTCCTGTACCCGCTGTACGTGCAACGATTCGACGGGGTTTTCTGGACACTGGTAGCCTGGGCGGTTGTTTTCCCGCCGATCGGTCTTCTCGCCATGGTCGTCCTGGACTCAGCGGACGCGCTGAATCCGCTGTTTCTGCTGGGCTCGATTCTGCGGGTCTTCGTGCCCTATCTCGGCCTGCTGGTCCTGGTGGCGGCCCTGGCCGGCTTTTTCGGCCTCGTTCTTCGCGCATGCTGCCGGTCGCAGGCGTCGATCTGGCTGCAAGTCACCGGCGTTGTGATTGTCGCCTACGGGGTATTTGTCCTGGCGCACGTTTTCGGGCGGTTCTACTGGCGCTACCGGGACCGACTGGACTGGGGATTATGAATCTGCCGCAGCTTGGTCAGTTCACCGAGGGCTTGGGCAAGATGCTGGCCGACGGCATCGAACTCAAGAGGGCCCTGCGCGTGGCCGGCGACTGTATGGCTGCTCCGTCGAACAAACGCTTTGCCGAGCGTGTCAGCCGGACCCTGCTGGCAGGAGAGGACCTGTCCGTCCAGGAATTCTCACGCGCGCTGCCGCCCTTCTATCTGACGATTCTTCAGTGTGGCATCCTCACCGGCCGGCTGCCCCAGGCCCTCGCGTCAGCCGCGTACTACATTCGGCAGGTGTCGCCCATCAGACATACCCTCCGCCGGTACGGCTGGTATTCTCTGCTCGCCTATCTCGTGTGTATCGTCACGACCTCGGTGTTTCGCCACCGCCCCTCTCTCGTCGTGCTGCTGGGCTTGGCAGGCGCCTGGCTGCTGCCACGCTGGATAAAGGCTCTGGCTTATGCGCGGGACGTGGTACTCGCGCGGATGCCTTTTGTGGGCACCTGGACGCAGCAGGTGGCCCTGCTGGAGTTCTTCTCCTGCTTGGAGATTTGCTATGACAGCACGTTGAGCGTCCCTGAGATGTTCGAGTCTTCTCTGCGAGCCGTAGGAAATCCCTCCTTACAGCGGCAACTGCTGCAATCCAAGGCGGCCGTTGCACGCGGCGACAGCTTTGCCGAAGCGCTGCGCCGGGCGCCGTTCATTCCGCGCGGCATGATCGCCGACGTCCAGGTGAATGAGTTGAGTGGAAAACTGGAGCTCAGCTTCCACGGATTCGCGAGCGAGCTGAGAAAACTGATCGAAGCCAAGCTGGAGCCGATCAAGGCCCTGGCCACCGGCTGGGTCCTCAGCTACGGCGTGTTTATCCCGCTGATCGTTGTTCTGCCGGTATTCCTGAACGTGAACTGGCTGGCCCTCTATCTGATGCTGGTAATGGGCTACCTCTGGCTGGGTTGCCTGTATATGGCCGTGGTGAACTACTCTCTGAAGGCCGCAGCGGTCAACTGCTGGTGGGAAGGTCTGCGGGATAGCAATAAGACACCGCCATAATGCTGGGGCTTGGCAGTCCGGCGCGATATCGGTTATTGTTTTGTCATGGCACAGTTCACGATACCGGCACGGGCAGACACGAAAGAGATGCGCTACCAGATGGGCTACGCGCTGGCCGACCTGGCGAACGAGTATCCGAACATCGTCGCGGTGGACGCGGACCTGCGCAGCAGCTCCGGGCTGCACATCTTCGAGCACTTCCACCCGGACAAGCTCGTCAAGGTCGGCATCGCCGAGCAGAACATGGTCGGTATCTGCGCGGGCCTGAGCCAGGAGGGCTTTATTCCCTTCCCCTGCACGTTCGACGCCTTCTGCCGGCGGTTCCTCGACCAGCTTTACATCTCGGTCGCGTACAGTCGGACGAATGTGAAGGTCCTGGGGGCCTACGTCGGGTTGTTCACGGGCAAGGCCGGCGCGACGCACCAGAGCGACAAGGAACTCGGCGTGCTCCTGCGCATCCCGAACCTGCGCGTCATCGAGCCGGGCTGCAACGACGAGATGCGCCAGGCGCTGCGAATCGCCGTCCAGACGCCGGGGCCCTTCTATCTGCGTATCGTGCGCTGCGAGGTCGAGGACAACGAGATCGGCCCGGATTACGCTTTCCGGCTCGGTAAAGGCACGACAGTGGTTGACGGCGGCCGGGACATCGGTTTGGTCAGTACGGGCTATATGATTCGTACGGCCAAACGCGCCGCCGGCAAGCTCCGCGAGCGCGGCGTCGGCGTGCGGCTCGACCATCATCCGAGTCTCAAGC
>CAYFUB010000776.1:0-4650 GCA_964346195.1 uncultured Pirellulales bacterium
CCGGATAGGGAATATCATCCGGCGTCAGGATCGGGTTGCCCCCGTAGCGTGTGACGAATCGCTTTTTCATGTCGATGCTCTCTCTGTCCAAGCACGGACGGACACGGACGGGAGCCGCCCTTCGCCGAGTATGAGGAATATGGCGTGGAGGACCCTCGCATCACGTTCCTCGAAGGCGCGTACTACCTCACCTACAGCGCCTACTCCCGGCACGGCGTGCGGATTGCCCTGGCCAGGACCCGCGATTTCGAGTCCGTCGAGCGCGTCTCTCTCATCACCCAGGCCGACTATCGCAATACGGTCATCTTCCCCGAGAAGATCGACGGCCGGTACGTCCGCCTTGACCGCCCGCACTCGGAGATCAGCCCCTGGTCGATCTGGATCACGTATTCGCCCGACCTCGTGCACTGGGGCGATTCCCGCGTCGTGATGAAGCCGGAGAAATACCACTGGGACGAGATGAAAATCGGCCCCGGGGCCCCGCCGATCAAGACGACCCAAGGCTGGCTGAGCATCTATCACGGCGTCTTTCCCACGATGGACGGCTGCGTCTACCGCCTGGGCGTGGCCCTGCACCGGCTCGACGACCCGGCGCAGGTCCTCGGCGTCTGCGACCGCTGGATCTTGCAGCCGGAGGATCCCTGGGAGGTCGTCGGTTATGTCCACAACGTCGTCTTCACCTGCGGCGCCGTCCCCGAGAACGACGGCACGCTCAAACTCTACTGGAGTGGCGCCGACAAAGTCATGTGCGCCGGCACCGCCATCCTCGACGAGCTCGTGGACCTGTGCCTGACCCACTCCCGCCCGGCCATGTAGGCCAGACTACTCATGGCACATAGAAACGGGCGCGAGATGCTCTTTGGTGAAAAACCCAGGGCTCGTCACATCAGCCTTTACTCGCGATATTTTTTGCTACGGTCTCGAGGATCCGGGCCTTTGTCTCTTCATCCAGCCTGTACTGGTTCAGGTAACTGGCCAGCTCTTCGTTGTTATAGGGGGCAACAGAATATGCCTGTACAATATACTCTTCGGCCCTCTTGGGGTAGCGCTTCAGCCACTTGTGCAATCTGTATTGCTCGCTGTACTTCTCGATCTTCCGTTTGTTGGTCTCGAGAGCCCGTTCGTACTCTGCACGTAGCACAGGATCTTCAACGGCCTGCGGATCCACGCCGCCGGGTAGTCCTGTTTCTGCAGGAGGAGCGATTGCATTTGGACTTGGCACTACTTCGTCAGGATCCCAATCAGGGTCGACAGAATCCAACAGGCGCCTCCAGGCGTACAGGCGTATCTCCACATCCTTTCTCCGGGAGTCCTCCCAGGCCTGTCCCTTAGGAGCATTCGGACCGATCATCAACGTCACCACATGTCCCGTCAACTCCAGTTCCGTATCGAGAGATATTTCTCCCGGCTCGTCCAAAGCCGAGAGAGCATATCGCCGGGCCACTTCATAACGTCTGTCTTCTCTGAACCTGCCGGAACTTAGCGGGCCGCACACTTCCAGCATTAAGCGTGCATAGTGTTCCTTGCCTTCTAGCTTCCATTTGCCTTGAAGCTCATCAGCAAATCGCTCGAAATCATTGAGGCTGTTTTCCCTTCCTGAAGAAAACGATTTCTGCACATCCCGAATCCTGGCAATGTCCTGCCTAAACTCTTGTTCTTGCTTTGCCGACGCTTCCGAGCCGGCACTGAGCGCTATGCCCTGTGTCAATGCAAGACACACGACAGACAACAGGCATAATGTATCCTTTTTCGCTTTCATTATTCATCCACCTTTCATTTATACGATCGGAATCACTATCATGCTACCAGGTTTACACTTTCGCAATCTGGAAAAGACCACAATATTCCTTAGAAATCTGATGTTGGGTCATTTAAAGCGGCTGAGCCTGATTGCCCACCTTTGGCCTGCGTCGCATCCCCGTTGGCCTGCGTTGTGTGGACCTGATCTTGAGTCCCAAAGGTGTTCCGTGTTGTTGTATTATCAATATACTGCGAAGGGATGCTCCACGTGAATGCTCCCCCAGACCCCCAAGAGTATATCCGAGCCCAAGCATAGTCCGGCGCACTAACCCTGCATCCGGTGGTTATATTTCCTCCGCTGATAGCCCCAAGACTGTTCTGCGAGTGCGCGTGCATCCCCAGCCAACATCCTGACGTATTGGTAGCAGGGCAACTATCTTCTCCGAAAGTCAGGTTACTAAAGGAAACCTCCTTGGGATCGAGCCAGTAGTATAGTTTGATTCCCGCGCTTGCAGCGTCCTGCTCATGCCAAACCGTATTAGGATTAACGCGTGTAAGTCGGGTTCCGCTGGGGGCAACGACTGTTTTGTCATAAAACTTATAGTGCCACTTGGAAGGCCCCGACTTAATCATCAGCGAAAACGTAACACTACCGGCCGTCTCTTCCGCATCATAATCGGCCGTGCCGTCGGAACCCGCATTACTGAGCCCACCGACGCCCATATGCAGCGCCCATTCCAAACCGCCTGCCTGACTTGCCGTAATGCCGGTTGGCGACGTGGTAAAGGCTAAGGCCACCGCTTCTTCCAAACCATACTGGCTTTGACTTCTACCCGCAAAATCATCAGCCGGGGTAAAGGTTCCTGTATAATCAAACACGACTACATTCACCGTCACCGTGTTGCCGCACTCGGCCGTTACCGTCTTGTAGTCGGAGGTGCTGCTCGAAAGGGTGTTGAACGTCACCGACGTGGTGGCGCCGGTCCCGGAGGCGCCGGAGGTGCCGCCCCAGACGGGCTTGCCGCTGGGCCAGGAAGCCCCTCCCGGGTCTGGTATCGCTCTGAAGTAGATGGTCGTCCCCACATGAACGTGCAAGGTGTCGGCGTCCGTCCATCCCGTGTCCAGATCGCTATACTGTATCTTCGCGACTTTGACCGCGGTAACGGAGATACTGTCGGTCTTCGGCGTCTCATCGTACAGCGGCGAGTCATTTGCGGTGACTGTAATGGTTGTGTTTCCTGTTGAGCTGGGTGAGGTCCAGGTGACGTTGGTACCGGTGGTCGGGTTGAACGTGCCGGCGCCGGACCAGGTGTGCGTCACGGGATCATCAGGGTAGTGCCAGCCATATTGGTCACAGTACTTGTCCGTGTCGGTCGAGGTCGAACATTGCATCGTATAGTTGGTATTGATGGGGACGAAGGCGCCATTCGAAAGAGTCCCTGTAATGTTGACGTCCGTGATAGGGGTGTGCGCCTCGTATGTGATACCCCAGGCCGTTGCCAGCACACCCAACGTCAGAGCAACAGCAATCTTTATGTGATATTTCTTCTTCATGGTGCGTCCTTTCCAGTAAGAGTCCAATGGTGCTTTCTTGTTATCACTATTTGCGCGAGGCCCAGAACGCCGACGGCGGATAATCCGGCAATCACATACCACAAGAGCTTTGCCTTGAGCGGGGCAGCTCCTGTATGAGCCACCACAGGGTTTGCCGGTGATACCTGCGTGTCACGTTTATCCGCTGAATCCGCCCGAAGGTATTTTCGCGGGGCGCCGGGTTGTTCTGCAGACAGAGCTTCATTCCTGACAGGCAAGGCAGGAGTCCATAACTCGGCCAATGGGTCCGTAGTGGATGCCATTTTCTCCGCAGCATAGTCGCGAATGAATGCCTGACGATGAGTGGTGGCAATGTTTCGAAGAGCCTCGTGAACACATAGGGGATGTATGAGATTCGCACAGTATCCTACTTGATCGACAGCGATCTTTTGAAATTGCTTGATGCGTTCGATGTTTTCTTCCAGGAGTCGCCTGCCCTCTTCGTTTTCGCTCTTGTGGCGTAATCGCTCCAGTTCACCAATGTCATAGTCCAAAATCCTCTGGAAGTACTCGAGGGCTCTGTCAAACTGCCTGAGTGTGACGTGATGGTCCCCCAGCGAAAGCAGGGCCTTGGAAACGAGGGGTTCGGTCAGGGGATAGGAATCAACAATTTCCCTGTTTAACTCTATTGCCTTGTGAAAGTCGGGCTTTTCACCCTTTTCCAACTGGTATGCAGAACCATAGAGTTGAGCCATCCGATACAAGATATGTAATCTCTGCCTCTCGTCAGGTCCTGACGACAATGCTGCACTGTAGTATCCCAACGCCTTTTTCTGATCCGCCTCCTGATCGGAAGCCCACATATTGTCGTATTTATGAGCTTCCTCAATTGATTGGTCCGCCGTGAGACCATGCCCTTCTATTCCACCCAAGAGTAAGGAATTCAATAGAAGCAGGAGCCCTACTGCGATTGTGTGTGGTCTATCCATAGGCCTCAGACCCTGACTCTCTCATGTCCCTTGGCCGTCTCATCGGGGTCACGGCAACCTGTCCAGACTGCGAGTCATGGCCTTCCATCCTCGTAACTCGTAATGAGAGATCCCGGCAAGAGATTAAGGCGATTCCCAGGATTTTCTCATTTTTTCTTGCTGATCGGCCTATCCCGCCCTGCACCCCGAGCGCAAAGCACGTCCTGAGGGGGACTTAGGATGCGCTTCCACACTTGCGAGCGCGCTCCGGCGGCGGAAGGATTGCGGCGCAGCTTTCAGTTCTGGATTGTCAATGGTCCGGCGCCACGTCAGGGCTTCGATGCGTGCCCCCGGCGTTTGCGGTCCATCAGGAGGGTGACCTTGGCGTAGACCTCGGGCGGCAGGGCCT
>CAYFUB010000777.1:0-13227 GCA_964346195.1 uncultured Pirellulales bacterium
TCAGTTGCGTCAACAGCGTCGGCGTCGAGGTCAACACGGCCAGTAAGCAACTGTTGCAGTACGTCTCCGGGCTCGGACCCCAGTTGGCCCAGAATATCATCAGCCATCGCAACGAGAACGGCCCGTTCCGCTCGCGCCGGGACTTGAAGGACGTGCCCCGCCTAGGGGCCAAGGCCTTCGAGCAGGCCGCCGGCTTCCTGCGGATACGCGATGCCGAGAACCCGCTGGACGCCAGCGCCGTACACCCGGAAAGCTATCACGTCGTGGACGCCATGGCGGCGAATGCCGGCTGTACCGTCGTGGATTTGATGAGGGATGAGTCGCTCCGCCGAAAAATCCGCCTGCAGGATTACGTCAGTGACACCACGGGTCTGCCGACGCTCACCGACATCATACAGGAATTGGCGAAGCCGGGGCGGGACCCGCGCAAGCAGTTCGAGGTCTTCAGCTTCGCCGAGGGCGTCAGGCAGATGGAGGATTTGCAGGCGGGCATGCGGCTGCCCGGCATCATCACGAACGTCACGGCCTTCGGGGCCTTCCTCGATATCGGCGTGCATCAGGACGGCCTGGTCCACATCAGCCAACTGGCCGACCGCTTCGTCAAGGACCCTGCCGAGGTGGTCAAGGTGCACCAGAAGGTCATGGTCACGGTCCTGGCGGTGGACCTCGTGAAGAAGCGCATCAGCCTGTCCCTGAAGGACCCCTCCAAACCAGGCCCGGCGCCGAAGTCAAACGGCGGACAGAAGCCGCACGGGGGAAAGAAGTCAAAATCCGGTCAAAAACCGGGCCCTGCCCCGAAACCGGGCTCCGGACTGAAACTGAAGTGGACCGAACTCTGGTAGGGGCGAATCATCATTCGCCCCTACGGAAGGACTTGGGCAGCGCACGAGGTTTCGTTCGACGCGCTACGGACTTATTATACCGATTGCGATTGAGAATTTCGTATCTCCGGGTGGCAGCGTCAAGGGATCCCCAACGCGATGTATCGCGTTGGGGGCCCCAAGCGCAGCTTGGCGATGGCCTGGTTGCCTGCGCGGGAACCATCGCCAAGACCTCCGGTCTTGACGCTGCCACCCGGCGCGCATGCCACACTACGAAAAGTTCAATCGGAATCGGTATTATTCTACGGCCGGATGCTTCGCTTCGCTCAGCACGACAGAAGGCGACGGGCCAGACGCGAAATTCAGCCACACACGGAATTCCTGAACGTGTGAGCTGTCACCACCAGAAGGATGGGTTGCCGGGGTTCGGGAACCAGCGGCGCTCCATGTCGTCGAACTTGCGCCACTGGACGTGACCGTCGACGAAGAGGATATTGCCGCCGACGGGTCTCGTGCTTTTTCTCAAGTGATTGGTCCGGTCGTAGACCTGCCAGCGCGACCAGCATCCGCCCGTGGCGCGGGTGAAGTCGGATGTCACGCGGTCCGGCCCATCGCTGGCGGTGACATCGGTGATCAGCTCCACGTCGGCTGGCGCCGCCTTGGTCGAGACGACAGACTTGACCCATTCCTTGGCCGGCGGCCCGGGGCTCAAGGGCGGAGTGGCTCTTCCCCTGCCACTGGCGTCGCGGTAGTCAATGAACCAAAAATAACCCATGATGCGGTGCATGTTCTTTCGCGTCGCCGGGTTCTGGGGCTCGGGCGTAATGTAGTCCTCCGGCGTCCCGGCCGGCAGGTTCTCGCCATAGCGCCAGAAGATGATGTTGTCCCGCTGGCGCCACGAGGGACAATAGAAGATGTGCCGGTCGAACGCCCCGGTCTGGAGGATAATATCCGTCGTCCAGTAGGACACGTCGAACAGCCAGCGATCCACCTCGTTCTGCGGCAGCCGGCCGTTGTAGTCGTTGGCGTAGAGGAACAGTCCCAGGCCGGTGTTCTTCTCGTTCTGTCCGCAGACGGCCCGCCGGCCCTGCTCGCGGGCCAGACCCAGCGCGGGCAAAAGAATGCTCATCAGCAGGGCGATCACGGCGATTACCACCAATAGCTCAATCAGCGTGAACCCCCTGCGCTTCTTCGCCCTCCAACTCCCTTGACCGCTCATCGAAGAATGATACCCCATATCCTCCCCTTATCCGGAACGGCTAAAAGATCGGGGCCGGTTTGTTGCCGGGCCAGCACAGCTCCCACGTGGCCCGGCGAACCGCCTAAAAGACGGGGACCGCGCCACCGGCGGGCCAGCTCAGGACGAAGCTGTTGTACGGGGGCGTATCGGCCGGATAGGCGGAGACAATCTCGACGTGGCCATCCACGAAGCTCGCATTGACGACCCCCTGGTTGAGGTCTCCGCGGGGGGCCTTGTGGAACGTTCCGAGACTGTCAGCCCTGTTGTCCGGCCTGCAACGCGTGTTGTTGTCATTGATCCCGGCAACGTTCAGAGCTGGGATCACCCAAGGGTTCTCCTCGGAAAAGTAGAACACCCTAGCGGGATTCTTCACCATGGTCTCTTTCCTGAACTTGGTGATGCCCGCCTTGAACTGGTCCGGCACAGAGTCCCAGGCGTCCCCGTTGAGATGAGAGTTCATGGTGTAGCTGTACTGCGGTTCAAGAGGAATGTCGCACTTGGTACCCCGCTCCCAAGTACCGCCGCAACCATGCGACCTGGCTATGACGTCGAAGTCGGAACACAGATGGATGCCCAGTCCCCTGAGATACGGCCACATGCAGCCTGCCAGTTCCGGGTGTGAGTCCAAATTGTTGGCTGCATCGTGCCAGTTGTGGTTGACGCCCCCCTTGTTGTAGAGCCACGTAAAGGAATAGGGAAAATCGAAGTCATAGTCGTTGGAATACATCTTGGCTGCCAGAGCGTACTGGCCCAGATTGGACTGACATCGGATCATACGCGCCTGTGTTTTGGCCTTGCTCAGCGCCGGCATCAAAATCGCCATCAACAGCGCGATGATCGCAATCACCACTAGCAGTTCGATCAGCGTAAATCCTCTTTTACCGTTCATACCAGCACCCCTTCACTGCCTCAATGTACCAACCCACGGATAACGCGTCTGATAATAGTGTACCGCCAATCCCCCAGAAACACAATAATATCCCTCCATGGCCTCCGCCGGCCCCGCAAAAAGGCCAGATTTTCTGTCACCAGAAGGGTTTTTCAGGCCACTAACAGGGAAAACAGGCGACCAGATGATGAACGCACCCGATTGTGGATTGACAATCGCCGATTGCGGGTCGGCGCCGGGGCTCGAATCCCGCAGCGGCAGCGGGCCCTTGCAGGGCGTCCCGATGCCTTGGCGTCGTGCCCCGCGTCCGGGACCTGAAATCCGCAAGGGGCGGGACCGGAAAACGGGGATTGGAAGACCGGCGGCGCTCTTGTACAATGCGCACGTGGAAAATGCAGACGCGTTGGATGTGACGGCTTCGGTCCAGGGCGACGATGAGGCGTATGCACGCCTGGTGCGGCGGTATGAGAAACCGGTGACCAGCCTGCTGTGGCGTTTCACGCGCGATCCGGCCCAATGTGAGGAGCTCGTGCAACAGGTGTTTGTCGAAGCGTATTTCAGCCTGAAGACCTACCGGGGCGACGCCCCCCTGCTGCACTGGCTGCGTAAAATCGCCACTCGCACCGGCTATCGGTTCTGGCGCAAGAGAGCAAAGGGGCCCCAAGAAACGTCGTTGGCCGACTTCGACGGCCTCGGGCAGATCGAAGCGTGGGAGGACGAGCGTATCGATCCGGCCGAGGCGGCGACGGTCTTGCACGCCCTGCTGGCCCGGCTGCCCGCCCCCGACCGGCTGGTCCTGACGCTCATGTATTTCGAGGACTGCGGCACGAAGGAGATCGCCGAGCGGATGGGATGGAGCCGGGCCAAGGTCAAAACGCAGGCGCTCCGCGCCCGCCGGAAAATGAAAGAAATCGCCGAGAGAGAACACCTTTTGGAGAGACTCGGATGGACGCTTTAGATGGTCTGGACAAACTGGCACGCCGGGCCCGCGCGGAGCCGACGCCCGTGTTCGGCGTGGCAGACAAGGTGCGGCTGCGAATCAGGGCCGAGAGGCCACAGGCGGTCACACTGATTCCACTGGAGCTGATCGGCGGTCTTTCCGCCGTGGCGGCCTCGATCATCCTGTTTCTGGCCGTCCAATTCTGGCAATACATGAATAGTCCCGTCATGGAATTGGTGGCGCCCCTGCCGGAAATACGATTATGGTAGATGAAATGAAACCCACTCATCCTGTGACGCCGCGGTCAAGGTGGCCGTTCACGCGTCGCCGGATCATTGCCCAGGTCATTGTCGCGGCTGTAATTCTCGCCTCCGGCATCGGCATCGGCACCGGCGGCACGATCCTCTCGCTCAAAGACAGGATCATGTGGCGGCCCCCGGTACCTCCCGGCCGCGGCGGGGGCATCAGGGGGCCATTTGGCCCGGACGCGATCGTCGAGGAATGGACGACGGCGTACGGCCTGACCGACGAGCAGGCCCGGCAGGCGAAGGACACGCTTACCAGCCAGTTCGAGGCCACCCGGTTGATATGGCTCGAATTTGCAGACAGGAACAAAGCCGAGCGAGAAAAGTTCATCGAAGCCA
This sequence comes from uncultured Pirellulales bacterium, assembly GCA_964346195.1. Taxonomy (GTDB): domain Bacteria; phylum Planctomycetota; class Phycisphaerae; order Sedimentisphaerales; family Anaerobacaceae; genus PLanc-01. Next base: position 4,535 of record CAYFUB010000777.1, read on the forward strand.
TGGGCGGCATTCTCACGCCCGAGCAATTCAGCACGTGGGAGCCGGAGTTCAGACGAAGAACCGAGCATTTTGACCGATGGCGGCCCGGCGGGCCTCGTGGCCCGCGCGGCGAGCGCCGCGGACCTGATGGTCCAAACAGACCCGACGGCGCCCATCGCAGTCGGGGTCCCCGGGGTATGAAGCCTCCCGGCCCCCCGCCGGAACCACCGCCTGACTGAAAGGGTGTGTGAGAAGCTCTGGCCACGCGGTCCCGGGAAGCGCCGGGTGGCACGCTCAAACTCGTTGTGTTCGTCCCAAGTTCTTGAGGTTCAGGTGGCAGTGGCAAGGGTTCCCAAGCGCGGCTTGCCAATAATGGTTTGTCCATTCGCCATCGGCAGAACCTTCGGCCTTGCCGCTGCCACCCATCTGAGTAGCCTGTACCAAGCCCATCTCAGGGACTTGGGACGTTGCCAACTCGTTTGAGTGTATCTTGCGATGTGGCAGAGGTTTGTCGTGGCAAACATGGACAAACAAGTTTGTCCATGCCACCCAGAGAATGGGCTTCTCACGCACCTTCTAATACCGATTACGATTGAGAATTTCGTGTCTCCGGGTGGCAACGTCAAGGGGTCCCCAATGCGATACATCGCGTTGCGGGGTCCCATGCGCAGCTTGGCGACGGCCTGGTTGCCTGCGCAGGAACCATCGCCAAGACCTCCCGTTTTGACGGGGACCCCAAACGCGATACATTGCGTTTGGGAACCCACGCTGCCACCCGGTGCTCATCCCAGACTGCGAAAAACTCAATCGGAATCGGTATAATACGGATTATGAATAATTCTTGCGCCCCGTGTGTCATCCCTTCGGCTACGCTCAGGGCAGGCTCTGAACGAAGCGCGGCGCCGTGCAGGGGTTCCCCAAACGCGAATGATTGCGTTTGGGGGCCCCAACGATCTGGCCTACGAACGGGAGAAACGTTTCATCCGGAGGCCAGATCCTTCGGCTTCGCCTCAGGATGACTGAGTCTGTGCCGCGCAAGGATTCTCCATAATCCGTATAAGCCGGACGTTTTCCACACGTGTGCCCCGGCCGCGCCTGCACGAGTCCCCACCAGCTATTCGGCACAGAGCCTATGAGCAGAAGTGAAATCGTACCAGAGTTGACGAATCGCTACGGCATTCTTGTCTCTGCGGACCCTGACGCTTTGACTGGCCAGACGATCGTGTTGAGCCCTTCCTTGAGGTCCGCGAGCGGGCCGGGAACTGGTTCCGCGTACTTCCTGCCGTTGATATCGGTGTCCACGCTGACAGGATTGCCGTAACGGTCCTCAATGGTCTGGCCGACCGTCGGAAAGACGCCGACCAGTTCAGCATCGACCTGCGGCCCGTCCACCGCGAATGGCGCACCGTTCATGGAAAACGTGATCGCAGTCCCTCGTGCGTGGTCCTTGGCGGCCAGTCCCGTGGTAAACGGATCGACCACGCTGTGCTGGTCGCCGAAAGAACTCTTGCGGGCTCCCTCCAGAAAGACGTTGTAATCCGATGTATAGCCCGGAGCGGTTTTCACCCGGTCCAGTCCCTGACGGACGAAGATATTGTTGAACCACTTGTCGTCCTGGGCGGTACCCGATTTGCGTCCAACTGCCTCCGTCGTATGCGGCCTGTAATACTGGGAACGGCGCTGGGTATCGGGGCTGTAATCGTACCCGCAATCGACGAACAGATTGTGCGCGAACACCGTGGCTTCGGAATTACTCCGGACCGGCGGTCCGATGAGGACGTTGTTGTCGACCAGCGTAGGACCATGGTTCATTTCGAGGAATACAGTGGCGGCTTCGGTGTCGTAGATGATATTGCCCATAATCCGGGTGCCCTGGTTGCCGAAGTCCATCCAGATCCCAAAGGCGCCCTGCTCCTGCCGATAGACGCCCCGAATCAGATTGCCGCTGATGACGGTGTCCACGCTGTTGTGAAACTTGATGGCCGCGGTTTCCCAGCCGCCGAACTCCCGGCGGTAGTTGGTCTCCTCGATCAGATTGCCGCAGATGAGGGAACGGGTGGCCCCCTTCTGGCCGGCGATGCCCGCCTGTCCGCACCGCCGGATGATGTTGTTGCGGACGATGTGGTCCCCATAGGCGTCGATGTCGCTGTAGCTGACGCCGGGCGCCTGGCCCAGAATGATCCCGACGCAGCGGGCGTTGGTGACGGTGCAGTTCTCGATGATCCAGTGCTTTCCCATTCGCGGGCCGACGGCGCCCGTCTGCAACTCCAGACCGGGCGGCGCCCAGTTCGCCGCCGCGTGCAGGAAATGGAAGCCATTGACGGTGACGTATTTCAGACCGGTGATTTCGGGCATGAACAGGCACTCGCGAACGTTGATTTCGGCCAACTCCGTATTGGGATTGGCCTTGCCGAAATTCGCTCGGATGATGGTCGCATTCTCATCCACCCGGCAATGCCAGGTGCGCTCGGCCTCCGTCATTTCCTGCACCGTCTCTCTCTCGTTGAAGGCCTCGCCGTTGAGATAGACGTCCCCGCGATGATGCCACTGGCCGTAATTGAGCCAGCCTCCGGAAACGTTCAGGGCGTACGGGTTGTATGCGCCGAAGAAGGAATTCGGCAGCTCGACTCTCCAAACGCCGCCGGTTTCCTGTATCCAGGAGGTGATCCGCTCGGAGCCTTTGACGAAGACTTCTTCCCCGGGCGCCGCCCGGTAGGTGATGCGTGTACGATCATCGGTGCCGCCGCGGCGGGGTTTGACCCATTCGCGATACGTTCCGGCGTGAACGAGGACGGTATCTCCGGGTTGCGCAACGGATGCGGCCTTATTGATGGTCAGATACGGCCGCGCGGCGCTGCCCGGAGCCGCATCGTTGCCCACCTTCGAGACATGCATCTCACGCGCGGAAATGCCGCCGGAGCCCGCCAGAAGACCCAGGAGTGCCGCCAGTATCAGAGATGGTCTTTTCATGCCAATGCTCCTTCCAGTACGCAGGGACTCGGTCCTGCACCGACGCGCTGACCGATTTCACAGCCGGTGCTTGTGCCTGTCAGGCATGCCATGGTACCGTAGGACCGGATGCACCTCAAGGCTCTCTTGCCCAGGGAACGTGACGGGGTGCGACTGTGTTGTGCAGGACGGGCTGCGTCGGTCGTGTTGAGCAAAGCGGCAAGGGCGAATGATGATTCGCCCCTACGGCCCCTGACGCGCATGCTTTGCGCTTTGCCACAAGATCGCCATGTCGGGCGGCTCAGCGGGCGGCAAGGGTGCGCCGGATGTGCTCCTGGAGTTGGTCTATCGGCACGTCCAGTGCGGCAATCCTGCCCTCGGCGTCGATCAGAACCATGGTGGGGATACTCCCGACGCCGTACTGCTTTACGATGGGCGACGTGTCCATATCGCCGAGGCACACCTGTGGCCAGGTCAACTGTCTCCCGGCCAGGAAACTCCTGGCTTTCTCGATATCCCAGTCGAGCGACATGCCGATCAGGGCGAACCTGTCGTCGTCCCTGAATGTCTCATACAGTTGCTGTACGTGCGGCAGTTGGGCGACGCATGGCTTGCACCACGTGGCCCAGAAGTCCAGCAGCACGACCTTGCCGCGCAGATCCGCCAGCTTGATCGTCCCGCCCGCAAACGTCTTGGCCTCGAAAAGCGGAGCAGGATCACCGACTTCGGGGTAAGTTAACAGCCGCAGGCGAATATCCGACACGCGGATCGTCGAACTCCCTTTGTCGGGAACCGTGAACCGGCTGATGGCGACGGCTTCGAGCACGCCCCGGCCACACGATACGTTCTCCCCCAGTGGGGCATGATAGTTGATGACGAACTCGTATGTGCCCCCAGCGAGAGAAGCGAATGTGAATTCGCCATCGTCCGTGATCTCCGGGACGAACCGCCTCTGAAACGTCTTCGACCTGTCGTACGCGGTCTGGGCGGCGCGCCACAGCCACTGGAAAGAAGACCGTGTCAGGTTCCTGATCTCGACCGGCATGGGCGGCTCCGGGTCGACCCGGTACGCCACGGCGTGCAGCCGTCGGGGGTCGGACATTTCCATCTTCGAGCCCGGTGCGGGATGAACGATCCGGCCGGTCACGGGGCGGCCCTTCGTCCCGATCTCGACCGTATAGGTCTTGCCGGGTTCGGGCTTCAGGTACGTGGGGTCGGAATGCTCCCAGCGAACAACGGCGCCCACGTGCAGCGGTATGGCGGGCACGTGCTCGATGGTAAAGCAATTGCCCGTGATGGACACCGCATCGAACATCCATCGCACGGACTCGCTCCTTTCCTGCTCCGATGATATCGCCCGCTCCGCCGCAACGACAAGCTGCCGGCCCTCGCGGCTGGCGGGGACGACACGGCCCTCGATCCGGGCCCAGGGGGCCAACGTGACTGTCGAATCGTTCGTGAACTCCGTCGATTTCACCACGACGTATCCATCGGGATGGACCACTACGATGAGCCCTTCGTCCCGGGTCCGGTCCAGCTCGAACCTGCCGTCCGCGCCGGTCTTGACGATTTGTTCGGCCTGATAGGTAAATCCGCGCATGTCGAATCTGCCCTCTGCGAGAAAGGCCTTCTCGTCGGGTCCCACCCAGCCGACCTCCGCCTCGGCGGCCGGCTGGCCCCGGGCGGTCAGTACAACCCCCGTTCGCGGCTCGGCCTTCGTCAGGCGGACCACGAAAGGACGGCATTCCTGCCCCAGCTTCAGCGGCGGAGCAACCTCGGACAGATACCCCTTCGCCCCAATCTTCAGGAGGGCATCACCGGTGAATGGGTGGGTGACTCCGAAACCACTCCACGTATAGGTGAGCGTTCCATCGTTCGCGTCGATCTGCTCTTTGTAATGGTCGCTCCAGCCAGGCCTGTCGCCCCAACTGCCGCCGCGAATACCGTTGACGACTGTGAATCTCGTGACGGGCTCCTGCGTTTCGGCGTCGAGCACCCGGCCGGTGAAGACGGGGACTTTGTACATGACGACCTTGTCTGTCTGCGACAGGTCCGCCGGAATCTCCCTGGAGAACCCCATGAGGCCACCGCCTCGCTTGTTGAAACGGCACTCGATGGTCCCTTCCCTCGGAAGGTCCTTCATCTGGAAATGTCCCTGGGCATCAGTGGTTACGATCCGCGTCAGGTGATGCCGTTGTCTGCCGACCCGCCATTCATCCGTCGTGATCCTCACGCCCTCCACCGGGCGGTCGTTCACATCGACGACTTGTCCGACATACGTCCTGCCGGGCGAGAGCGTCACTTCGATAGGCGCCATATCCTTCCTGACCTCGACCGGCATGGCGCAAGGCCCGTATCCTGTCACGGAAACTATCATGTCGAGTTGTTCTTCAGGCAAACCGCCGATGCTGAATGTCCCATCAGCCAGCGTTCTGGCCGTCGTGCAGTCCTCATCCACCTCGCCGTACGGAGACCAACTATAGTATCGTCCGGTCAGGACCAGGGCGTTCTCAACCGGGCGGCCGGTTCCGTCCTTCACGACGCCGGAAATCCGCACGCCGGACTTCATCATCCGCATATACGTGCCATCGAGCAATTCCTGCTTCGACGGTTTCTCCGACGACCGGTCGAAATGATGGCCCACATAATCAGGGTGGTCTAAGCTGATACGCAAATCCGCATGCTCCTTCGGCACGCGCATCTGCCAGTACCCTTCTTTGTCGGTCAGCGTGGCCTTGACCCACATGCTCATCCACCCGGGCATGTCGAAAGTCAGGCGAACTCGCGCACCGCGGATGGCCTCACGCCGCTCATCGACAACCTTCCCTTTGAACAGCACTTTCCCATCGTCCGTCTCCGGCGGCCGCCCTTCACCGATGACGAGCCTCGGCGCAGCCACGAAGATCTGCCCGTCAGACAAAGTAAAAGGCTCCGTGATATACTTGCGCTCCGCCTCACTCGCATCGGCCAGCCGCACCTGCACCGTCAGGCCGGCCCCGGAAGGAATCAGTCCGTGCTGATAGTTTCCCAGCTTGTCGGTTTCCCGGTGCCCCTGCGAACAGTAGACCAGACCATCCTTTGTCCGCACGAGGAATTCTATCTTGCGGCCGGCCAATCCTTCACCATTGGCGCCGACGACCCGTCCCTCGACGTTCACCTCGGTGTAGGCAAGTCTCACGTGGATGGGCTTTTCGATGCGACCCGGGGGAATCGTGAAAAGCGCCATCGCGTTCATCGGCTGCGACCACGCTCCCCACACCGTCTGCTCCGGGCGCACGTCCTTGAGCACAAAACGCCCCTGCACGTCGCTGCGGATTCCTTCCCACAGATTCGCTCCGGAAGGGGCGATATAGACGTTCTCCCGCGGCCGGCCCAGCGGGTCCGTGACGGTGCCTTCAATGGTCCTTATCGCCTCGGCCGACTCCGTACCGGGACCGGCCCCAAGGGAATCGCTGTCCGCTGCGACAGTCATTTCCGAGACATCTGCCGCCTGAGCCGTTCCGGCAGCCTCACCGGCTTTCTTCTCCGTCGGCTGTGCCTTGGCCATGGGCAGCAGAAAGGCGGCGGTGGCGAGGATCAGAACCAGACCGGCGCATCCAAGCTTTGCACTTTTCGGGAAGGGCCGGCTGACCATGTGCCTTATGCGGGCCGTCAGGGCCTTTTTCGATTCAACGACGCCCAGCAGGCGCAGGCTCAGCGCGGGCCGGCCAAAGGCGAGCCGGGAAACGCTTAGCAGGGTCTTCGGATACTCCTCGGCATCCTCACCCAGAGCCGCCAGGACCGTCTCGTCCACCGCCTGCTCCCGGACCCGGCGAATCATTGCGTTCGCCGCCCACAGCAAGGGATGAAAGAAGTAGGCAATCTGCAGCAGGGTTTGAGCGAGGCTGGCCCACAGGTCCCTCCGCTTGATGTGGGCCAGCTCGTGCAACAGGATGGATTTCCACTGGGCAGGACTGAACTGATCGAGCATGCCCTCCGGCACGAGGATCACGGGCCGCCACAAGCCACAGACAGACGGACTCAACGACAACGAGTTCAGCCGCAGACCCACATTAGCTCTCATCTTCATCCGACGGCGACACTGGCCCAGGAGGTCCATCATGGTCTCGGGGGCCTCCTGGGATCGTGCCACCAGGCTGCGAACGAAAGCCACGCGCTGGACCAGCAGAACAAGCATCACCGTAACAACAACCGCCCACGCCAGGAGAACGGCCGCCTGCCATGTGACGGATGGAGCTGGAGACGCCAACACAGCTCCCGTCGCAACTTCACTGCTTTCCACAACAGGCGGCCTGGGTTCATCGGGCACGGCGGCAACGGCGCCGAAGCCGGATCCCATTCGAGCCGCGGATTGCTCCCTGACGCCAATGGCAGGTGTCCGTGCGGCCGGCGGTTCCCGAACGACGGACTCGACCCGTTCCGGCAGGTTGGGCAGTTTCTCGCCCAGCCGGCCCAGAATGCCCGTGGGTGACGAAAGAGACGGCGGCAGCACGAGCTTCGCCAGAATCAACAGCCAGAGCCAATAGCGTACCACGGCCTTGACGCGCCCCCGCAAGACCAAATCCAGCAGGAACAGCACCGCAATCAGCAGGCTCGACTGGAGCAGCATGCGCCCCGCGCCGCCGACAAAGGCCGCACCCGCCGAGTTCAGCAAATCGATCAGCTCACTCATGATGTTCCCTCCGTATTCGAGACGCCCCGGACGACACCCTTCAGAACGCCGGCCGCCTCACAAAAAGATTACTGGTCCCTTGTCTTCTTGCGATTCTTGATCAACTGCTCCAGCTTCCGATACTCCTCATCAGAGAGTTTCTCGTTCTCGATGAGAAACTGCATCATGGGGGTCAACGCCCCGTCGAAGGCCCGCCTGACGGTCTTCATGATCTCGCTCCGCTGGGCCTGCTGGCGCGTGATCGCCGCACGGTACAGGTACAGATTGCGAATCCGCTCGGTCCTGAGCAGACCTTTCTTGACCATGCGGTCCATCATGGTCTTGACCGTCGTGTACGCCCAGCCTTTCCTTTTTGCGAGCGCCTCCTGGACGGTCGGTGCCGCACAGGGCTCGTGGTCCCAGACCACCTGCAGGATCGCCCACTCACTCTCGAACAACTCAACGTTTGCTTTCGCCATGGAAGACCTCTCTATATCTATCGCAGTCGATACTAATCTACTGTAGTAGAACAACGCAAGCAAAAAATCTGTGATTTTGAAAGAATTTTTGGCCCGGTTCAAGAACATGCATCTCGAATGGTGAAACAATGAAAAGACAAACAGACATCGCCGAGCGGTCCAAAGCAGCAACCTGCGGCCCTGCGGCGAATGACGCAGGACGATTCAGAAGAAACGGATTACAGCGGCCGATATGGCCTTGATGCGGGACGAGCATCGACCTGCGGTTGAACGGGGGACCCGGTCCGTAGGCAGGCCCCGACGCTATGAGACGCCGGAGGCTAGGCAGACGGTCATCGACCGCTGCCTCCTGACGACCGACAGACCCACCATTTGCGATCTGGCTCTTGCGTTGGGCTTTCTGAGCCGACAATCGTTCTGCGACTATCCGCGCTGCGGCCCGGAGTTCGACTAAGAGACTATCTCAAAACGGTGATGTCGTTCTGAGCGAAGCGAAGAATCTGGGCTGCGCATTTACGAAACCCCTCATCCGATGGCCAGATGGTTCGGGGCCCCCCAAACGCACTACTTCGCGTTTGGGGACCCCTTCGCTTCGCTCACCATGACAAGTCAGAGTGTCGTTTTGAGATAGTCTC
>CAYFUB010000778.1:0-17870 GCA_964346195.1 uncultured Pirellulales bacterium
CTCAGCGGACCGCCGTAAGCAGGCTGGGACGCGCCCGCCGCGCGCAAGCGCTCGTACTCGCGGTCCCACTCCTGCAAGGTAATCTGTCTCGGCGAATCGCTCACTGCAACATCTCCATGAACGCCCGGATGCGACTGCGCGAGCGGACCACATTCGTTTCGCTATGACCGTCACTGTCGAGAGCGAGCACGGGCAGGCCGACCCACTCTCTCAATCGCCCAACCTCCGCCCGCCACAGATCGCACCACACATAGTGGTGAAAGACGATGCCGCGTGCACCAGTTTGCGCCAGCTCGCGCTTGAGCCACGTGTACAATTCGCTGTTCGGCCGGCGCGAGGCGTCGGGGATATTGAAGTACGCCCGGGCCAGTTCCATCAATGGGTCCTCGACGGTCGCCTGACGGTCGAAGGCCGGGCGTCGCCCCCGCTGTCCCGTTTCCGTGGCATCGAGCACGACGTGTCCACCACACTCCCCGATGATGTCGAACAGGACCCGATCCCGCTGCATCAGGGGCCCGCCGACGACAACAATCGGTACACCGTGACAATCGTAGGGTGTGCATCGCACACCATGTCCACCATGAGGCAGAGAGCTGGTGTGCGGTGCACACCCTACCTGGTGGCCCGAATCAACACCATCAAACGAGTGCGACGGTGCCACCCATCTGCCTCCTGCAGGCGGGGAAAGCGTATGAACTCCGGCATCCTCGTATTGCAGCATTACCTGCGTCAGCTCTTGGGCGTCCGGCTCCCGACCGCCCAGGCGAACCAGGAACCGGCCGAGGCGTTTCAACTCATCGACGTATAACCTCTGGGCGGCGACGGTCTGCCACGTGCTCGGCACATTCAGCAGGAATGCTGGCGTATCGACCCGGCGCGTCAGCAGGTCAAAAACCCGGCGCATCTGGTCGCACAGAGTCGTCACGATAATGCCATCGGCCTCATTGCCCGCGATGACGTCGCCCGCGAAGGCGCGAGCGTACGGACACAGGCCCTCTGCGCGCGGGATAGCGGATGCCTCGTCCATCGCCAGAGGGATCAACCGTCGCGGCCTCAAACCGTGTGCGGCAATCCACTCCGCCGGCACGTAGGGACAGGTGTATACGACAGTCTTGGCCGGCTCTCTCATAATTGCGCTGATACTCCCTGTCGACGGGTGGCAGCGTCAAGGCCGCAGGCCTTGGCGATGGCTCTCTCGCATCCATGGAAGACCATCGCCAAGCTGCGCATGGGGGCCCCCCAACGCGATACATCGCGTTGGGGACCCCTTGACGCTACCACCCGTCGCTCTTGACCTGTCATTGGCATAAAGCGGAAAATCCCAGGGGTCCGAGGACGAAATCCCCGGGCCAGGCATAGGCATCGGTTCTCTCATGTCTGCACGCCCGTCCTTTGCCGGATGGTCTCGAATAGCGCCTCGACGCGCAAGGCGATGCGGGCGGAATCGGAGGGCGAGTAGTCCGTCTCGATGCGCAGGTACGGTAGGCCCAACTCGTTCTCCGCCAGTCTCCTGACGAGATGCGACTCGACGTCATATGTGAGGCACGCCTGCCAAATCAAATCGATGACGCACTGCGCCCGGTATTGGCGCGCGAGGTCACGCAGAACCTCGAGGCGGCGGTCGTTCCTGGTCATCACCGAGCAGGGTAAACGGAAGTACTTTTCCGCCAGTGCAAGGACGGGGTCGGCCACGGTCTCGTCCACGTCTTCGAGAATGGGCTTGAGGCCCGTACAATTGTCCATACACACGACCAGGCCGCCGTGGGACTCGATGAGCTCGATCACGCGCTCGGCCCCGTGCGCCATGGGCACGCCGGTCATCAACACGCGTACGTTCGAATTCGGACGTGAATCCGGCTTCTTCGAGCCGTATATCTCCAGCGCCCGGGCGTATTGGGTGAAGTCGGCGCCGATGCCGGAGATGCTGCTTTTGAGCTGGAGCAACTGCCGGCCGGTCAGCGGTGGATGGTCGGATTTCATCAACTCCGCCAACTGCCGCCGCAAGGCCCGCTCATGGTTCATCGTCCTGATGCCCAGTCGGATTTTCTCATCCATGATCTGTACACCAAAGGCTTCTTCGAGCCGGGCCCTGAGCTTGCGCAGCTCGCTGACCCAATGTGCCATCGCATCGGCGTCGTCCGGCTTTTGCGGCAGCTCCAGCACGTACACGGGCCGGGTCTCGGCCATCAGCTCGTACATCTTTTTCTTGCCGTCGCAGGTGGTCTCGGCGACGACCAGATCCGCCATTTCGAGAAAGGGGTTCTTCTTCTGGAGGTGGAAGCCGTAGGTGGACTTGATGAGCGGGCAGAGATTGGCCGGCAGATGGTCCTCGGCCGGGCCGATCATCTCGGCTGAGCCGCCGCACAGGCACACGGGCACCGCATCGCCCGCCATAATCAGTTCCCGCGGCGTGTACTCGCACATGATACCGACAATCCGTTTGCCCCGGGCCTTCGCCTCCTGGGCGTATTGCAGGCAGTTCGGAATCATATTATCGAACCAAGCCAGCGGACAATCGACGGACTGCGCCGCGGACTGGTTCTTCACCCCGCACGCCGGCTGCGGCGGATGGCACGGGTCGGTCGGATCGATCCTCACATTTTCACCGTCATAGCACTTTCCCATTGTATCCTCCCGCCAGGTTGGTGTCCGAAGCCCTTGTCATCCTGAGCGAAGCGAAGGATCCGGGCTGCGAGTTGGATACTTTCAACATGACCAAGGTTGATTCTGCTTCGCAGCCCAGATGCTTCACTCCACTATGTTCCGTTCAGCATGACAATGCAAGGCGGCTGCCTCAGGCCTGTTACCCTTTCTTCTTCGCGATAAACAATCCCTGGGCGATTTTGCCGGCATGGGCCAGTTGCTGCATGAAGGCCATTTCCGCCGCCATGGCGTTCATCATCTCACGGTCAAAACCGATAATTCGTAAAGCGTCGTAGGTCAATTGCATGCCTAACATATTCAGGTAGAGGTCCACGTACGGCGAGAACCGGCCGGTGTCCTTCGCCGCAATCACGTCGCACCCATTCGCTTTCAACAGGTCGCGGTAGCCGCTGATGCTCTGGACGCTCGGGAACTTCATGAAACGCAGGAACCGCTCTGCCTCCTGGTCCGACAGCCCCGCGTCGCCCTCGACCCAGTCGGTGAACGCGATGGTCCCGCCTGGCCCGACGATCCGCGCCGCCTCGGCAATCAGCGTGTCCTTATCCACGACGTAACACCAAGCATCTTCACCCCAGACGAAATCCGCACTGTGGCCCTCAAGCCCACTGTCACATACGTCGGCCAGCGTGAACTGGATACGGTCCGCCAGACCCGCCTGGCGGCAGCGCTCGATGCCTTGCTTGACGACGGTCTCGGTGGCGTCCACGCCGTGCATCCGGGCCACGTCGCGAAAGCGGACGAGGAAGCGCATGCCAGCCCCGTTGCAGCAGCAGAAATCCACGCCGGTCGTCCCGGTTCCGATCCCGGCCTGTTCCGCGAGGTCCGTCGAAGACACGAAGCCCCCGATATGGATCTGCTCGCCCATAATCAGTTCCCACAGCCGGCCTTCCGGCCCGCCGTACACCGCTTTCACGTCCTTCAAGCCGATATCACTGATGCTCTTCATGATGGACCTCCCTTAGAATTCGTACTTGACCTGAACCGCCCAGACGTTGTCTTCGCGGTGATTCAGAATGTTCCCGAAATTCGCGTAGCCGCCAGCCACCGTTACGTGGTCACTCACGATGTACGCGAGACAGATATCCCACCAATCGTTCTCTGCTTTGACCAGGTCGATCCCACCGACTGTGATCTGGTCGCACAGGTCGGACTTCTGGCGGTATTCACTTGCGATGAGAAGCTTGTCGGAAAGAAAATAGATGAGACTGCCCTCGAAGGTCGTTCGGCGTTCGCCCGCGAAACCGAGTAGGCCGGTATGAATGCCGTCGCCATTGCGAAGGCCCGCCGAGAGGATGAGAGGACGAGGGAGCACATTCGCAATGGTCTTGGTAGCCACGGCCGTGAATTCGATGCCGGAATCGTGATCCGAGCCAAGCATGTCACAGGTCCCGGCAAGCTGTTCGTTGATGTCGTCGTGGCTCTGGTTCCATTTGAAATGCGCGCCCAAGGTCACAGCCGGCATCCAACCGCACTCAAGCCCTCCCTCTTCAATGACCATCAGTCGGGCGTTGAAGTTGTGCATGAGGGCATAGCTGTCCACGCTCAGCCCCGTGGCGGCCTTCACGTCGTCCGGCCAGTCCCCTAGGCCAATCCGCTCCAAGGCGTAGCCAAACTCCACCTTGCCCCAGAGATTCTCCGTCACGACAAACGCCTCGAAGTCCTTCTCGCCGATATACGCGTAGGTGCCCGAGATGCTGGGCAAGCCGAAGACCTCGTCCGGCTCGGCCGGATTGGCCAGATAGGCGGTGGGCGTGATAAAGACGCCGCTGTTGCCCTCTACCTGATGCGCCGGCAGTGGCGGCCCGCCATATGTCGTTGCGCACACGATGACAAGAACCAATGGCACCAACACTACCGTCTTCTCCCTCTCACTTGATATCTTCATGGTAATGCCTCCAACAGGTTGCCTGTAAATACTTACTCCTGAGCTTCACCATATCATCTAGACCATGCGCGCCCTCCTTTCTTCTCACTGCGTTGGTTTACCCCAACAAAAAAGGCGGGTCAGAGTCGTCTCTGAACCCGCCGGTATCCGTGGCAACATCCACTCTCATTCAATCGAGTGCCATTGCACCTCCTGTGCCGCTTCAAAGGGCCCGCAGTCAATGTCCACCGCGACGCGGAACTTGCCTTTGAAATCGTCTGGCACTCGCCACGAGTACCGGCAGACGCCGCCTCAGCCATATTTGCCGGGGCCGGAATTGAGCACGGCCCCGGCTTCATCGATAATCTTCACTTGTGGCGCCTCAACACGACGATCGTTCTTGCAGATCACGCTTGTGTATCTCTCGCCGGCCCGGCCGAAGATGCACAGGTCAACAGCGACCTGCCTGCCGTATATCCCGACCTCGGGCTTGATCAGCAGGGGTGGGCCCAGCTCGATGACACTGGTCCGCCGTCTCTCGACCTTGATGCGGCTCAGTTGCCCCCACGGGCCGCGGCTGAACATTTGCCACGTATCATCGCCCTGCTGCCACCTCAATTCCAGTGACGTCGGCTGGTACGCTCGCGCGGGGACCGCGGTCGCCCCCAACTCGGACCGCAGGGTCATATCGTGACTGAAGACGCTCTTGACTTGCAGGACAACACCCGGCGTCTTGATGTCGATGTATCTCTCCTGCTGCGCGAGAAGGTACATGGCGGCCAGGATGACCGCAACAACACCGAGCAAAAGCAATGCGTATCTATCCTTCATCGTTCTACCGAATGCCAGGTCTGGTCCTGCGTGATCTCGAACGAATCGAGATCAATGTCCACCTGGACCTGGAACTTGCCCTCGAATCCTTCTGGCACTCGCCACGAGTACCCGCAGGCACCACGTCAGGTATATCCACACTTACCCGAGACCAACACAGTCCCTTTCTCATCGACGATCCTGACCGTAGGCGGCGGTGGACGCGCCCCGTCCCGCTGGAAAGCTGCCGAGTATTCTTCACCCGCACAGCCGACAAGAACCGGGCTGATCGCCACCTTATCCGAGCCGGACCACGTCCGTATGTTCGCCTTCACGACGAACGGCGGCCCCACTCGAATCGACGTTGTCTTTCCGGGTTCAATCGTGAAGAGGTCAAGAGGCCCCATACAGGCAGCGGCAAATCCCGGGCTGAAGGACGAAAACGCCCAGATGTTCCCGGACGCATCCTTGGTTGTAAGCACAGCATAGATCGCCGTGTACTTGCCGGGCGGAAGTTGCCACTGGCGGTCTTGCAGAAGGTGTTGATCCGCGGCGTCGGACCACAGTCTCAACTCCACGGCGGCATCATTCGCTTCCACAGCGAGGGTCCCGAATTGTGGCTCGGTCCTGGAGAGCGCAAGGCTGCTTCCGTCCGACGCGATGTCGATGGCGTAGTAGGCGTCCCCGACTTTCGCCAGCTTCCCGAGCGGGAAGACCTCGGACTTCTCGCGCAATGACGACTCGAATGTTCCATTGCGATTCAAATCGATGGCGAACACGTCGCATCCGGGGCGATCAAGCAGGGAGTGGTCAACCAGAGGCAACGGCAGGGTCGAATTGAATAAGCCATCCCAATCGCCATCCACCACCGCCACTTGATATGTCTGACCGGCCAGGCGGAGCCTGCCCGTGCGGAAGAAAGCGGCCGACGGCATCAACAGGCCGCGGGCGTCCTCACGAAAACATCTCACATCGAACCCATCGTTGGCCTTGCCGACGCTATCGCGGGAAACGAGCGAGATCGGCCCAAGCTGCTGCCTCCGACCACTCACCGGCGTCTCCTTGCTCACTTCGGCAGTGAAGCATCGTTCCTCCGAGAGGACCCCGTCGCCATCAGTGTCCACGCACAGACGGACGAGTTTCCGGGAGAAGTCCGCCACCATGAGGACCGGCCTGTGCCCGCTCTGGATTGTGTAGTAGCGGGGTTGCTCAAAACCGGCGGGGAGGTCTCGCACACCGTCCGGCTTCACCTCCAAGGGTCTCAGGTATTGATGAGCCAGCCACATCAACTGGCTATCCGGGTCGGCCTTCCTGCGGACCAGCCGGCATCGGCCCTCCCGGATCGGTTCGCGGCCGAAGAGCATCCACAGCACGCCTCCCCCGAGGGCGACCAGCACAAACAGGATGATCCAACGCCGCTTCTTCATGAGGGCACGATCCCTCCCGTGCGGCCCGATGCGCCGTTACAGGGAATGCCAGGTCCGGTCGTGCGTGGTCTCGAAGGGACCGAGGTCGATGTCCACCTGGACCTGGAACTTGCCCTTGAGATCGGATGGTACTCGCCACGAGTACCGGCATGTGCCGCCTCAGCCATAGTTGAAGTTACCCCGCACCAGCACCTGTCCGGCTTCGTCGACAATCCGAAACGCCGGCGCCGGCACCCGGTCTCCGTTGATGGTGACCCCCGGCCGATAGACCTCACCGGCCCGGCCCTGCAGGATCAGCCCAATCGACCTTTCGTACTTATTCACCCGCCGAACGTCGGTCTTGACCACGATGGGTGGCCCCGCCTGGGCGGCGAGAGACTGTCCCCCGGCCAGTGCGAGAACCCACGTGGCGCCTTTTTCATCGGTCTGGCGCAATGGTTGGGGCTGCTGCCGTTGCCCGGCCGGCGCCGCACGGGGCGGCCGCCGCTCGACATTTGTTGGCGTTCTGTCCACGAGCATGACGATGGCCAAGAGGGCAAGGACGATGCCGGCCGCAACCAGAATGTGCGTTCTGTTCATGGTGCATACCCTCGTTAACCGGTTTCTGCCGCAAGATGTTTTATTATCGGCGATCAGGCCGTCAGAGGCAAGAAGGAATAAGCCGCAATAATTAGACGATTTTGCCACAATTCTGTTACATCATTTCTGCCGGTCCTACCTGGCGCACTCAGAAAAAGTACCAGGGGCGGTCGTGCTGCACTTGGAAAGGGCCGGTATCCATGTTCACCTGGACCTGAAATTTGCCCCTGAACCCGGACGGCGCTCGCCACGAGCACCGGCACACGCCGCCTCAGCCAAACTTGAATCTGTCCTGATGAATGACCCGGCCTGCCTCGTTCACGATGGTGAATTCCGGGGGCGGCAGTGATGAGCCATTTCTGCTGAGGTCAGGCCGGTATCTTTCTCCCGCCCGGCCCTCGATCGTCAGCCCTATGGACACCTCTGAGGCACCCTGGCGCTGTACATCCGTGCGGATAATTAAGGGTGGTCCGGGCTCGGTTCGGCCGGCCCGCAGGCGGGCGAACGGTTGCGCCACGGCGGGCTCAATCACCCATCTATCGCCACGTTTGTCGGTCGCTCGCAGCGGCTTCAGGCCCAATTCCTCGGGAACCGAAGGACCCGCGAAGTCCAGTCGGCGGACCAACATCAGGGCCAGCAAGGTGACCACCGCCGCACCGGCGACCGCCAGGGCGATTCTGCCTCGGCGGGACTGAACGATGGACCGGGGCAAGAAGCTCGACAGGATGACGCGTGCGAGATACTGCATATGAACTTTCCCTTTCCGCTGCCTTCGGTCGTGTGGATGTGAGCCGGTCGTACCTGGCTCGGCAACTCTCGATAAATGAGAGCTTAACAGCGGCCGGTGAAAGCGGCAAAGATTTTTCTTGCCCATCCCGCTCGGTCGCGGTATGATTCAACTGCGTTCTGGAAATAGAACTGGAGGGAAAGCAGCGATGGATGTTGCGATTGCGAGTGCCATTGCGGCACGTGTCGATTTGCGGGAAAAGCGGACGGCAAGCCGTCGCTCATTTCGTGCATTCACCCTGGTTGAGGTGCTGGTCGTCATCGCGGTCATGGCCCTGCTCATGGCCATTCTGCTGCCCGCTCTCGGTGCAGCGCGCGCGAGAGCCAGGCGCGCGGCATGCATGGCTAACCTGCGTTCGCTGGGCCAGGCCATAACCATCTATGCCCACGACAATCGGGACAGGCTGGTGCCGGGAGATAATCCCATACCATGGACCGTCTGGGAGCGACCCTCAGACGCGCTCCCTGCCGATGGCATCGAGAGCACCGGCGCGCGCCGTGTGAACCTGGGACACCTGCTTGAGACAGGAATTGTGCCGATGCCCACGCGCAACGACTCTGTCCTTTTCTGTCCCTGCACGCGTGGCGCCTACGGTGTCTCGCCACCCGGCGACCTGCCGCGCGCGTGGGGTACCAGGAGGGCTTGGATTACCTACATGTATAACGAGGCCCTGGACGGGTTTGGGTGCGACGCGGTGAGTGGCAAAGAAGCCTTGTTGGCACACCGGGACGTGATCAATTTTGTCCGAGCGGATGGCAGTGTGGATGCGTTCCGTGTACGGCCTGTGGTTTTCGATGAGGCCACGGGTCCGGAGGGGCTGGCGGAAGTGACCGCCCGGTATCGCGTGTGCTTCCCCACCTCGATGATCTTCCTGTGGCTGGAGCGCGGCGCCATTGACCTCGCTGAGGCCAAGGCCTACCTGGCCGACCCGGCGGCATGGTACGCGAAGAACTCGCCCCTGACGCCGCACAAGCCTGTCCGGCTGGCCGATGTACAGAGCAAACCCCTCGTCTGCGATGTCGTCGGGAATCCGGCGCATGGGTGAGGATAGGCCATCTGCGGTCGTGCCGATCGCCTTTTCCCAGCACCGCGTCGTAAATCGCCCGCAGTCACCCTGGACCCGCGGATGATTGACCTCTTCAAGTACTCGGACCCTACATACGTCTGCTATGCCGCCGCAGATGCGAGAGAGCTGAAGAGCACTCCCCGGATTTGCGCATACCCCCCGATTGGCATGTATGGCTTGCCTTTGCAGGAGGCGTCTGATAAAATAGGGGCAAATCAAGTCAATAACGCCTGCTGTACGACTGGAGGTGTCGGAGATGCTGGGACGGGAAGAGCACATCGAGAGGATTTGTCCGAAAACGGGTCGCAAGATCGGCTCATCACGCAAATATTGGTGGGCGCCGTGGCTCCTGCCATTTGTCGGGCTGGCATCGCTGGTCTGGTTCCTGGTTCGGGTCATCCCGAAGCCTTCGCGGGCGACGTACCCGTGCCAGCGGCTGGCCTTTCCTCTTGCCAGTGGTTTCGTCGTGTGGCTGACGGGGATTCTCGGCTCGGTGCTGGCGTACCGCAAAGCGCAAAGGCTGCTGGGCCAGTCCCGGTGCGTGATTGCGGGCGTGTTCATGGCCGTGGCCGTGGCGGCGGTGTGGTGGTCGCTCAGCATGAGCGCCGACCGTGATGCCGGGGCGTGGACACCCGGCGAGCCGGCCAACAGCCCGCTCGGGGTCGGCAAGGGTATTCATCCGGGCCGGGTAGTCTGGGTCCACGAGCCCGAATCGACCCAATGGGACGGGGAGACCGGCTCCTGGTGGGAGGATGCGAACGTCAACCAGGGAATCGTGGACGGCATGGTGTCTCAGGCGATTCGCACGCTGACCGGCCGGACGGACGATGCGGCTGCCTGGGACGCGCTCTTTCGGCACTTCAACCGGACCCGGAACCTGGGTGACGTCGGCTACCAGCCGGGCGAGAAGGTCGTCATCAAGATCAATATGAACCAGGATAGCGGGGGGAACTGGGGCCGCAGCGCCGGCATGCCCAGCCCGCAGATGATTCATTCCTTGCTCGAGCAGCTCATCCACGTGGTCGGCGTGCCCGGCTCGGCCATCACGCTCTACGATGCCGCCCGGTACATCGGCGATCCGATTTACGACAAGGTCCACGGCAACCCGGACCCCGAGTTCCAGAAGATCGCGTTCGTGGTTCGCCCGGGCTACGCACGGAACGGGCGTATCGGCGCGGCGTACGATCCGGCCCATCCTATACGTTTCGCCAGCCCGAGCGTGTGGGGCAACGCCCGCGCGTACGTGCCGCGCTGTGTCACGGAGGCGGACTACATGATCAACATGGCGCTGCTGCGATCGCACAGCCTGTTCGGCATCACCGCGTGCGCCAAGAACCATTTCGGGTCGGTCCATTTCCCGGGCTATTCCACCGCCGGCGGCTGGACCCCGGAACCGTTGCACAACTTCGGCAATCGCAGCCAGCCGATGGGCACGTACTGCTGTCTGGTGGACCTGATCGGACACTCGCAGCTCGGCGGCAAGACGCTCCTGTATATGATCGACGCCTTGTACGCGGCGCGGAATCAAAGCGTTGAAGTGATTCGGTTTGCCTCCTTCGGCGATGATTGGACCTCGAGTCTCCTGGTCTCCCAGGACCCGGTGGCCATCGATTCGGTGGCCCTGGACTTCATCCGCAACGAGCCGCGCGAGACCGATTGCACCGGCCCGGGGGTCGACAACCACCTGCATGAAGCGGCGCTGGCCGACAACCCGCCCTCGGGGACGGTCTATGACCCCGACGGCGACGGCGTGCGGCTGGGCAGCCTCGGCGTTCACGAGCACTGGAACAACGCGATCCAGAAAAAGTATTCGCGCAACCTCGGGACCGGCCTGGGCATCGAGCTGGTCATGCCGGCGCTGACCACCGAGGATGGTCCCGTGCAGAACCTGACGAAGGGGACGCGCTACGACTACATTCGCCATGCGGTGCGGGACGCCAATGAGGGCGATGTGATTGTGGCTGCGCCGGGCACCTACAAGGAGACCGTCGATTTCGGCGGCAAGGGCGTGACGGTCCGCAGCGAGAATCCGAACGAGCCGGCGGTCGTGGCCGCTACGGTCATCGACGGCGCCGCGGAAGCGGTGACTTTTTCCGGCGGTGAGGACGCCAACAGCGTGCTCGCGGGCTTCACCATCACGGGGGCCACGCGGGGCATCTATTGCCGCAGCGCCTCGCCTCGCATTCTCAACTGTCAAATTCTGGGCAACGTGGAAGCAGGAATCAAGCTGTGGGAAAGCGCTAATCCGACCATTGCCAATTGCATCGTCGCCGGCAACGGCGGCGACGGTATCGAGATGTGGGCCGCCAAAACCGGTCGGGTCGTGCCGTACAACTACGCGACCATCGCTCATTGCACGATTGTCGGCAATCGGGCCCACGGCATCCGGGGCGGCAAGCCCATCGTCGTCAACACCATCGTCTACGCAAACAGCATCGACGGCCAGAGCACGCAGATCAGCGCCGATGCACCAACCGTCGAATACTGCGACGTGCAGGGCGGTTTCCCAGGCACCGGCAACATCGACGTCGAGCCGGGCTTCGTCACGTCAGGCTACTGGGCCGACCCCAGCGACCCGAACGTGCCGGCGGCGCCCGGCGACACGATGGCCGCCTGGGTACACGGCGATTATCACTTGCGTGAAGACTCACCCTGCATCGATGTGGGCGACCCCGCTTTCACGGTCGAGCTGGTCCCGACCGATATCGACGGCCAGCCGCGAAGCATCGGCCCGCGTCCCGATATTGGCTGCGACGAAACCGGCCCGAAACCGGCGAGTTGACCGGGCGCACGTCGGTAGCGTGTCGCTGCCGTTCCCAGGAGAATTGACGCCCAGGCGACTTCATGTTGTTTCTTGTGGGTGTCCATGGCTACGTGGGTTGTATTTGTCGTCACAGCCCGTTCTCCCGATCAAAGGCGATTGTTGTGCGGCTCTGCTATCGCTGATAGTAGTCCGCGATAGTGCCGAGAACCCTCGGCGCGTCTGACAACCTCTATACCAGGCCAGAGCCGGTCGTCCCATATCTTCGGCAGAATCCGCCACCGCATTCCAGCCGCGCCCGGTCCGAAGGTAATGGAGGTTTTGCTTGTGACGGCCCGGCGGTATAATCTCGTGGGCATAGTTTCAAGTGGAGTCCTTTGATGGCTGGACGTCTGGATGGGAAAGTGGCGATTGTGACCGGGGGCAGCCGGGGGAGCGGCAGGGCAATCTCGGCTGCGCTGGCAGAGGAGGGTGCGGCTGTCGTGCTGGCGGCACGGTCGGCCCGGACGCTTGCGGAGGCGGCGGAGCTGATTCGCAAGGCCGGCGGTCGGGCGGAGGTGGTCGTGACGGAGCTGGCGGATGAGGAATCGATCAGGAACCTGGTCCGAGTCACGAAGGAAAAATTCGGACGGCTGGATATCCTCATCAATAACGCGGGCGTCACGCATTCGGCCCGGCTCGAAGAGACCCGAACCGAAGACCTCGACCGCTGTTGGGCGATCAACGCGCGGGCGCCGTTTATTTTGTGTCGTGAGGCGCTAGGGCCACTGAGGCAGGCTGAGGCGGGGTGTATCGTCAATATCTCGTCGGTTGTCGGGGTCAAGGGCTACCCGCTGCAGAGCGCCTACACCGCATCGAAGCACGCCGTGCGCGGGATGAGCATTGCGCTGGCCGAGGAACTGCGGGGGACGAACATCCGCGTACATGTGATTTGTCCCGGGGGCGTCGATACCGGGATGGTGGGAAACGTGCGCCCTGACATCAGGAAGGAGGACCTTATCGGGCCGGAGGAGATTGCCGAATTGGTCTTGTATCTCGTGACGCACCGGGGAAATGCCGTGGTCGACGAGCTGCATATCCGCCGTGCGGCCGCAGCGCCCTGGTTCGGGTAGGGGAGGATCGCGCGAGAATGAAAAGGACGAGATTGGTTGGACTGGCGTTGATCGGTTTGTGCTGCACAGCCGCAGTACTGGCCGAGGCGCCCGATGAAACCGAGGCCGTTTATCTCTCCGGCCAGGGCAAAGATGATCCTGTGCCGTGGGAGTTCTTCTGTACGGGCGGTCGGCGCAGCGGCGCGTGGACGACCATCGGTGTGCCGTCGAACTGGGAATTGCAGGGCTTCGGCAGTTATAACTACGGGCACGACAAGAACAAGGCCGACGAGCAGGGCAAATACCGTCGGACCTTCACGGTGCCGCAGAGCTGGGGCGACAGACGAGTCTTCATTGTCTTCGAAGGTGTGATGACGGACACCGAGGTCTGGGTCAACGGCCAATCGGCCGGGCCGAAGCACCAGGGCGGGTTCTACCGGTTCAAATACGAGATCACCGAACTGGTGAAGCCGGGCGAAAACCTGCTGGAGGTGACGGTCAGCAAGGTCTCATCCGATCCGAGCGTCGAGGCGGCCGAGCGGCAGGCCGACTATTGGGTTTTCGGCGGCATCTACCGGCCGGTTTATCTGGAGGCGGTGCCGAAGCAGTTCATTAAGTGGACAGCCGTCGACGCGAAGGCCAACGGCGCCTTCCTCATGGATGTTCACCTCAACGGAAGCGGATCCGCTGATACTGTTGCGGGGGAGATTATAGGACCGGATGGCGCGCCGCTCGGTAAGCCGTTCCAGGCGAAGGTGGATGGAGGGCAGGACAAGATCGTCCTGCGGACCCAGGTTGCGGGACACAAGACCTGGACCGCCGAGACGCCGAATCTGTATACTGTGCGAGTGAGCCTGCGGCAGGGGGGGCGTGCGATCCACACGGTGACAGAGCGATTCGGTTTTCGGACGTTCGAGGTCAGGCGTGGCGACGGCCTATATCTCAACGGGCAGAAGATCCGGCTCAAGGGTGTCTGCCGGCACAGCTTCTGGCCGGATTCCGGGCGATGCCTGAGTCGGCAGGTCAGCTACGACGACGTGCGGCTCATCAAGGAAATGAACATGAACGCCGTGCGGATGTCGCACTATCCGCCGGACGACCATTTCCTCGAAGCCTGCGACGAACTGGGTCTGTACGTCCTCGATGAGCTGGCCGGCTGGCAGAGGCCGCCCTATGATACTGATATCGGCAAGAAGCTCGTCAAAGAGATGGTCACACGGGACGTGAGCCACCCGTGCATTCTGTTCTGGGACAACGGCAACGAGGGTGGCTGGAACCGCGAGCTGGACAACCAATTCGCGCTGTACGACCCTCAGAAGCGGACGGTTTTGCACCCGTGGGAGAGCTTCAGCGGCATTGACACCGCTCACTACCAGAACTACGACAGCACGCGCAAGAAACTCCGCGGCTCGACGCTCGTGCTGCCCACCGAGTTCCTGCACGGGCTCTACGACGGCGGACTCGGCGCCGGGCTCAATGACTATTGGAACCTCGTGGAGGCTTCGCGGGTCGGCGCCGGCGGGTTCCTCTGGGCGCTGGTCGATGAGGGTGTCGTACGCACGGACAAGGGGGGCGAGATCGACGTGGACGGCAACCACGCCCCGGACGGCATCGTCGGCCCCTACCGCCAGAAGGAGGGCAGCTTCTACACGATCCGGGAGATCTGGTCGCCGATTTACGTGCTCTTCGAGGAGTTGCCTGCCGATTTCGACGGCGTGGTACGGGTGGCGAATCGTTACGACTTTACCAACCTCCAGGACTGCACTTTCGAGGCGAAGCTGGCTAATTTCACCGCCGCGCACGAGCAGTCCGACGGGCACACGGTCTTTTTCCGGCACGCCTTTCGCGGCCCCGACGTTCCGCCCCACGGCGAGGCCATGCTGCCGCTGGGACTGCCTTCGAACTGGCAGGATGCCGATGTTCTGTACTTGACCGCCCGCGATCCGCAGCATCGGGAAATCTGGACCTGGTCGTGGGACCTGCGCAGCAGGGCGCATTATTGTGACGAGTACGTCCGCCAGACCTCGTTCGAGGCGCAGCCCCTGAAGATCGGGCAAACGGACGTCGAGATCAGCGTCCGTGCCGGCGACCTGGCCGCGCTGTTCAGCGTGCAGACGGGCAAGCTGACGCGCGTCATCAAAGGCCAGCAGGAGATCCGATTCGCCGGGCCGCGGCTCATCGGCAGTGAGGACCGGGCCGGAGAGGTCAGAATCATGCAAAGCCCCGACGACAACTCCATCCAGATCAACGTCACCTACGACGGCGATCTGCGCCGCACCACCTGGACCGTTTATCCGAACGGATGGATGTCGCTCGATTATGAATATCAGCTCGAGGCCCTGTTCGACGTCTTCGGCATCGACTTTTACTACCCCCAGGCCAAAGTGCGGGCCATGCGGTTTTTGGGCCGGGGCCCCTACCGCGTGTGGAAGAATCGCCTCAAGGGCGGCATACTGAACGTCTGGAGCAACAAGTACAAGAATCACGTCCCGGGCGTGACGTGGGACTTTCCTGAGTTCAAGGGCTATTACAGGGACTGGCGCTGGGTGGTATTCTCGACGGAGCAGGGTAACATCACGGTGGTGAACGAAACGCCTGATTTGTTCCTCGGCGTGTACCGCCCGAACGACGGCCCCAGTCCGGCGAAAACGAAGCTCGATGCCCCGGATACCGGCATCGCGTTTCTGCACGGTATCCCGGCCGTCGGCACCAAGTTCAAGGAGCCCGAGCAACTCGGGCCGGAAAGCCGGCAGAACCACGCTTCGGGCACGTATCGCGGCACCGTGTGGCTGCGGTTCGGCAGTTGATTGCAGTTGGAGGCATGATACGATGCGCGCAGTGATTCAACGCGTTCGGGAGGCGAAGGTCCAAGTCGAGGGACAGGTCGTCGGCGCCATCGGTCCGGGCCTGCTGGTCTATCTCGGGGTCGGGAAAGGGGACGCCGAGAGCGACGCGCAGTTCATGGCCGATAAGCTGGTGAACCTGCGCATCTTCGCCGACGAGGCGGGCAAGATGAATCGCAGCGTTGTGGATATTGGCGGTGGGATTCTTCTGGTGAGCAACTTCACCCTGCACGGCGATTGCCGCAAGGGCCGCCGGCCCGGCTTCGACGCGGCCGCCGAGCCCGGGCTTGCAGAACCGCTGTACGAACGAGTGGGCGAGCTGATGGTCCAGCAGGGCGTGAAGGTTGAGAAAGGCTCTTTCGGGGCCTACATGCAAGTCACCAGCGTCAATGACGGCCCCGTAACCTTTCTTCTCGACAGCAGCCGGCTCTTTTGACCGGCGTTGCCCGGTCCCGCCGTCTGTGTATCCCCATCTATTCTTGAAGGCTGTGCCCCGGGTCCCCGAGATTTGATGGACCGGGTCCCTGGCCGTCAGACATGCGAACCATGTGAGACCGATTACGAATGAGTTTTTCGTCGTGTGGCATGAGCACCGGGTGGCAGCCTCAAGGTCGAAGACCTTGGGGATGGCTCCTTTGCCTCAAGCAAAACCATCGCCAAGCTGCGCTTGACGCTGCCACCCGGCGATACGAAATCCTCAAGCGTAATCGGTATGATTCAACCTCCGGGTGGCGTCGTCAAGGCCGCAGGCCCCGTTCGACTTCGCTCAGGGCAGGCTTTGGCGATGGCTCTTTCGCAGGGGCGCCACCCCATCGCCGGGTGGGGGCGAATGATAATTCGCCCCTACGTGGATCGAGAATCAGGCCCGCCGGGTCCTCCTGCGCAGAGCCAGGGCGCCGAGACCGAACAGGATGATCGTGGCCGGTTCGGGTGTTGCGACGACCGGAACGAACACGGTTTGTGTCCTGGATTTTCCACCGCCCCCCGAGGCACTCCATCCGGGGATGCTGAGATCCGTGGTCGTGGGCAGCAGTGTGCCCCCGCCTCCGCCTCCTCCACCGCCACTGGTGCTCTTCCCGAAGGGGTCTTCATCGGCGGGGCGGAAGACCGCCACGATGATTTTCGGCGTGTTGACGTGGACGATGGTGCGTTGTGATCTCGGGTCGGCCACGTCGCCGAGCCAATAGGCGAATTGGTATCCCCGCTGCGGTTCGGCCGACAGGGCGACGACGGTGTTGGCCGGGAAGCGGTGCGTTCCGGAGTCGGGGCTGACCTTTCCGGCCTTGGCGGGGCTCTGCTCGATGCACAACTCGTAGTCGGACGTATCGGGGCCCGCCAACGCGACACGTTGCGTTGGAAACCCCGCGCCGTAGGCCCGTGGAACCGGCCCCGGTAGACCTGTGGCCAGGAGGACCGCCAGAACGAATAAGCCGAGATGCGTGGTCCTTCGGCACTTCACGTTTCTTGCCCACCCCCATATGACGGACAGGCGGGTCGGTGCGAATTCATGCGGCCGGACGACAATGGAGCGACTGCAGATACTGCGCTCCTGAAGCACCCCCAACCTGTCTTGCGAACCCCCAGTTCGATTGTGCCTGTAGGATACCCGATCCAGCCGGCCGAGTCAAGGTTCCCAGGCCCGTTCGAAGGAGTCCACCGGTAGCCCCCATAATGATGCCGCGGTCGCCGGGTTAGTCCCGGAATTCTCGGACCCCGGCGTGTCCATATCGCAAACCACCCGCAGATTCTTGGGGCGTGCCAAAGCCGGAAGCACAGATAAGCGGCCTGATTGCCCGGGAGGGTGTAATACGGATTATGGAAAATCCTTGCGCGGCACAGACTCAGTCATCCTGAGGCGGAGCCGAAGAGCCTGTCCTGAGCTTCGAAGGAATCTGGCCCCCGGATGAGACGTTTCTCCCGTTCGTAGGCCAGATCGTTGGGCCCCCAAACGCAATCATTCGCGTTTGGGGAACCCCTT
>CAYFUB010000779.1:0-8296 GCA_964346195.1 uncultured Pirellulales bacterium
CGAACAAGGTGCACCCGTCGCACTCGCCGTTGGCTTCCCGGTCATAGGCCAGATGCTTCACTTCGTTCAGCATGACAGGTGTGGGTACGCCTACTTCATTAGGAGCGAAGCGTAAGCGCGGTCGAGGGGCCCCCAAACGCGAAATGCTGCGTTTGGGGGCCCCGAGACATCTGGCCGCGAAGGGAAGGCGTCTCTCGTTCGCGGCCAGATTCTTCCACGCGGCCCGCGGCCTTGGTCGGAATGACAACGCCAGCGATGATCCCTTGCAGAATCTACCTTCAAACATGAAAGCGGGCGGCCTTTGGTGAATTGCAGCAAGACTATGGCAAAACATGCCTGCTTCGAGTAGCATGCTGGTTCGGCTGATCTTGTCAATGTGACTCGACACAAGGAAAGGGGAGTGCACCATGATCGAATTGGGCATGCATGTAGACAACTGGCGGCATTTCGATGTTTCCTACGAGGTTCCCTGTCAATTTGCGAAAGACCAGGGCATGAGATACGTCGAGTTCGGCACGATCGACGGGGACTACTTCGTCCAGGCCCTGGGGTACAACCCGCACATCCCGCTGCACTCGGACCCGCTGAAGCTCAAGGCCTACCTCGATTCACTCGGGCTGAAGGTCTCGCAGCTCGATGCGGCCTATCCGGTCTCCACCCCCGAGGGCCAGTACCGCGGCATCGCCTACACGCTGCGGGCCATCCAGTTCGCCAAAGCGCTCGGCTGCCCCTGCGTGGACACGACCGACGGCGCCCGCAAGCCCGCCGGCTACTCCGACCAGGAGGTTATGGCCCTGATCCGCCAATATTATCGGGTCGTGCTGGAGTGGGCCGAGAGGTACGACATTATCATCAACGTCGAGCCACACGGGCCCTATACGACCAACCCGGACACGATGGAGCAGATTCTCGGCTTCTTCGACTCGCCCTACCTGCGGCTCAACCTCGACACGGGCAATACCTTCATCGCCGGCCAAGACCCCGTCAAGTTCCTCCAACGCTTCCGGGACAAGCTGTCGCACTGCCACATCAAGGACGTCAGTGAGGCTCTCGCCAAAGCGGTGCGCGGCGAAGAGACCGGCATCGCCTCCTCCGTGGTCGCCATCGGCGAAGGGGTCAACGCCGAGAACATCGCCGGTTGCATCGAACTGCTGAAAAAGACCAAATGGGACGGCGTCCTGTCCATCGAGTGCGAAGCCGCCCCCGGCAACGTCGAAAAAAGCCTCGACTGGCTGCGAAAACAGATCGCTCCGTAGGTGGTATACCCGATATTTCGCAGACACCGGTCTACGCCGCATTCAGGGAACAATGGACCCAGCGATCAACGTAATTATTCTTGGAGGGAATGGATGCCTACGTCACGCCATTCTCTGGAGAGAGATCTGCCGATCATCCTGGGCACGTCGGCCGTCATTCAACTGGTGGCAGGCATCACGTGGGGCCTCCACGGGGATTGGATGAGGATGAGCCTTCTCTTCTTCGGCGGCACTCTTATGGCCTTCTTCGGTGTATTCAGCTTGACAGGACTGAGACTAAGAGCCTGCTTCAAGTGTCTGGAGGATCGATTGCCACGCCATCCCGGCCAGTCTGTACCCGCAAGGCGGCGCGCCAACTATGTGGGCATTCTCATGGTCATCTCTGTGCCCGTCTTCATGTCTCTGTCGATCATCACGGGTCTTCGTCACGATTGGTTAAAGTTCGGCATGTGCCTGGCGGCGTGCGGCGTTACTGCTGTTGTGTGCACGGGCATCAGCTTTGTACTGACGATCAGCACCCGATCAAGACATCTGGATCAATTGGTTTTGGCCTCCAACATTCCCTCCGATTTCCGATCCAGCGAGTGAAGTGACCCCGTGTAAATGCCGACAGTCCTATACGGACGCGCACCGGATGGCGGTGCGGCGACCGCTCGTTGGCAGAAACTGGGGGTCGTATGTAGCGACATCCTGAAAGATCGAAGCTCACAGGATCGACAGGTGGTTATGGCTATGAACATGCGCTGGGCACATTCCGTTCTCATGGTTCTGGTCTCTCTGTTCGCAGGCGCCGGGTTCGGCTATTGGGGGCCGCGTTGCGTCGCTGGCAAGCCCGAGAGCATGTGGATTCCGCTGACGTTCGGCGAAAGCATGGAAGTGACGGCGGGGACCGTGCATCGAGTCATTCCCCGCGCTCCCCGCTTCCTGAGCGAGGGGGACCACAGTGTGTCGGGCCAGGCGAAGTTCTTTCGCCTCGACGGTGATGACGACGGGTCCGTTCGACTCGGCTACACAGTCAATCTCACCCCCCCGCCGATTCAGACGGGGGCCCCCCACGCCCGTCTCAGGACTCCCGGCTGCTCAACCTACGACGTGCGGTTCAGCTTCACGCTCCTGGATGCCGACGGACTGCAACTGCAATACCTCCGCAGCGAATCGTATATCCTCGACCTGGGTGAATCGTGCAGCTTTCAGGGCGTTGTCGAGCAGTCGGTCCCGTCCGACCTGGCGGATCTCGTCAAGAGCATCGATTGTCGCCTCTGCTTCGAAGGCATCGAAATACCATAGGCAATTCCAAGGGGCGATGCTCAGGGTCTCCGCCAGAATGAGCACACACCCGGAGGTTGTTGCGGCAACGATGCTCGGCGCCGGTCTGTCACCCCTGCACGGCAAAGGCGCAACATCTTGTTTTTTTGGCAAGCGTTTTTGGTTGCGGCAGAAGGCCACGCTGCGCACGCAGGGGTCCAGCCGATTTACGACGTGCGATTGTGCTGATGCCCAGGGTACCCTTCCCACGAGCAGGATGTCTGGATTGGGGACCCGGGACCCCAGAAGCGATACATCGCTTCTGGGAACCCCACCAAACGCGACGTATCGCGTTTGGGAACCCTTCCTGCCTGCGCAGGAATGACAAAGTCGTGGCGACCGAGCCAGTCTTGGACGAGACGACCACCTGCTCAGGCCTGTTTCGCACGGACATAAAGAGTCGAGAGTTGCCGCCGTTCATTCTATCTCGGCGATGTCGCTTTGGGGCTCGCCGACGAGGTAGATGCGGTTCTTGCCGCTGCGTTTGGCTTCCAGCAGGGCCCAGTCGGCCCGCTCGAAAAGCTGCTCCACGGTCGCGCCGTCGCGCGGGAAACTGGCCAGTCCGCCGCTGATAGTCAGAACGCCTTTGCCGCCGGGACCCAGAAGATGGAGCTCGGCGTTCCCGAATTCCTTCTGGAACCGTTTGGCGACAAAAATGGCGTCGCTCGGGTGCTCCGTCGCCGCCGAGCGCCGGTCGCGCTCGACCTCGGCTGCCGCTTGGTACGGGTCATCCCAGAAGACGACGGCGAACTCGTCGCCGCCGATGCGCCCGACCACGTCGTGCGGGCGGCAACAGCGCCGCACCAGGACGGCCGCCTCCCGCAAAATCTCGTCGCCCGCCGGGTGGCCGTAGAGGTCGTTGTAGTGCTTGAAGTTGTCGATGTCGAAAACCAGCAGCGTGACGCGGCCGTGGCTGTGGCCGGCGAGATCGAGGATTTGCCGGGCGAACTCCCAGGTGTACCGGCGGTTCTTCAGGCCCGTCAGGTCGTCCGTGGTCGCCAGGCGCTCAAGGTATCGGACCCGCTGCTCCACCTCCGCGGGGACGGCCGTGGCAAAGCGCGGAGGAAGCTGCCACTGCGCCGTCGCGCCGATTCCCGCCTGAGCGAAGAAACTCGCCCATTGAGTCGGGCATATCAAGTAAGCATCAGCCAGCTTCTCCTCGTCCGGGCTCTTCGCGACCAATCGTCGCGCGATCGGCTCCTCATGCATTCGCGCCAGCAGAATAATCCGGGCGTTCGTGCTCTGGCGCAGCGCCCGCAAGGCCGGGCCGAGCTGGTTTGCGGCCCCGTTCATCACGACACCGACGACTTTGAATCTGCCTTTGGTGGCGGCATGGATCCCGTCCAGGATGTTCGCCTGTACCGCACACGGATATCGGCCCGTATTGCCGGCATCGAGGAAGACCCTGCGGATGTCGCCAATCAGCATCACGCTGCCCAAATCCGCCCATGGAGAGCCTGAATCGGTTGCGTCAGGCATCGGTTTCGTGCCCCAATAGCGCGCTGAGTTCCGCCGGCGTGGCCCGCAGGTCACCGTCGAGTAGGTCCCGCAGGTCCGACCGCCCGCCAACCAGCCAGTCCTCCAGAACAGCCCCGACCTGCCGCGTTTCGCCTGCGATATCCGCGCCCGCCCGCAGCGCCGCCAGAAGCGCCGCACGTCCCATCGTTGTGCCCTTCTCAATCAGACAGCAGCACCGGGCCGCGTTCGCGGCGGCGACCGGGAATAACCGGCCCTCTTCTTTCGTCAATTCCCGCACGGCGCCCACAATCATGACGCGCCGGGTCGCCGAGCGGGCCACTTGCGCCACGGCTGCGTACACATCGTCGCACGGCACGACCTCGACCTCATACTCACGCGCCAGTCGAACCATTTCTCGAACCAACTCACTGCCCGGGTCGCCCACGACAATCAGGCGTGGAGTGAGACCCGAATTGCCTCCTGCCATCGCGGAATTCCCCTGCCTGTCCGTTTTTCTGCGCGGCCTCACCCGCATCCGCGGGTCGCCCGCTGTTTTCTATGGTAACAAAGAGCGCCGCAAAAGTCAAACCCCGATTGCCCGCCACGGAACTTAATCGTACGCCGAACCGATGGGCTGATGAGACCGGTTCTGTTACGAACAAGTTGGCGAACTAGTCGGGTTTGGGCAGACCGTCGAGGTTCTTGCGGACCTGGCCGGCGTAGAAAGTGTTAGGGTACAGGCTCACGAAACTGGTCAGCATGTCGCGGGCCTGAATGAGGTTCTCCTTTTTCGGCTCCTCCTGGTAGAGGCGGATGTGCAACAGCGTCAACTCATACAGGGCCTGCATGCCGCCGTCGGTGTTCTGAAACTCGCGGCTCAGCTCGCGCAGGCGCTCGGCGCGCCTCTGGTTGTCGGCGATACGCTTGACCTTCGCGACCAGCAGATTGTCGCGCAAGCCGTCCTTCTCGTCGGTCTGCGTCAGCAGCGCGTCGAGCTGCTGCTCGTAGTCCAGGCTGTGTGGATTGAGCATCACGAATCTCACCAGCCGTTCCAGCGAGCCGTCGGAGCCCACGAGATTCTCCTCCGCGATCAGCGTCTGCAGCTCATAGACGCGGCCCTGCAGTTCGCGCAGCTTCAGCGGCGTCATGACGGTATCGACCGGCGGCCGAAACGCGCTGAACAGGCTGTCGCTCGGCGCCGCCTGCATCTTCTCCTGCACGGCGAGTTGCTCCTGGGTCATCGCCTCCGCTTCCTTGAGCAAAATCCGGGCCTTTTGCAGTTCCTTCTGCCCGGCGAGCCGCTTCGCCAGACGCCAGCGGGCCTCGGCCGATTCGGGACTCTGCGGAAAACCACTATAGAGCCGGAACCAGATGCGCAGCGAGCGATCGTGCGGGTAATCGCTGTGGAAGTGAAGCACTTCCTCCTGCCAGATCTGCTGCAGGTCCGGGCTGTGCTCGCTCAACAGCGCCTTGTAATACAGCGCGATCGGCATGCGCGGGCTCCGGGACCGCCGCTCGACAATCCGCTGGTGTAGCGCCGGCGGCATCCACCGCGCCCGCGGCGGGCTGATGAACCGGTCATACTGCTCGCGCAACCACTCCTTCTTGTCCATGTACTGCAACTCGTCCGAGACGATGAACCAACTCGGCCAGCGCTCATCGCGCGACGACAGGTAGCTCTGGATTTCCTCTTTCATCTTGGCACGCAGCGGGATGGGCTCGGTCGGATAGAAGAAGCCGGACCGATACTCCTTTTCCGTCGGGTCGGTGATCGTCTCGTCAAGCGCACCGCGGATGCTGTGGTCGCGGAACTCGGGAACCTCCTCGGGGTCGTTCCGCACCACGTAAAGCTGGTAGTCCAACTCGTCGAAGCCTATTTTCAGTTCGAATACGATCAGGGCCAGCAGCAGGGTCGTGGTCGTGAAGGTCCAGATCAGCCCCGGCTTGTAGCGGGTATAGTGACCGATGCCCAGCACCAGGCCCGCGATGGTCATGCCCGTCAGCCACGCCCAGATCCAGGGCGCGAAGGAGAAGCCCCAGGCCAGCGGCTCCACGCCCCGCGCGCCGCCGAAGGCCCCCCAGTAGACCAGTTGCGGCGCCATGCACAGGGCGATGGCGATGATGCGGGAGCGAAAACGCAGCGGCCGGGCCGCCGCGGCGAAGCAACTCACGATCAGAAACACCGCCAGCCCCGGCAAATTGGCGAGGAAAAAGACCGCTAACACGAAGATGAAGCTGTGCCCGAAGCTCATCAGTTGCGCTACCAGCACGGGCACCACCGCCAGGATGCCCATCAGCAGGCCGAGCACGATGATCTGCCAGGGGTACTCGAAGATGCTCACGCCAGTGATCGTGGTGCGGCCAAGGTCGTGAAAATCGGGGATCGTTTGCGATTCGAAATCGAACGCCCAGAACGTCCCCGTCACCACGCGGGACCAGAACAGGCAGGCCAGCGAGAACATGAACACCGCCAGCAGCCAGTAGAACTGCACGTTCGCGTGGCTGTAGTGCAGGGTGGGACCGACCGCCAGGAAGGACTTGGGGGCCTTGGGCGTCTTTTCCGTCTCTTTGCTGTCCATTTGCGATTTACGATTTGCGATTCACAGTTTACGATTTTGCCGGCAAGAGCCCTGATATGCCTCGCGTCGTTCCGCACGACGACCTTCGTCGGGCGAAGCCAGGCGGCAAATCGTAAACAATAAACAGCAAGTTCTACGTTCCCTCGCCGCTGGTCGCGAGGTAGGCGATCTGGTCCGGCGTCAGCTTGTCGATAGCGATCCTCATCGCCTTGAGCTTGAGCCGGCAGACCTGCTCTTCGATCTCCAGCGGCACGTCGTGGACCTTGACCTCGAGCCGGCCCGCGCGCTTGCAAACCCACTCGGCCTGCAGGGCCTGGGTGGCGAAGCTCATATCCATCACGCTGGCGGGATGGCCCTCCGCCGCCGCCAGATTGATCAGCCGGCCCTCGGCCAACAGATAGATGCGTTTGTTTCTGCCGATGACGTATTCGTCGACGTTCTTTCGCACGCCGCGATGGATCTTGCTGCTCATTTTGGTCAGGCCGGGGATGTCGATCTCGACGTTGAAGTGCCCGCTGTTGGCGATGACCGCGCGATCCTTCATCCGGCGGACGTGTTCCGGTCGAATCACATGTTTGTTGCCGGTCAGCGTCACGAACAAATCGCCTGCCGCGGCGGCCTGCGCCATCGGCATCACCTGGAACCCGTCCATGGCCGCCTCGAGCGCCTTGATCGGGTCGATCTCCGTAACGATGACGATGGCCCCCATCCCGCGGACCCGCATGGCAAAACCCCGCCCACACCAGCCGTAGCCGGCCACGACCACCTTCGTCCCCGCCACCAGAAAGTCCGTGGCCCGGATGATGCCGTCCACCGTGGACTGCCCGGTGCCGTAACGGTTGTCGAACAGGTGCTTACTCTTGGCGTCGTTGACGGCGATCACCGGGAACTTCAGTCTGCCTTCCTGGTCCATGGCCCGCAGGCGGATCACGCCCGTCGTGGTCTCTTCCATGCTCGCGATGACGCGCCCGGCGTCCTTCTTGCGCTTCATATGCAGCTCATTCACCAGGTCGGCCCCGTCGTCAAAGGTGATAACCGGCTGGTGGTCGATCGCCGCGTTGATGTGCTTGTAGTACGTCGGGCGGTTCTCCCCGCGGATGGCGAAGACCGGAATGCGGAAATCCTTCACGAGCGAAGCCGCCACGTCGTCCTGCGTGCTCAAGGGGTTCGACGCACAGAGAACCACGTTGGCCCCACCCGCCTGGAGCGTTCGCGCCAGGTTGGCGGTCTCGGCCGTGATATGCAGGCAGGCCGACACGTTCTTGCCCTTGAGCGGCTTGCTCCGGGCGAACCGCGCGCGAATCGCCGCCAGTACCGGCATATCGTTATCCGCCCACAGAATCCTCCTCTTGCCCTCGGATGCCAACGCCAGGTCAGCCACATCATATTTCATTCACAATCCCTTTCAAGTCTCTTGCTAAGCGGAGAATTGTACGCCCGCGACAGTCCCCCTGCAACTTTTTCTTTGTCGGGCCAAAACCGGGGGTGCGGTCGGCATACGGTGGCGCATTCTGATTCGTTCCCGCCCTTTGTCATTTCGACCGGAGGCCGAACGCCCCAGTGGAGAGGGTTGGGCTCCCAAAACGCACAGAGCGCGTTCTGGGGACCCCTCCCAAACGCGTTATACCGATTCCGATTGAATCTTTCGTAGTGTAGCATGAGCACCGGGTGGCAGCGTGGGTTCCCAAACGCGATGTA
>CAYFUB010000780.1:0-9302 GCA_964346195.1 uncultured Pirellulales bacterium
CCTGCCTTCACGGGCGGGAGGGGTCCCCATACGCGCCATTTCGCGTTTGGGGGCCCCGGACGCCCGTGATACTCATGGGCAAGATGCCCATGCTACGTGAGTGCAGGCGCCCGGCTCGCAAAGCGATTCGAATCCGCCACCGAACGCCGACCGCAGCCCACCCGATGCCATGGCCGCAAGAATGCTATCTTTCGCACAGAGTGGAGTCTATAATAGGGCGACGGAGACGCGTGAGTGATGCAAAAAGCGTGTGTTTCATTGAAGGATCGTTGAAAGTTGGTAACGTTTGGGAAATTCACGCGTCATAAAATATGTGGGATTGTGTCCGGCGTAGCCTTGTTCGTTGCCTGCGACTTGTGAGGAGCTTTGAGAGGAACAAGTACCATGTCCTTCCCAAGAACATTCCGACGAAAAATCCGGGCGGTCCAAACCCGCTGCGGCCTGAATCTCCTGCTGCGCCAGGCCGGACGGGTCCTGGTTGTCGCGGGAGTTGTGGCGGCTCTGGCCGTTCTGGTCGAACGTCTTTTTGCTGTCCGCATTCTGGTGCCATCGGCACTGTGGGCGTTTTGGGGTGTGGCGGCCGCCTTCGTTCTGGTTCTCTGGCTTCTCAGGCTGCCCGGCCGGATGCAGGCGTCCCTGCTGCTCGACGAGCGATTGCGACTGCACGAGCGTTCCAGCACGACGCTGGCCCTGGCAAGTTCCGAAGACCCATTCGCACGGGCGGCTCGTACGGAATCGCTACGGACTGTCGAGCGGGCGAATCTGCGCGGTCACTTCCCCATCGGCCTGTCGCGAAGCTGGTACTACGGCGCGGGGACGTGGCTGATCGTCATTGCCCTCGTGCTGTTCATGCCTGAGAAGGACCTTCTGGGGTTGCTGAAGAAGAAAGAGGAACAGGCCCAGCGGGCGGAGCAGCTTGAGGACGCCAGGACAAGAGTCAGGGAGACGGCGGAATCGGTCAGGGCGGCGGTCAAGGAGTTGAATGACCCGGCGTTGGCCGAGGAGTTGAAGAGGTTGGATGACCTCTCTCAGGCCGGCCGGCCGCAGGAGGTCAAACGCGAGGCGATCAAGGCCCTGGGCGATCTCTCCGAGAAGCTAAAGCAAATGCAGGGCTCCACCCAGGTTGACGCCGCCAACACGTTGGAACAGATGCTCCGGCGGTTGCGCGGCTCGGCGGACCCGTTCTCGCGACAGATGCGGCTGGCCTTGGCGAAAGGCGACTTCGCGCAGGCGGCCAACCTCCTGAGCCAGTTGCAGAAGGACCTCGCGGAAGGGAAGCTGTCGGAGGAGCAGCGCCAACGCACAGCTCAGCAGTTGCAGCAGTTGGCGAAAGAGTTGCAAAAGCTGGCGGAGCAGAAACGCGAGTTCGAGGAGGAGTTGGAGAAGCTCGGGCTGGACAAGAAGCTGGCTCAACTGGGCGAGCAACAACTGCGGCAGGCACTCCGGCAGCAGGGGCTCAAGCAGGACTTGATCGAGCAGCTCTTGAAGAAGCTGCAGGCCGGCCGGGCGGCCGCGGGCAGGTGCTCGGGACTGGCGATGGCGATGGCCGATTGTGGCGCCGGGGCGGGGGGGCTCTCGGCCGATGAGCTGGCGGATGCGATTGACCAGCTCGACGCCCTGGAGTCAATACAACAACAGATGATTCTCATGCGGGCGGGCCTGGCCGAGATTTCGCGCAGCATCGGCATGCTCGGTGACGGGATGTGCGACGGTCTGGGACTGCAGGGGCCTTATCGGGAGGGGTATTCCAACCGGTTTGGCTCCGGCTCAGGCGGGCCGGGCATAGGCTACGGCCCGCGGGACAGCGACACGGAGGGTCCGACCGGCACGAAGACCACCCGCGCAGACGGCAAGTTGGACGCGGGACCGGTGATCGCCTCCTGGTATTTCAAAGACATACAGGTCAAGGGCGAGGCCCGGCGCGAGTTCACGGAGGTCGTCGAGGCCGGCCGGGCCAACGCGGCCGAGGCCATCAGCGAGAATCAGATTCCGCGCAGATATGAGGAGGCGATGAAGAAGTACTTCGGCCAACTCGAGCAGCGCGGGCCGCAGGAATAAGCTTTCGGCCGGACGGTCGCCGGGATTTTGGAGCTCATTAGATGCTGGAACAGGAAACTCTTGCGCGTGTAAGACTCACGGTTCGAAAAGACCGTGGCACGGGTATCTTGGAGGTCCCCTTGCTCGTGTCTTCATGGGCGGGACGCCCATGCTACGGACGCATGGGACGCATCGTTGGCTCACTTAGGCCGCTTGCGATTATTGCGACCAGTTTGGTGCTGATCGGCCTGTCGTGTGGGAAACGCCCCGACCGGCAACAGGTTGTCCTGTATTGCTCGGTGGATCAGGCGGTAGCCGAACCGATCGTGGCTGAGTTCGAGAGGCAAAGCGGTATCCGGGTGCTGGCCAGATACGACACCGAGGCCAGTAAGACAGTCGGCCTGGTGCAGCGGATCCGGGCCGAGGCCCAGGCGCCGATGGCGGATGTGTTCTGGTCGGGCGAGGTGTTTCACACGATTCGATTGGCACGCGAGGGGTTACTGACGCCGTACCGTGGCGCGGGCATCTTGCCCTTGCACCTCTCGCCCTGCTCGCCATCAGAATCGCAAGGGCGGGACGCCCTCGCCACGCTTGCCGACCCGAATGGATACTGGCATGGTTTCGCGTTGCGGGCCCGGGTGATCGGGTACAATACGAACAAGGTGCCGGAACAGGAGGCGCCCGGCTCGCTGGAAGATGTGCTGGACGAGAAGTGGAAGGGCCGGCTCGTTATGGCGTCGCCGGCGTTCGGCACGACAGGGGGCGATGTCGCGAGCTGGTTCGCACATTACGGGCCGGACCGCGCGCGAGAAATCCTGCAGCGGCTCAAGGACAATGAGGTGCGAATCGTCTCCGGCAACAGCACGGCCGTGCGGATGGTGGCGACCGGGCAGGCGGACATCTGCTTCACGGACACCGACGACATCCATGCGGGCCGCCGAAACGGCTGGCCGGTCGCCATGCGTTTCCTCGATCAAGGCGGCGACGGCGTGTTGGCGATCCCCAATACGGCCGCCATGGTCAAAGGGGGACCGAACCCCGGGAGTGCCAGGGTGCTGATGCGTTTCCTGCTGAGCGAAGAGCTTGAGCGGCTGCTGGTTCAGAGCGATTCGCACAACAGCCCCGTCCATGCAGAGGTCGCACAGGAATACCCGCAGTATGCGATCCCACGTCCTCTGAGCGTGGACTACAGGCGCGTGGCGGATTTTCTGCCGGCGGCGATTGAAGCGGTGGGGGAGATCCTGCCGTGAATCCGGATACCGCTTCCATCAGACTCGCAAAGACCGGTTGCCTGATACTATGGCTGCTGGTCATCGCCGTGCCACTGCTGGCCCTGACGGCCGGGGCCGTGTCGTCGCCTTCGCAGCCGGACCTGGCCCGACCCGTATTCGCCTCCCTGCTGCGCACGTGCATCCTGGCCGGGCTCATTGCGGCGGTTGCAGTCCTGCTCGGATGGGTGCCGGGCCGACTGCTGGGGACATCCGGCTCGCATGGTAGCATCGTCCTGCTGCTACTCCTGATGCCATTGGTCTTGCCGCACTATGTCCTCTACTATGCCTGGACGTTGCTGCTGAGCCCGACCACGTCACTCGGGCGGATTCTTGCCTCCGAGCCGGCGCTGGCAAGGTTCGTCGGTGCGGCGACATCGACCGGCGTGCTCATCGGCTGGTACTGGCCGTTGGCCGCGCTGGTCCTGGCCCAAGGCTGGCGGGGCATCGACGGCCGGGTCTGGGACAGCGCCTTGCTGGAGGCCACCGGTTTTCAAGTCTTTCGGCGCGTCACGCTCCCGCTGCTTTCGCAGGCCATTTTGTTGGCGTTTGGTGCGTGCTTTGTGTTGTCCCTGTCGGAGTTCGCTGCGTTCCATCTGGCGGGCGTGCAGACGATTGGCACCGAGTTGGCCGTGCTTTACGAACTCACCGGTGCGGCGGCGCCCGTCGCCAGGACCGCATGGCCGGTTATCCTGGTAGCGGTGCCAGTGGCCGTGGCCCTGACGCGGACTTCACAGGGATGGACGCCGACAACGGTTTCCCTGAGACAACCGACGTGGCAATCCGGAGCGTTCGGGTGGATGGTACTGGTGCTGCTGCTGACGCTCTCCTGGGCGGGGCCCATTGTCCTGCTGGTTGCCAATGTCACGACGTTGCAGCCTTTTCGACAGTTCGTGACGCTGCATGCGGACGATTTGCTATGGTCGCTGTTGACCGCGGGTGTTGCAGCGCTTATCGCTTACCTGACGGCACTCGCCGGGCTGTTCGACACGCGCTCGGAGCACTCCCTCCGCAGAGTGCTGTCCGTCGTGGTTCGGGGCACCGTATTCCTCGCGATGTTCCTGCCGGCCTCGCTGCTGGCGGTCTCTCTGCTGAGGCTGTTGAGCGTTCCGCATCTGCCGGTGGACCCGCGGCAAAGCTGGCTGCCCGTCTCGATGGGGCAAGCGGGCCGCTTTGCCGGGCTGGCGCTGGTTCTGCTGCTATTGACGCGCTATCCTGATCGGCGGCAGTTGACGGACATGGCCGCGCTGGACGGTGCCGCGCCGCTTCGCGCCTGGTGGCACGTCCATTTGCCGCGGACCTGGCCCGTGCTGGTGAGCACGTTTTTGTTGGTGACGATGTTCAGCTTCACGGAACTGGCCGCGACGATGGTCCTGCTGCCGGCGGGTCTGCCGAACTTCGCACAACGACTGCTCAACCAGATGCACTACGCACGGGACCAGCAGGTCATCGCATCCTGCCTGGTGTTGGTGTCGCTGTTTGCGGTTCTGGCCGGCACGGTGGTGGTGCTGCTGCGGCTGACTCGCGTTCGACGCGCCACGGGAACTGTGTTGCTCGCCACTATTCTCCTGTGTACGGGTTGCGGGCGGGACGGCGGGCGTGGTGAGCCGACCGTGATAGACGCGTTCGGCAAGACCGGGGCCGGGCCAGGGGAGTTCCTGTACCCGCGGGCGATTGACTTCGACGGCGAAGGGGCGGTTCTGGTGGCCGACAAAACGGGGCGAATCCAGCGGCTCGACCGGGAGGGGCACTGCCTCGGCACGATACGCATGCCGGTGATCGAGGCCGGCAAACCGACGGGGATGAGCGTACACAAGGACGGGCGGCTTTTCGTGGCGGACACGCATTACCATCGTGTCGCGATCTTCTCGCGTGACGGCGAACTCATCGACGAGTTCGGCCAGTACGGGCAGGATGGGGGTTGCTTCATCTACCCGACGGATGTGGCATTTGCGCCGGACGGGCGAATTTTCGTCAGCGAGTACGGCGGGAACGACCGCGTCAGCGTGTTCGCGGCCGAAGGTGAGTTCCTCTTCAGTTTCGGCGCGCCCGGCATGGCTGAGGGACAGTTCTCGCGGCCGCAGGCGCTTGGCCTCGATGAGACGCGCGGCCGTCTCTATGTGGTCGATGCGTGCAATCACCGGATTGGCGTGTATGATCTGGAGGGACGCCTGCAGGGCTATATCGGCGCCGCGGGGCGCGGCCCGGGCCAGCTTCGCTACCCGTACGGCCTGGCGCTGCGGGCGGATGGGACACTGGTCGTCTGTGAGTTTGGGAACAATCGGATACAGGTGTTCAGCCCCGCAGGCCAGTCTCTCGCCGTCTACGGCGGGGCCGGGCGGCAGTTGGGACAACTCGCCTATCCCTGGGCCGTCGCGGTGGACGGGGGCGGGCGGGCTTATGTGGTCGATGCAGGGAACAACCGGATTCAGGTGTGGCAGTTGTGAGAGGCTGGAAGTGTCAAGTGTGAAGTTTGAAGTGTGAAGTGCTCTTGCAACTTCAAACTTGCAACTTCAAACTTCTTTATGGGACAATTGTGAGTAACACGTACGGATTCTATTTCGGTCAGCCCTGGTGGCTGCTGGCGGGCCTGGCGCTCATTCCGATGGTCTGGCTGGCCCGGCGGAATCTGGCGGCGTTGGGACGCGCCCGCCGGATCGGGGCGATCGTGCTTCGTGTCCTGGTCGTGCTGCTGCTGGTAGTCCTGCTGGCCCGGCCGATGCTCGTCCAGAAGAGCCGCCGGACGACGGTGATCGCCGTGGTGGACCGCAGCCAATCCATACCCCCCGAACTCGGTGAGGCGGCGCTGGACTACCTGTCGCGCGCCGTCGTCGGCGGGGTGGCGGAGGACCAGGTTGCCATCGTGGATGTGGCGGAAAGCGCGAGTATTTCCGGACTGCCTTCCACCGAGCGGGGCATCCGCAAGAGAAACACGACCCTCACCGGTCGGCAGAGCCGGCTGGCCGGCGGCATCGAAATGGCAATGGCGATTGCGCCGCCGGACACCGCGGCGCGAATTGTCCTGCTCAGCGAGGGCAATGAGACGGAAGGGGACCTGAAGGAGGCGGCCCGGACCGCCGCGGCCAACGGGATTCCCATCGACGTGCTGCCGTTGCAATACCGCTACGACAGCGAGGTGCTCTTCAAGCGGATCGTGGCGCCGCCGCGGGCCCGGAGCGGACAGACGGTCTCCCTGAGGTTCATTCTCGACAGCACGGCCGACGTTCCCGGCAAGCTGTTGCTCACCCTGAACGATCAGCCCATCGACCTGGTCCCCGATTCACCGGAAGTGGCGGTGCCGGTCGAGCTGAAGGCGGGAACGAACGTCAGGACCGTCTCTGTTCCCGTCGGGTTGCGGGGCGTGCACAACTTCGAGGCGGTCTTCATGCCGGATGAGACCGGGCGCGATCGCATCGCCGAGAACAACCGGGCCAGTGCGATCACCTACGTCGCCGGTCCCGGCCGCGTGCTTGTTGTCGATGCTGATAATGCCGCCGCAGATACGATCGTGCGGGCGCTCAAGAGCACGGACATGGACGTACATTATCTTCCCGCCGCCGACCTGATGGACGATCTGGCGTTGCTGATGGATACCGACGCCGTTGTCCTGGTGGATGTCGATTGCGCGAGTCTCACGTACGAGCAGCAGGAGATGCTGTGCCGGTACGTCAACGACCTGGGCGGGGGACTGGTCATGGTCGGCGGGCCCAACGCGTTCGGCGCGGGCGGCTGGATCGGCTCGCCCGTGGCGGAAATCCTGCCGGTCGATCTCGACCCGCCGCAGAAGAAGCAGCTTCCGAAGGGGGCGCTCGTGCTGATTATGCACGCCTGCGAGATGCCGCAGGGCAACTACTGGGGCAAGAGGGTCGCTATCGCGGCCGTCAACACGCTGAGCCGGCTGGACCTGGTCGGCATCCTGGCCTATGACTGGGGCGGCGCGAAAGACTGGGTGTATCCACTGGGGCCGGTCGGCGACAAGGACAAGGTCGTTGGGGCCATCGAGCAGATGCAGATGGGGGACATGCCCAGTCTTCACAATCATTTGCAGATGGCGTACGATGCGCTCGTCAAGTGCAACGCCGGACAGAAGCACGTCATTGCCATCAGCGACGGCGACCCACAGGCGGCGTCTCAGCAACTGCTGAACCAGCTTGCCACGGCGCGAATCACCTGTACGGGCGTCTGTATTTATCCCCATTCGCCCGCGGACAAACAGAGCCTCCAGCAGATGGCGATCAGCACGGGCGGCAGGTATTACGACGCCATGGATCCCACGGCCCTGCCGCAGATCTTCATCAAGGAGGCCCAGGTGGTTCGGCGCTCGTTAATCATCGAGGAGCCCTTCTCCCCGCAGGTCGCGTTCGGGCTCAGCGAGACCCTCAAGGGCGTGACGCCGCCGTTGCCGGCCCTGGACGGTTACGTGCTGACGGGACCGAAAGGAGGGCTCAATCAGCTTGTGCTCACGACGGGGCAATCGGACCCGCTGCTGGCGACGTGCCAGTCGGGCCTGGGCCGGTGCGTGGCGTTCACCAGCTCCGCGGACAGCCGCTGGGCGGAGCAGTGGCTGGCGTGGTCGGACTTCGCCCGATTCTGGGAGCAGGTGGTCCGCTGGGCGGGCAAGCCGGCCCAGTCCACCGACTGCGAAATCTTCACGGACGTGGAAGGCCAGGAGGTGACCGTCAATGTCGAGGCCGTCGGCGATGAGGGCGGGTTTTCGCAGTTGGCCGGCGTCGAGGGACAGGTCGTCACGCCGGAAATGAAAGCCGAGCCGCTGCAATTGACGCAGACGGGCCCGGGGCAGTATTCGGGACGGTTCCGGGCGCCGGCGTCGGGCAGCTATATCGTGAACCTGCAATATCCGAAAATGGGTCGGGCGCCGGCTCGTGTCGAGGGCGTCCCGCCCGCATCGCAGGGGGGGACCGGCCTGGCGAATGCGATTGTGACGATTCCCTTCGCCCCGGAGTTTCGTGACCTCTCCGACAACACGCCGTTGCTGACGGAAGTAAGCGAGATTACGGGCGGCCGGGTCCTGGCCCTGTCCTCCGACCCGAACGAGGCGAACCTGTATGATTACGCGGGCCTGAAGTTCCCGGAGACGCATTTGCCGCTGCTGCGGCTGCTCATGCTGGTTTGGATCGCGCTGTTCCTGCTGGACGTGGCGGTTCGGCGTGTCGTCTTTGACCTGCGGGCGGCCCTGCGGCGGGCAAAAGCCTGGCTGACGTCAGCGGCCCGGCGCGAGGAGGACCAGATGCTCGCGCGCCTGCAGGCCAGAAGACAGAAGCTGCGCGAGCAGTGGTCTTCGCGCACGGCCGCGGCGGTCCTGTCGAAACGTTACGAGGGGGCCCAGAAATACGAAGGTGAGCTTCTGAGCGCCGAGCCGAAGCGCGACGGCTCTGCCTCATCCGCACAAGACCATCGCCAAGCTGCGCTGGACGATGCCGCCCGGAGAAAGAAGCCGTCGGAGAGCACGCATATCGACCAACTTCTGAAAGCCAAACGGCGGAAAGCAGAAGACACCCAAGAGTGAGAGTCAGGAGTACGAGAAGATGGCCATGAATGAGAAAGAGGTGGAAAAACAGTGCGGGGACTTCCGCAGGATGTTCGAGGCGCTGCGACGTGAGGTCGGCAAGGTAATCGTCGGGCACGAGGACATCGTGGACAACGTGCTGATCACACTGTTCAGCGGCGGGCACGTGTTGCTGGAGGGCGTGCCGGGACTGGGCAAGACGCTGCTGGTGCGGACGCTCAGCTCGGCGTTCGCGCTGGAGTTCCGGCGGATCCAGTTCACGCCGGACCTGATGCCCGCCGATATCGTCGGCACGAACATCGTCATGGAGGACCAGGCGACCGGCCGGCGCGAGTTCCAGTACCAGAAAGGCCCCATCTTCGGGCAAGTCATTCTGGCGGATGAGATCAACCGCGCCACGCCGAAGACGCAGTCCGCCATGCTCGAAGCGATGCAGGAGCACTCCGTGACCAGCAGCGGGCAGGTGCGCA
>CAYFUB010000781.1:0-18897 GCA_964346195.1 uncultured Pirellulales bacterium
AGGCAAAGGCGTCCGCATCTACGAGACCTGGATCGACGGCTGGGACGACCCGGCGAACAATGGCGGGATCGTCGGCTACAATGACCCGCCGTTTGCCGAGCGCACCATCGTTCACGGCGGTGCGCAATCGATGCCGCTGACGTATGACAACACCGGGGCCGCGAACGTTTCGGAGGCGACCAGGACGTTCGACACCGCCCAGGATTGGACCGTCCGCGGCATCAAGAGCCTGTCGCTGTGGTTCTACGGGCGTCCGGACAACACCGGCCAGATGTACGTCAAGATCAACAATACCAAGGTCCCCTACGACGGCGACGCGGCGGATATCAAGAGAAGCCAGTGGCAGCCATGGAACATCGACCTGTCGGCCGTCGGTGGGAACCTCAGAAGCGTCACGAAGCTGACAATCGGGATAGATGGAGCCGGCGCCAAGGGTCTGCTCTACTTCGACGACATCCGGCTGTATCCGAAAGCTCCGCAGTACGTTACGCCGACGGAGCCGGACAATGCGAACCTGGCGGCCCGCTACGCCCTGGATGGGAATGTCAACGACAGCTCCGGCCATGGTTTCAACGGCACCGCCAACGGCGGTCCCACCTATGCCGCGGGCGTTGAAGGTCAGGCAATCCAGTTGGACGGCGTCGGCGCCCACGTGGTGGTTGCCAACGTAGGAATTACCGGCGCGGCGCCGCGGACGATTTCCGGCTGGGCCAAGGCGGACCAGCTCAATATCTCCGCGTGGACAAATGTCTTCGGTTTCACCGGTCCCAGCGGC
Organism: uncultured Pirellulales bacterium; assembly: GCA_964346195.1. Lineage (GTDB taxonomy): Bacteria > Planctomycetota > Phycisphaerae > Sedimentisphaerales > Anaerobacaceae > PLanc-01. The sequence goes on from CAYFUB010000781.1 coordinate 776, forward strand.
AATGGTGGACATTTCGACATCGAGGCAGTGGGTGACACGAGCACCACGACGTTGGGGTACTACGGCGTGCACCGTTACGGTTGGGAGCGCGATATCCTCCCGATCGACTTGGAGTGGCACCACCTGGCGGCGACCTACGACGGGGCAACGGTAAGCTGGTACGGTGACGGCCTGGTCGCTGGCAGCGTGGCGGTGGCCCCGGCGGGATTCAATCCGCCCGGTCCGGTCCACATCGGCAAGCGAGAGGACAACACCAACTTCTTCCCGGGTCTGGTCGATGAAGTGCGGATATACGACCGCGCCCTGTCTGAAGGAGAAATCGCGTGGCTGGCCGGTAAGAGAACACCGGCACCCAAGCCCTTCTGAGAGGGCTCGGTCTATCACATCAGACGGTATCCGACAAAGGCTGCGGGCAAGGGCCCACAGCCTTTTGTCATTTCCGGCATCGTACGCAAGGCCGCGTCCGGGCGATCACTCATACGGATTATGGAAAATTCCTGCGCGGCACAGACTCAGTCATCCTGAGGCGAAGCCGAAGGATCTGGCCCCCGGATGAGACGTTTCTCCCGTTCGTAGGCCAGATCCTTCACGGCGCCGCGCTTCGTTCAGGATGACACACGGGGCGCAAGAATTATTCATAATCCGTATCATACCGATTCCGATTGAATTTTTCGTAGTGTAGCATGAGCACCGGGTGGCAGCGTGGGTCCCCAAACGCAATGTATCGCCTTTGGGGTCCCCGTCAAAACCGGAGGTCTTGGCGGTGGTTGCTGCGCAGGCAACCCGGCCATCGTCAAGCTGCGCATGGGCCGCCCAACGCAATCTATCGCCTTGGGAACCCTTTGACGCTGCCACCCGGAGATACGAAATTCTCAATCGTAATCGGTATCAGACGAGGCTGGCGGTGCCGTCGGGGATCCAGGCGTCGGTGCCGTTCGACAGCTGGATGTGCAGCCAGCCGGGACGCTGCTCGAGCAGCTCGAACTCGGTGCCGGCGTGCAGCGGGTCCTTGAAGCTGGGCGGATAGTTCGGACCGTCGCCCTGGCGGGCCACAATCTCCGGGACCGTGATGACGCCGTAGCGCGTGTTGGCCTGCCGGTGGCTCTCCACCAGGATCGACGTCAGAAAACACAGTACGAGCACGCCGCAGAAGAGAGCGACCGCCGACGCCGCCGGGCCGCGCCCGAAGCGGATTGTCACGGTCAAGGCGATGCACACGCCGGCAAAGGACAGGCACGCCAGCAGGAACCTCGTCCGGAGCGAGAAATCGTAGTGCCAGAAGAACAGCGTCTCCAGCACGCGTCTCTCGGCGCCGACCTCGACCTTGTCGATTCTTCTGGTGCGGGCGAAGGCGAGGTTCTTGCGGAGGTTGATATCCGAGCCGTCGAGACGCGCCGCCCGGCGATAATTCAGAATGGCCCGGCCGACGTCCTCCTTCAGCAGATACGCGTTCGCCAGATTGTAGTAGAGCCTGGCGTTGCGCACGCCGCCCTGGTCGATAATCTTCTCATAGAGCAAAATCGCCTGCTCGTAAAGCTGCCGCGCGCGGTCGGGGTTATTGACGAGGCCGTTGGCCAGCCGGAAGGCCGTGTTCGCCTCATCGAGCAGGGCATGGAGTTGCTCGCGGGGCAGTCGGGTCGTGTCCTGCGTCGTGCCCCGACGCGCCATGGCGCTGCGCGACGAGGGCGCGTCGCCCGACGGGGCGTTGGCCTTGATGTCGGCCGCACCGGCAAAGGCCGAACTGCCGGAGAGAAGCACGATGCACAAAGCGTACAGCAGAACGGCGAGGGGGAATCCCAGAATGAAGGAGGCCCGGGCCATGCCGGGACGATTTCGCGATCCCGGTTTTCGATAGTCACCGTTCAGATCTCTCCTGCGGCATTGCTTCTCGATCGCGCGGATCAGCACAGCCGCCTCCTGGATCTGCGGCCTTCCGATCTGGGCATCCAACGGCGCGTAGCGGGCCGCCTCACAGGCGGCGATCAACTCCTTGAATCGCGCGGCCCGCTCGGCATCGCCGGTGGATTCGACAATAGCATGATAGCAGTCGTCCGCGGTGAGGGACGCGGCCACGCGGTCGAAGCGGTCGCCGATGTACTGCTTCAGGGCCAGCAGAAGCAAGGGGTGCCGGCTCCGCGCGTTGGCGGCCAGGGCCTCGTCCAGCCGACGGCTGGCGGCCGCCGCAGCCTGACGTCGCCGTTTGCGCGCCTGCGATTCCGGGCTCGTGCGGCTCGCGAGTCTCGCCACCGCGCTGACGATCAGGACCACCAGTGGAATCGACCAGATGGCCGCATAACCGGGATTCAGAGCCGCCGAGAGCAGCGAGAAGCTCTGGTTCACCAGAAGCTCAGGCCCGTAGTAGTTCGCCGACAGGCCTTTGCGAATCGCCTCCACCTCCCGATTGACGGGCCCGGCGGCGGTCCCTTCCACGTCGGCGGTCGTCAGCACCTTGCTCGGCGCGACGTCCAGCTTGATCGGCTCGGTCCGGACGGTGACGTATTCACCCCGCTGCGAGTCGAAGCAGGCCAGCGGAATCGGCGGAATAGCCGTGACTGCATCATTGTTGGCGCGGATGGTCTGCGTGAAGACCTTGCAGCCTCCCTCCACGATGGGCGAAGCCCTTTCGGCGGGAATGCGGAAGTTGGCGGCCAGCTCCGGCACCTGCTCGAGCGCGGGCCATTGCACGGGCGTCAGATATGGACTGCCCCCGACCCGGATGGTCAGCGTGATTGGGTCACCCACGTTAACCTTCGTCGGGGCGGCCGAAGCCGAGATCGTGTACCGCCCCACCAGGCCGTAGAACTGCGGCGGCCGGCCCGTCTCCGGTAGCGGCCGCACGTTCAGCTCGACCGGATTCGACTCCACCGAAACGCGCTCGTACTTCGTCCGGATCGGATTGAAAAACTCGTTCGTCCGCTCGAGTCCCACGGCCACATCCGCGTCAACGGTGGCGGGCGCGAGCTTGATCAGGCCGGAGCGCTTCGGGATAAGGACCTTGCTGAACGAGATGACCGCCGTCCGCATGCCCCGGATGAGCCGGTGGTCTTCCGTTACCGTAACCGGCACGCCATGGATCATCACCCGCTCCTGTGCCAAGCCGACGGCGGGCGCGGAAACGTCGTCGATGTAGAAATCATCCGACGTAAAGACCGGTACCTTGAATGCGCCTTCCTTGACGCGAGTCGTCACCGTCCATTTGACCGTCATCACGAGCGGCTGACCCACGTAACATTGCTTCTCCGACACCGACAATTCCAGGACGAGCCGATCCTTGGTCCCCACCGTCACCTCGACGGGATCGGTCGTGTAGGTCTGGCCGTCTACGACCACCGTCACGGCGGGCAACTGCATCGTCCCCGCCTGGCCGGCGATGATGGCATAGTTCTCCGAATAGGTGACGGTCGTTTGACCGTTGCCCATCTGCATCTCCGTGCCGCTGCCCACCCGCCGGGGTTTGAAGGGCATGAGGGCTGACAGGTTAATCCGGCTCGGCTTGGCCCCGCCTTCGATGACGATGGAATAGACAAACTCGTCGCCCGGATAGATGATCGTCTCCGCATCCACTTTGGCATAGACCCGCGGGCCCGTCGCGCCGCGCGCCGCCACCGGCACGAGTAGTACGAGCAACAACGTGTACAGGGGAAGCTGTTTCATGCTACCAGTCTTTTTCGACTTCTCGATACCGCACCCTTTGGAGATTCTCACGTTCTTTCCTCTCCCGCTGCTCGGCATCGATGATTTCCTGGGCCGCGGCATCCGGCTCGATCTTCTGTTCCTGCCGGCGGTCCTGTTGCTGTTCGGCAGACTGCTGCTCCCGCTGGGCCTCGTTGGGATCAGCCTTCTGTTCGGCACTCCTGGGCTGATTGGGGTCATGCGGCTGATTCGGATCCTGCGGCCGGCTCTGCTGTGGCTGCTGGTCCTCTTGCTGCTGTTGATTCTGCTGATTCTTCTGTTGTTCCTGCTGCCGCTTCAACTGGTCGAGGATGTCCTTGATGGTCAGCCGGGCCACTTCGATATTCCGGGCGGCCTTCTCGTTCTCCGGGTCGATATCCAGCACCTGCCGCCAGTAAGTGATGCTCGTCTTCATGTCTTCGAGGGCTTTCTGCAGGTCGGAGTCCCGCTGTTTGGAGCCGCGCTCGAAGAAGCAGTTGCCCAGGTTGTACTTGGCCCGGGCCACCATCGCCATATCCTTGCTCCCGGCGGCGACTTCCTGGTAGAGGTCAATCGCTTCACCCAGGTCGTCCAGCCGGTAGTAGCTGTTCGCTTTGTTGAACTTCGGCTCGATGGCGTTCGGCTGCTCCACCAGGGCCTCGTTGTACTTGTTGACGGCCTCGGTGTACTGGTTCGCGTCGTAGAGCCGGTTGCCCTCCCGCAGCATCTCCCGCACGGAATCGGTCCGCGCGAGCGACGGACATGGAAAGAGCAACAGAATACAGTGCGCAAGGAACAGGACCGAGATGCCTCGCCGGCTTCCGGGTGGCAGCGTCGAGGCCAAAGGCCTTGGCGATGGCTTGGGCGCTGTGCGGAAAGCCATCCCCAAGCTGCGCTTGAGGCTGCCACCCGACTCACCCATTTCCCGGTTGTTACGCCATTCGCTTGCGTTCACGAATCAGTACCTCACTCATCAGCAGTACAATCGCCAGGGCAACGAAAATCTGGAACTTTTCATCATACTCCATCAGGGTCATCGATTCGAGTTCTCTTTTCTCGGCCGAGGCGATCAGGTTCTCGTAGATCCCGCCCAGGTTCATGTCCGTGCCCGGGGGCACCGACAGATACCGGCCGCCTTCCGTGACGTAGGCGACCTCGCGCAGCAGGTCGCTGTTGAGCTTGGACCACACCTCCTGGCCCCGATACTTCAGAAAGGTCTTTTCGCCGTTCGGGCCGGCGATCGGGATGCGCGAGCCGGTCGCATCGTCGCCCAGACCGATGGCGATGATGCGGATACCCTCTTGGGCGGCTTTCTCCGCCGCCTGGGGCGCGAAGCTGTCGTGGTCCTCGCCGTCGGTGATGAGGATCAGGTCCTTGTACTGGCGGCTCTGCTTGTCGAAGATTTCCTCGGCGGCCTTGCGAATGGCGTCGCCGATCATCGTGCCGCCCCGGCTGGTGCTCTCGGTCGAGACGTCCGCCAGGGCCATGCGCACGAAGGCGTAATCCTGCGTCAGCGGGCATTTCACCGTCGCATTGCCGGCGAACGTGATGATCGCGAAGCGGTCGCCCTGGAGAGTCTCCAGGAGATCGGAAATAGCGATTTTCGACCGTTCGAGCCGGTTCGGCTTGAGGTCCTCGGCCAGCATGGACCGGGACGTATCCAGCAGGATGACCACGTCCCGGCCCTGGTGACGAATCTGTTGCGGCTGCGGGTTCCATTTCGGCTCGGTCAGGGCGATCACGATGCTGGTGAAGCCGGCCACCAGGAGAACCGCCCTGAGTATCTGCCTCCTCAGGCTGACCGTATTGTTGATCCGGGCCAGCATCTCATTGCTGGCCAGGGCCCGCAGCGCCTGGGCCTTGCGCCAGAAGCACCAGAGGTAGGCGGGAACCAACACTACCGGCACCACAAAGAGCAACCACAATGCCTTGTCATTTCCCAGATTCATACGTCTACGTCACACATCCGTCATGCTGAACGAAGTGAAGCATCCGGCCGCCGTATGAGAGCCCGGCACCGCAATCGAGACCACCTTGGACTCCGGTGCCCAGGTCCTTCGCTGGCGCTCAGGATGACAAGTCTGTTCGCCCGACAACTCTTCTATCATCGTTTCCTCACGGAATCTTCCTGAAGACCGTGCAGCCTGCCAGCATTTCCAGGCCCAGCAGGGCCAGCGCGGGCAACGTCCACCAGCCGAAACGCTCTTCGTACTGGGTGTATTGCATGGTTTTGACCTCGGTCTTCTCCATCTCATCGATTCTCCTGACGATCTTGCGGAGGGCCTCCGCATCGTCGGCCCGGCTGTAGAAGCCGCCGGTCTTCTCCGCGATGGTCTTGAGCAATTTTTCATCCAACTCCTGCCGCGCCGGTACGCGGTAGGTCCCCAGCATCGTCCGCACGGTCCGATACGCCTGGCCCGACCCGATCCCAATCGTATAGACCCTCATGCCCCACTCTCGTGCCAGTTCCGCCGCTTCGAGGGGACTTCGGTGCCGGCTCGCGTTATCGAGTCCGTCGGTCAACAGAATGATGGCCTTGCTTTTGATTTTGAAGGCGGGGGCATCGGGCAGCTGTGTCTGTTGTCCTGCCGCCGACCCCAACTGCGTATTGCGACGTTGGATCTCCTCTTCCGCTTTCCGGAGCCGGGCAGCGCCCAGGGAAATGGCGTCGCCAATCGCCGTGTAGTTTTCGCTTTCGATACTGACGATCTGTATCTGCCTGAGGAACTCGGTCAGCACGCCGTGGCTCAAAACCAGCGGGCAGACCGTATCCGCATACCGGGCGAAGGTCACCAGTCCGATCAGGTCGCCCGGCCGGCCGGCAAGGTCCTTCTTGTCGCCCTCGATGAAAGCGTTCAGAACGCGCTTGACCACCTCCAGCCGGTTCAGCTTCTCGCCGTAATAATCCATCTCGGTGCTCATACTGCCCGAGCGGTCCACCACGGCTTCGATGGCGATCCCCTCGGTAGACACCTCCGACAGGACGGTCCCCTGGCGCGGACGGGCCAGGGCCAGAATCAGCAGAGCCAGGCACAGCAGCCGCAGCGCGACCAGCACCGGCCGCAGGCGCAGCCGCCAGGAGACGGCTGAGTTCCTCATGTCCACCAGGCTGGGGAATCTCACGGCGGCACGCCGCTTCTTGCGCAGCATGAAGTACCCGACAGGCGGGAGCAGGAGAAGCAGCAGCAATGCCCAGGGCGAATACCACTCCATCTATGCCACCTCCGCTTCCGCCGCCGGGGCGATCGCCGGAGAGCCGGCCACATAGACCTTGCGCTCCTCGGATTTCGTCTTTTCGATGAAACCCTTCAACAGGTCGAACGTCCGCTGAATCTGCTCGGTCGTCGGCTCGTGCTTCGCGAATTTGACCAGGTCGCAATACGTGAGGAACTCCCGGAGGGCCTCCTTATCCGGCGCGGCCAGCACGTCGGTAGATTGCAGTTCGAAGAGAAACTCCTCGGTGGTACGCTCCGGAGCGCGCAGATCGAACCGATGTTCGATGTAGTGCCTCAGGATGCCGCTGATTCGTTCATAGAACTCCTTGATCTTGCCCTGCTCGACGAGGTCTTGCGCGATGAGGGCTCGCAGGTTGGCGTAGGCGATCTCATGCGCCGGGATATGAGCGCCCCCGACGCTCTTTGCTCGCCTGCCGCGCAGGAGGAGCCCTCCCGCCGGGACGGCGACGACGCCGAGCACCGCCAGGAGCCACAGCCACCATCGGCGCGGCGGCTCGGGCATCTCGACCACGCCCTCGATGTCCTCGATCACCAGCTTGGCCCGCTGCTCGCCCAGCAGCGACGTGACCTCCACGGCGACGGGCTCGCTGGCCAATTCGTGCGTCGTATTGGGGTCGTTGACATCGTGGAACGTGAACGTGAAGGCCGGGATCTCATACTGGCCCGAGAGGAACGGCTCAAGCCGGTATTGCTGCGTTGTGACGACATTGTTCTTGTCGTCGAGCCGGCCACCGAGGTTGTCCCAATCCACGATGCCGAAGTCCTCCAGCACCCGGTCCACCTTCGGCATCTGCATCTCATAGCCCGGCTGCAAGGTCGCCTCGAATCGCAGGAGGACCGTATCGGCGATGGTCACCTTCGTCTTATCCAGTCGGACGTGGACCGTCGCGGGACCGCGCTCATAGACCTTATCGACTTCGAATTCAGTCTTGGCCACCGTCTTGCCCGGCCCCTTCCCACAACCTGCAAAGATCGCCAATAGGCTCACAACAATAAGTACCCGTAGGGTGCGTATCACGCACCATTTCACCCGGGGATGCGGATTGGCATTGCCAAGGCCCGGCGCCTTCTCGTTGACAGGAGAGAGAAGCCTATTTCTTTTGTCATTTCGAGCGGAGCGCAGCGGAGTCGAGAAATCTGGCTGCGAACCTTGCATGTCCAAATCTCCTTGGCAAGGTCGCCGCTTATGGGTGATGAACGACCAGTCAGCAGTGGTTTGTCGCAAATCATAAGTACGTCTCATTCGATGCCAGATTTCCGGTGCGGGCTCTGCGCCGCGCTTCGTGTCTCCGCTCCGGCCCGCTGCGCGGACCTTCGGTCGAAATGACAGGAAGGTACAGATGCGAAATGTGCTTGCGGACTCGCCGTGGCGGGTGGCAGCGTCAAGCGCAGCTTGGCGACGGCTGCCTCTCGGTACCAAGGCCCCATCGCCAAGGCCTTTGGCCTTGACGCTGCCACCCGGCAACATATTTACGCTCGCGTGAGCATGGCACGCGGGCCACCCTTTCAGAGTTGTCGCCTTCGGTTCAGTCATGGTCTCGACGCTGTTTCCTCACTCGCCTCTTGCGCAGCCGGCGTCAATATCGAGGTATGGATGATGACCTTGTGCCGGTCCATCATCTCCTGGATGTACTCGCGTTGCACGTCCTCGCTCTTGCGGCGCAGCAGTTCCATCGTGACCTGCTGGCGGACTTCCTCGAAACTCTTCTGACGCGCCGGGCGTTTCTCCTCGACCTTGACAATCTCCCATCCGGTCTCGGTCTTGAACGGCTTATCGAGCACCGTGGGAGCCTCGGCCGCGAAGATGGCGACATTAATGTCATTCGCATCGCCGATACCCGCCACGTGCGTGCCCCTCACCACCTCGGCCGTGATCCGACCGCCACTGTCCTTCGTGCTCCGATCTTGTGAAAACTCCTTGGCCAGCGCGGCGAAATCGGCACCTTCTTTGAGCCGTTTGAGCAGGTCGTTCGCACGTCCCTCTTCCTTCACGAGGATATGACTGATTTTCGCCCGGGCCGGCTCGAAGTATTTGTCCTTGTTGGCCGCATAGTAGGTCTGCAAGTCGGTCTCCGTGACGTTGACTCGGGAGGCAATCTGTTCGTTCATCAACTGCTGACTCAGGGCTCCGCGCGTCAGTTCGTGCACGAGCCGCTTGACCTCGGGTTTTTCGCCCAGTTCCTCCTGTAACGCCTGGCGATAGAGGATCTCCTCGGCGAGCCAGTTTTGCAGAAACTCCTGTTTGGCCTGCGGGTCGCGGAACTGCTCCAGGGCGCGCTTCTTCTGCTCGTTGAGCCGTTCCGGCGTCAGGAACGCTTTCATGGGAGCCATCTGGCTCTCGATACGCTCCTCGAAGGCCGCGTCCAATTGCGCTTCGGTAATCTTCTGGGCACCGATTTCCGCGACGACCTTGCCACCAGCGGTCTGTGACGGCTGGAGGCTCGTGCGATCCATCAACTCGTAGCGCAGAGCTGCAAACTTGCCCGACTTCTCGAAACATTCCTTGACATGAGCGTTGAGCTGCGCGCGAAGCCCTTCCACGTCGGCCACCGCCTCGCTGCGATAGTACTGCTCGATGGCGTCGCCGTAGAGGCCCGCCTTCTCCAGCAGGGTGCCGATCTGGAAGTGAATGTTGGCCTGCTCCGAGGCTGCCAGGTCGGCCGTCGCAAGGTAATCCTGCCAGGCCGCCGCCGCCTGCTGATAGAGATTCCGCTGGGCCAGCCTGGCCGCCAGGTTCTTGACCTGCTCCCCCGACAGGCCGTGAGCGGACCCGGACGACATAGGCTTCGTTCCCGAAAGCGCCACGACCAGGTTTGCTGCCGCGAGAGCTACCAGGACAAGGAGCAACAGCACGGTGAATGCGCCGCCTGCGGAGCCCCTGGGCTTCCTCTCAGGAAGCGAAAAATCCAGCTTCTCTGCCATCGTTGTCTATATCCTCACGAATCTCGAACCCATTACCCTTATTGCCGCCGATGCCGCATGTGGAAAAACTGAATCAAATCGTTCATATACGGTTTATCGGTCGTAATTGGGATGAAATCCACGTTGCTGGCTCGGAGCATGCTCTTGAGCTCGTTGAACCGGCCGGAGCTGTGCGCGCCGTACTGGTTGCGGAACTTCCGGCTGGAGGTGTCGATGAGCATGACCTCGCCGGTCTCGGCGTCCTGTACCTCAATCAGGCCGACCGCCGGCATCGCGATTTCCACCCGATCGCGCACCGGCACGGCGATCACATCGTGACGTCTGTTCAGCAGGCTCAGCGGTTTCTTGAAACCGGTCTCGATGAAGTCGGAGACGACGAATACGGTCGCGCGCTTGCGCATCACCTTGGCGACGTAGTCCAGCGCCAGCGGGATATCCGTCCGGCGCTTGGGCATCTTGAAATAGAGCAGCTCGCGGATCAGGCGCAGGACGTGCCGGCTGCCTTTTTTCGGCGGGATGTACAGCTCGATGCGGTCCGTGAAAATCAGCAGGCCGACCTTATCGTTGTTCTTGGCCGCCGCGAACGCCAGGACGGCACAGAACTCCGCCGCCAGCTCGTTCTTCATCTTGCTGACGGTCCCGAACTCGCCCGAGGCGCTGAGGTCCACGGCGAAGAGCACCGTCATCTCCCGCTCCTCGACGAACCGCTTGATGAAGGGCTTGCCCGTGCGGGCGGTGACGTTCCAGTCGATGGCCCGAATATCGTCGCCGGGCATGTACTCGCGAACCTCGTCGAACTGCATGCCCCGTCCCTTGAAGACACTCTCATACTGGCCCGCGAAGCTGGCGTCCACCGCCCGGGACGTGTAAATCTGAATCTCCCGTATTCGTTTGATGAGGTCCGAAGGTATCATGTTATCTGCAAACGAACACCTTACATGAACTGGGCGCGACTTCCAACCGGTTACTGTCATCCTGAGCCGAAGGCGAAGGATCTGGCCACCGAACGAGAGGTTTCTCCAATCCGCAGCCCGGATCCTTCACTCCGCTGCGCTACGTTCAGGATGACAGACTCTGAACGGGAATCGGTCACGACAGGCACCCTGATCACGGTACCTCAATATTGTCGAAGATGGTTCTGATGATATCTTCGCTGGTCTTGTCCTCGGCTTCGGCCTCATAGCTGACGATCACGCGGTGCCGGAGCACGTCGGGGCCGATGCTCTTGACATCCTGCGGCGTGACGTAACCCCGCTGCTCGACGAAGGCATGGGCCTTGGCCGCCACCGCGAGGTAAATGGTCGCCCGCGGCGAGGCCCCGTAGCTGATGAAGTTGCCCAGCTTCAGGCCGTACTTCTGTGGGTCGCGCGTCGCACAGACGATATCGACTATGTAGTCCTTCACTTTCTCGTCGATGTATATCTCATCCACGATGGCACGGACCTCGGCGATGTCCGTCGGCCTGATGACGGGGCTGATATCGAATTTCTTATCGGTCACAGCCATCCGGTCGAGGATCTGCCGTTCCTGCTCCTTGCCGGGGTAACCGATCCGCAGTTTGAGCATGAACCGGTCGAGTTGGGCTTCCGGCAGCGGATAGGTTCCCTCCTGCTCGATTGGGTTCTGCGTCGCCAAGACCAGGAAAGGACTCGGCATGGGAAACGTCTGCTCGCCGATGGAGACCTGACGCTCCTGCATCGCCTCGAGCAGCGCGCTTTGCACCTTGGCAGGCGCGCGGTTGATTTCGTCGGCGAGGATGATATTGGCGAAGATCGGCCCTTTACGGGTATAGAACTGCCCGTCAGACTGGCGGTAAATCTGCGTACCGATCAGGTCGGCGGGCAGGAGGTCCGGTGTGAACTGAATCCGGCGGAAATCCGCGGCAATCGCCCGGGACAGGACCGTTACGGCCAGCGTCTTGGCCAGTCCCGGCACGCCCTCCAACAAAATATGCCCATTGGCCAGCAGGCCGATGAGCATCCGTTCGAGCATATAGCGCTGCCCCACGATCACCTTGTCGAGCTCGGAAAACAGCGCGCGTATGAACTCACTTTTTGCCTGGACCAAGCTACCGATCTGCTTGACGTCTGTCGCCATAAGGACTTACCCCAACCAAGATTTCCAACCCTGTAAGATCCCTCAAACCGTTCGTAGTGCGCCCGTAAGAGCATCCCGTGGCACGGGCATGGGTTGCCAAACGCAATACATCGCGTTTGGGGTCCCCATCTTGCCCCTGGTCCGGAATCATGGGCGGGACGCCCATGCTACTGAAACGCCTGACGGCGTCACTACAAACGAACCCCCGGGCACGCCAAAAAACCCAGCCCAAACTACGTCACGGGCACCCGGAATGTTCCAATATACCCAATATACGTGAAAAATCGCCACTTTTCAAGCCCCAAGGGGGCGTGAGGTGGATTGCGAGGCGATGAGGCCCGGCCGGCACGGGCCAAAGCCCCCGGCCGTGGAGAAGAACCTCAAGGACCCAAACAGCCTATGGCAACGCCTTCGCGGCGCCCAAACCGATGTACATGCCCTTGAGCCGACAGCCGCCCACAGGCTGTTATCGGAGCCTGCTGACCGCCTGGTGGGCCAGGCGGGTGGGCTCGGGGATGCGGTATCTTGTGACGCATGCCAGCGTTACGCGGATCGCGTCCTCCAGCATGCACCTGTGGCCAACCGAGACGAAGACCGGCTTGACCCGACTCCGCGTGCGGACCACGGCCCCGATCATCTCCTGCCCATCCCGCAAAGGACTCCAAGCCCCCTTATCGCTGGCGGGCTCTTCGAATGTACCGATCAGCCGGCTCTTGGCACAGCCGATGGTCGGCTTATCGAAAAACAGCCCCAGGTGCGAGGCCAGCCCCAGCCGCCGGGGATGCGCCACCCCCTGCCCATCGACCACGAACAAATCCGGCTGCCGGCTAAGTTTCCGGACCGCCTCCAGGCACACCGGGGCCTCCCGAAAGGACAGCAGGCCCGGAATGTAGGGAAACCTCGTCTCCTGCACCGCCGCGACCGTCTTGACATGCTCCAACTCAAATCGGTCCGGCCCCTCCAATCCGCCGTCTCGCAGGCTCACGACCCTCAACACCACCGCCGTCGCGAAGATACGCTTGCCGTCGCGGCTGAACGCACAATCCAGCCCGGCGATAAGCCGGGGCTTGTCTCGTAGCGGCACGAACTTCACCCGGCCGGCAAGCTCCGTCTGCAACTGCCGGGCCTGGGCATAGGACAGATTCCATTCGTGCAAGTTACGCATCGCCTCTCACAAGGGCAACATGATTGTCACTTGGCAGATTACCCATGAGAAGGCCCATGGTCTCTCCATATCATATCAAGGCCCACACCAGCCAGAACAGGCCAAGTGTCAGAGCCGCTATCGCCACGAATGCGAGACCCCGTTTTCGGCGTGCTCTGAGGTACGCCTGTGCAAGAGCCTCGTCGAGATAGCATCGGTCGCCGACCCTCTTGACGGCTCCGTAAGCTACAACCCGCCTGTAATACCACCTGTCGGAATAGGGGACCTCTGATTCCGGGATTGCGGATTCGGGCGACACGGCCCGTCGTTCCCGCAGGAACGAAAAGACTTTCTTGATTCGAAGAATGATGACCGCAGCAGCCGACATGTTCGGCAACCTCCTTATGTGCGTCAAGCCACCCGAAGACGCAAGGTCTTTCCGAGGGCCTGCGTGAACTTCTCCAGCGTGCTGAGTTTGATATCTTCGGCATGGTTCTCGATTCGGCTGATCGCCGACTTTTTGGTGTTCATCCTGCGAGCCAACTCTTCTTGCGTCAGTCCCGCCTCTTCCCGAGCCTGCCGCAGAAGCACACCCAGCTTGAATTGCTCATAACCGATCTCGTATCCCTTCGCGAACTCGCGATCTCGCTTCTTTCTTTTCGTGGCGTATTCCTGAAGATCACTCATGTCTTCTTCTCCTGAAGTAGTCTTTCTTGCGTTCTTGCGCCAAAGTAATCGCCTGCCTGGGAGCCTTCTGGGTCTTCTTACGGAAACCATGAGTCAGAACAACGGTCTTGGGACCGTCAAAGAACCCGAACAGCCTGAATGTATCCGGCCCAAAGTCAACTCTTGCCTCCCAGATATCCTCGCTGCTGGCGAGCTTCTTGAAGTACTTGGCCGGCACAACCGCCAATTCTTCGACGAGCCGCAGGACCCAGGTTACTTTCTGAGCTTGCCTGCCGTTTAGGGAATCGAGAAACTCCTTAACGGGACAGTGGCCAGCCTCTGTTCTATAGAACTTGACCTCACGAGTCATAGAACACATGTTAACGCAGGTGTGAACTCGTGTCAATCCCCCTGACGTTAAAGATACACTGTGCAACTGCGACAAATGTTGACTCGCGGTGCCTTTCAAAGGCAGCCATGGGAACCACAAGTTGTCTCTTCGCTACCGGATCATACTGGACAGCTGCCCAATCCAAGTGATTATCGACAAATCGCGAGTTGGGTTTTTGCTTTCCTGCCAATTCCGAGTATAATAAATAGTTTGTGCCGTCCGGGAAAAGACCGGCAGCACAGACCAGAGACGCGTATCGTATAGCTCTGGGAAAACGAGATCGAGGTCCTTGGCTTATTCAGAATATGGTCGGACATACAGAGAAGGTCATCCGGATCGAGGGTGCGGCGGAGCACAACCTCAAGAACATCAACCTGGACATCCCGCGCGATAAGCTCGTCGTCATTACCGGCATCAGCGGCTCGGGCAAGAGCTCCCTGGCGTTCGACACCATCTACGCCGAGGGCCGGCGCAAGTACGTCGAATCGCTCAGCGCCTACGCCCGGCAGTTCCTGGAGCAGATGCAGAAGCCCGCGGTCAGCGATATCTCGGGCCTGCCGCCCACCATCGCCATCGAGCAGCGCAGCGCCGGCAGCAACCCCCGCTCGACGGTGGCGACGACGACGGAGATTTACGACTACTTCCGGCTGCTCTTTGCCCGGGCGGGCCAGCCGCACTGCTGGGTCTGCGGCCGGGAAATCACCAGCCAGCACTCCTCGCAAATCGTCGATTCCATCATGTCCCGGCCGGAGGGAACCAAGGTCCAGGTCTGTGCCCCACTGGTCCGCGGCAAGAAGGGCGAGCATAGGGATATCTTCGCCAACATCCAGCGGGAAGGCTTCGTCCGCGTGCGGGTGGACAAGAGCATCTACGACATCCGTAGCGTGCCCGAGCTGAGTAAGAACAAAAAGCACGATATTGCCGCCGTGGTGGACCGGCTGGTCCTGCGCGACGGGGTCCGGATCCGTTTGGCCGACTCGGTGGAGACGGCGCTGAAACTTGCCGACGGCATTCTGCTCGTGCTCATCCAGGAACCCGCCGGCGAGAAGGGCCAGGAGAGCGACGGCAAGTGGGAAGAGGCCATCTACAGCGAGAAGTTCGCCTGCCCGGAGCACCCGGAAGCCAGCCTGGAGGAGCTCTCGCCGAGACTGTTCAGCTTCAACAGCCCCTACGGAGCCTGCCGAAGCTGCGACGGGCTCGGAACCATCCTGGAATTCGATCCCGACCTCATCGTACCCGACAAGAGCGTCTCGCTCGAAAGCGGGGCCATCGACGCCTGGCGCCGCAGCGGCAAACGGATGAACATCTACTACAACCGTCTGGTCAAGCGGTTCTGCCGGGACACCGGCATCAGCAAGTCCATTCCCTACGAAGAAATTCCCAAGGATATTCAGCGGCTGCTGATGCACGGCACGACCGACGAAGACGAAGAGAAATACGGCGTCTGGTTCGAGGGGGTCATCCCGAACCTCGACCGCCGCTGGAAGAACACGACCAGCGAATACGTAAAGGCCCGGCTGCACGGCTATCTCTCCGAGCAGCCCTGCCAGAGCTGCCACGGCGCCCGGCTGCGACCGGAGGCGATCGCCGTTACCGTCGGCGGCAAGAGCATACGCGAGCTGACCCAACTGAGCGTCGAGAGCGCCCAGCGCTTCTTCGAGAGACTCAAGCTCAACGAGGAGCAGACCCTCATCGCGGCCCAGATCCTTAAGGAGATCCGAGCGCGGCTGCAATTCATGCTCGACGTCGGGCTGGGGTATCTTACGCTCGACCGCATCAGCAGCACGCTGGCCGGCGGGGAGGCCCAGCGCATCCGCCTGGCCACCCAGGTCGGCAGCGGCCTGGTCGGCGTCTGCTACGTGCTGGATGAGCCCACCATCGGCCTGCACAAGCGGGACAACGACCGGCTCCTCGGCATCCTGCAGAAGCTCAGCGCGATCGGCAACACGGTCATCGTCGTCGAGCACGACGAGGTCATCATGCGGGCCGCGGACCACATCATCGACATCGGCCCGGCGGCCGGGGCGCACGGCGGTGAACTGGTCGCCCAGGGGGGTCTCGAAGATATCATCAACTGCGACAGGTCGCTCACCGGCGAATACCTCAGCGGCAAGAAAAGCATCATGGTTCCCCCGAAACGGCGCAAGTACAGCCTCAGAAAGTGCCTTGAAGTCAAGGAAGCGGCGGAACACAATCTCAAAAGCATCGACGTCAAATTTCCACTGGGCGTCTTTATCTGCGTGACCGGCGTCTCCGGCTCCGGCAAGAGCACGCTGATCAATCACATCCTCCTGCGGGCCCTGAAGCGCCACCTGTACCAGTCGCGGGAAAAGCCGGGCAGGCACAAGAACATCCTCGGGGTCTCACAGATCGACAAGGTGATCGAGATCGACCAGTCCCCCATCGGCAAGACGCCGCGGAGCAATCCGGCCACCTACACGGGCGCGTTCGACCTGATCCGCAGGCTCTTCGCCATGACGCGCGAGGCCAAGATCCGGGGCTACAGCGCCGGGCGGTTCAGCTTCAACGTCAAGGGCGGACGGTGCGAGTCCTGCCGGGGCCAGGGCACCAAGAGAATCGAGATGCACTTTCTGCCCGACGTGTACGTGACCTGCCAGAGCTGCAAGGGCACGCGTTACAACCCCGAGACCCTGCAAATCACGTACAAAGGCAAGAACGTCGCGGATGTCCTGGGCATGCAGATCGAGGATGCGCTGGATTTCTTCGCCAACTTTCCGACGATTGTCCGCGTGCTCAAGACGCTCACGGACGTGGGCCTGGGCTACATGCAGCTCGGCCAGTCCTCCACGACGCTCTCCGGCGGCGAGGCCCAGCGCGTGAAGCTCTCGGCCGAGTTGGGCAAGGCCTCGACCGGCCACACGCTCTATCTTCTCGACGAGCCCACGACCGGCCTGCACTTTGCCGACATTCACAACCTCCTGAACGTCCTGCAGCGGCTGTGCGACATGGGCAACACGGTCGTCGTCATCGAACATAACCTTGATGTCATCAAGACGGCGGATTATATAATAGACCTCGGTCCCGAAGGCGGCGACGCGGGCGGCACCGTCGTGGCCGCCGGGGCGCCGGAAGAAATCATCAAGAATCCGAAGAGCTATACGGGCAGGTTTCTCAAAGCCAAGCTTTGAGATCGACGATTTACGATTGACGATTTGCGATTTGCTTCGCTTGCTCGGCACCGCCGCAACGATAGGTGGCCGCCAAATCGTAAATAGTAAATCATAAGTTGTAAATCCGTTCAGGAGGCAGAAGGATTCAAGCCGTGCGACCAACTATGCCACCGCGACAATGGGAGTTTCAACTGCGCAGCATCGAGGACCTCAGGCGTCTGAGCCGGGAGCTGGGCGTTTCGGTCGAGGCTATCGAAGATGTCTTTATTCTGGCCAAGCCGGTTGAGCTCGATGGACTTGTCATTCCAAACTCGCTGGCCGTGCATCCGATGGAAGGGTGCGACGGCGACGCCCAGGGGCGGCCCGACAACCTCACGTATCGCCGCTATGAGCGATTTGCCGCCGGCGGCGCAGGCCTGATCTGGGCCGAGGCCATTGCCGTCATCCACGAGGCCAGGGCCAATCCCCGGCAGTTATGGCTGCACGAGGGCAGCAAAGAGGCCTTCGCCGCTCTCATCAAGCGGGCACGCGAGAAAGCCGCCGAGGCCAATGGAGCCGGTCACAGGCCCGTTATCGTCGCACAGTTGACTCACTCGGGCCGATACAGCAAGCCGGGCCCGGCACCCCGGCCGATCATTCCACAGCGCGACCCCTACCGCGACCCGATGACGCCACAGCCACGGCCGGATACCAATAGGAAGGGCAAAATCCCCGACGACTGGCCCCTTGTCACGGATGACTATCTTGACGAACTTCAGAATGCCTATGTCGAGGCGGCACGTATTGCGCTCGAAGTCGGTTTCGACGCAGTGGACATCAAGTCGTGCCACGGCTATCTCATCAACGAGCTGCTGGCCTGCCACCAGCGCCCCGGCAAGTACGGC
>CAYFUB010000782.1:0-4691 GCA_964346195.1 uncultured Pirellulales bacterium
GCCCGGCGAATGCTGATGCCGTCCGTGCCGAACAGGTAGGCGCCGGATGGCATGAAACTATTTACGATCTGTCCGTCTTTGAAAACCCGAAACTTCACCCGAATGTCCCAATTCTTCCACGGCCTGTTCTCGTGCACTCGCTGACGCTTGCGCGATGCCCACGGCCATTATAGCACGAGCTGACCCTGACACAATCCCAAAAAGCCAGACCGGCAATTCACAGGATGTGCGTCGCGTTTGCGGGCCATTCGTCTGGGGACGAAAGGCGGCCGGTCAGTTGGCGGCGGCCCGTGAGCCGTAGGCGCCGCTGTAGTGGCTGACGCGCGACTTGTGGAGCAGGCTGCTCTTTTCCACGAGCCGGGCAATCAGGTTGATCTGGCTGAGCAGGGCTTCGACGAGGTCGATGTTCGTGAGGGTGGACTCCGGACTGTATCGAGGCAGGATGATGATCAGGTACCCGCAATTCGTCTGGTCGGTCGCCAGTTGCGCCACGGTCACACTCGCCTCGCCCACCTGGGTAATGACCGGCTCGGCTCCATCATCCACCTTGCCCCGCAGGTCGCGCAGCAGCGTTTCGTTGAGGTTGAGCCTGGCGAACTCCTCCGAATTGCTCGGCCAATAGTTGCCGTCCCGGTCCATGATGACCAGGATGGGCCCCTGCTCCGGGAGCACGTCGAAGACCTGGCGGGCGATCTGCTCGTTGAGCACGTACGCGGATGAGAACATCGTATCACATTTATCCATCTGGCCGACTCCTTCACAAGGATGGGCAAACCGACTTGACGGGAAGGATTTCGGCCGGATAGAACGCGAACTTTGAGGGCGCCGGGCGGGATCGGGGGAATGGCACGTTTTTCATGTATCCGGAGCCGTACTATCTCCGGCCAGCCCTATTTATGGGACTCGTCGCCCAACTATTCCGCCGCTACGGGTCGGTACGTTTCGAGCAATCCCAGGAAATCAGACATGGGGAAACGGCGCCCGGGGCAGTCCGTGGCACGGGCGCCGGGGGTTGCACCGTGACCGTAGATCCGGCGCGCCGGGATATGGTAACGCGACTGCAGGAACTGAACGAGTTTCAGGAGGGATTCCATTTGTGCGGCCGTGGGCCGGCCCTGGTTGAAATCACCGACCAGGCAGATTCCAACGGCCTGCTCGTTGGCCCAGTTGTCCGGCGTGCCACCCGTATGAGCACCGGCCCGCTGTTCGGTCCAGCGGAACGTTGCCTCGACCTCGCCGTCGGAACTATCGGAGCCGTTGCCAATGACGAAATGATATCCGACGCCGTCCCATCCGTTGCCGTCACGGTGCCATCGATCGAATACGGCGGCGTTGCCGGTCGGGGTGGCCGAATGATGGACCACGATGGCCCTCCATTCCCGCTGCGGTTCAGCCGAAGGTATCCAGGCCAGAGGGGCGTCCGACCACGCCGCCTCCGACAGGTGCTGCCTCTGGGGGATCCTCGGGGGGATCGACGGCGACGGCCTCTCCGCCGACGGCGTCGGACCTGGAATGATCCTCGGCGCCGGCTCATCCTCGTAGACACATCCTGCCGCGAGAAATCCGCAGGCCAGTGCCATCAACATCCGCTCAGCCATATTCACTCCTTGAACCAATCAGCTTTCCTGCCTCGGGCGATCAGGTCGGCGCGGCGCCGTTCTCCTCCGGGAGGGGTCGGCCCTTGTACCGGATCATCTGCAGGCCGTTGCCCCGCTCATTGTATTCGACGAAGTGCATGTATGAACGGATCAGCAGAAGTCCGCGGCCTTCCGGACGATACAGGTTCTCGCCCACGCGCGGGTCGGGAATCTCACGCGGGTCGAAGCCTTCCCCCTCGTCGGCCAGGCAGATCTCGGCCTTCTCCAGGTCCACCAGCCACTCAATTCTCACCTTTTTCGCCGGGTCCATCTTGTTGCCGTGCTTGACCGCGTTCAGGAACGCTTCCTCCAGGGCAAGATGCACGGCAAAGGCGTCGTCCTGGCTGAATCCTCTTGCCTCCAGCGCGGACAATATCTGTCGGCACGGCTGCCCCAGGGCGGACGGTCTGCTTTCGACAACAATCGCACATCTGACCGGCGTTTCAGCCGCCATAATACAACACCTTCCCGCCTAGCCGCTCGAGAAACTCTGCGTCGCGCTTTCGACATCCTCGTAAATATCAAATACGCTGGTCAGCCGGGTGATCTTGAAAACCTCGTAAATGCCCGGGTGAATGTTGCACAGCCGCAGTTCGCCTTCCTGCTCGTAGACTCTCTTGCTGACGCGGATCAGCAGACCCAAAACGCCCGAAGACAGGAACTTCACGTGACGAAAATCCAAGACCAGGTGGATTCCGGGAGCCTGCTCGACGACCGACTCCACGGCTTCCCGCAAGGAGCGGATGTCCGTTTCCTCGAGAATCTTCTCGTCGGTAAAGGCTACCACCGTCGCATTGTCTTTGTACTGAACACTGATTCGCGGCTGAATTGCAGCCATATTCATACCCCATCAGGACAGAAAACGACTGATGATAGGAGGCGAGGCGGACCCTGTCAAGCTTTTTGCCGGCCGCCCCATCCCGCGTCAAAAGGGCGGGACTGCGGCAATTATGCCGTCAGATCGACAATTTTGAAATTTTTGGAGACAAATCTCTTGCTATTTGAAGCAAACAGTAGATAATAACACCAAATTACGGTCTGGCTTACGGGTCTACGGAACCGACAGACTGTTATGGGGTTATTCGGGACTCCAACGTTCGATGTTGCTTTGCACTAGTGAAAGATTCCTGTTATATGGAAGGAGCACGCAATGAGAGTCAGTCGGTCCACAGGATACGCTCTGCTGGCGGTCGGCTATATTGCCAAGAACCAGGGCGACGGCGTGGTGTTGTCGCAGGATATTTCCAACCAATATGACATCCCGCTCGAATACCTGCTGAAGATTCTTCAGCAACTGGTCCGGGCCAACGTTCTGCGCAGCAAGCGTGGACCCCGGGGCGGGTTCTCGCTGGCGAAATCCCCCAACAAGATCACCATGCTTGAGATCATCGAGGCGGTGGATGGCCCTCTCACCGGTGAGTTGAGCCTTGCCGACCAGGCTGGCAACGAGCCCTATAGCGTCAGGGCCGAGCAAGTGTACAACAAGGCGATCTCTACGGCCAGGAACGTCTTTCAGAAAGCCAAGTTGTCGAATCTGCTCGGCAGCAGGTGATACGATCGGCCCGAGCATCAGGCTCAGGGCCGGTTCAATCAACCAGGAGCTTTCTTGCGAGAGAATGAAGGTGCGCGCACGTCATGCATGTCCGTGAATTCCAGGATTTGATTGCCCTGCGCTACAAGGCGAGGGACCAGGAGCGGGGCGTGCCCCGTACGTTCATGTGGTTCGTGGAAGAGGTGGGCGAGTTGGCCACGGCTCTCGCCTCTGCCGGGGACAAGGCGAACGTGGAGGAGGAGTTTGCCGATGTATTCGCGTGGTTGTGCACCCTGGCGAATATCACGGACGTTGACCTCGAGAAGGCCTGCGGCAAGTACACCAGCGACCGGGTCAAGGGATTCAAGCCCAAGTAGCCTCACGCAGCCGCTGCCGGGAGGTCGTGGCCCGGTTCCAGCCGGTCTCTCCCAGAGCGCGACGACCGTTGTCTATTCGTCACGCATCTCCGGGGACGCCGTCTGGGGCTTGTGTTCCTGAAGCTTGATCTGCTCGTGCTCGATGCCCAGCAGCTCGAGTGAGTCCCGCTCGACGACATTTCGAATGCTGCCGCGCGGCACGGTCGGAAGCTTCGTGTCGGCCAACAGCATATTGAAGCCGAGGAGCGTCTCGATGCACTCGCTGGCGTCTCCCAGCGGAAAGCCGCTGCCGAACAGCAGCTTGTCCATGACATCCTGCTCGTGGGCCGCCACCACGATATTGTACGTCTGCCAGATATTGTGCGGCCGGATGGTCAGGTCGGCAAAGACATTCTCATGCTTGGACGCCATCGCCAGTGTCTGGTCGACAAAGGGGACCCCCATGTTCCCGATGACGATCTTCATCCGGGGGAAGGCCCTGGCCACCTCATCCAGAAGACACGGTTGCGCATATTCGAGAATCGCCTCTCTCCTCAGGGCATGACTGCCGTTATGGAAGAAAACGGGCAGCCCGATCTCCTGTACGGCCTCGTACAACCGCATCGCGTGGCTGTGTGCCGGATGGAAACCGCACATCGAGCAGTAAAAAACGAGCCCCTTCAATCCCAGCTTCTCGATCAGAGCCGCCAAACCCTTCTCATTCAGGCGGTCCTCCGTGGGATCCACGATGCCAAAACCGACCATTTTCTCGCTGTGCCGGGCGACATACTCCGAGAGTTTTCTGTTGATTTCCTCGCGCGAACCATTGTGAGTCGCCAGAACGACGCAGGCATCCACCGTCTCGGCGGCCGCCAGGTGCTCGGATATTTCCCTACCGTCCAGGGAACGAACGTGCGTGTGACAATCAACGATCATTTTGTCCTGTCCTGCCTCTGCGGGCGCATCTATACGAGAGCCCGGCACAAAGGCCGTTATGGTAAGTCCGCATTGGCAACGTCGTCAAGCGCAAATATCCGGACCCGGTCGATGCGGGTGCACGTCATGTTTGTAGGTAGATTCGGCGAAGACCCTCTGGAACTGTCATTTCGACCGGAGGCCGAAGGCCGGAGCGGAGAAATCTGGCTATGGACAAGAGGCACCTTCCCT
>CAYFUB010000783.1:0-5495 GCA_964346195.1 uncultured Pirellulales bacterium
CCTTTGCGCCAGGTGTACGGCGCCTTGGGCTCGACGAGGGTGAGCGGCCGGCCGATGATGAACGGCGCGCCCACGGTGACGTGGGCATCGTCGAGCGTGCTGATCCTGACGTACACGCAGGCCAACAGCGCGTTGAGCTGCGCCGCGCTGATTCCCTCCCATTCGTAGCTGCCGTTGTTCGGGACATCGGCGCCGGCGGTCCGCCAGAGGGTGATGCCGTCCGGACCCGTTTTGACGAACTCGACCTTCATCCGGGTCTCAGGCGGAAGGGTCGAGCTCCAGCGAATCGTGTGGCTCGCGTCCGTGGCCCAGCCGTCACAGTACGCGGGCTCGGTAATCGTGATATGCGGGCTCACGGGAAACACGATGGCATCCTCGATGCGGATCGGCTTCTCCTTGGAGAGCGGGCCGCTGGACACGCGAATGAAGTAGTACCCGGACGCCAGGTCCGCCGGGATCGCCCACCTGTGAACCGTCCTCTTGTTGGTCGAGGCCCGAGGGACCGTGCTCAGTCCGGCGGCAATGCTGAGAGCGGGCTCGTGATTGGAATCCAGCAAGTCCACGTTGAGAGGATCGGGCAACTGGCTGACGGCCTCCCATACGATGCTCGGCTGCGAGCCTTTGCGCCAGGTGTAGGCGCGGGCCGGTTCCCACAGGTAGAGCGGTTCGGCGAAGACGAAAATCTCACTGACGGCGGTAGCCGAACCGTCCAGGGTGCTGATCCGAACCCGCAGGACGGACGGCGAGCTGTTGTATTGCGCGGTCGGGATCCCCGGCCACTCATAGCTGCCGCTGTTGGGGGCATCGGCGACGACGGTCTTCCAGACGGTGGGCTCGGGCGACCCGCTTCGAATGAGCTCGATCTTCACCCGCGTGTTGGTCGGGAGCGTCGACGTCCAGCGAATCACGTGTTTCGCGTCCGTGGCCCACCCTTCATACTTCGCGGGCGATGTGACCGCCAGGGGCGGCGCTTCGTTCGGCTCGGGGGCCTTGATTCCCGGGATCGGGCGTAGCGGGCGGGCTCGGGGCACAGAGCGCAGAGGCGGTTGGACGCGCCTTGTCGGGCGCGAGCTTTCCGATGCATACACGAGTGCGCCGAGAGCGACCAGCACGGCGGCTGCCACCGCCAACAACGGAGCGAAATATTTCAGCTTCATCTTGTGGTTCTCCATGTGGATTCTGTATGTGCCGTGAGATGGGAACGCCGAATCCCAACCCCATCACCTGAAATATCGGGCCGAAGCCCGGCCCGACCGTGGCAACGTCCGGCAGTCGAGGGGCGACCCTGATTCCTTATCGGAATGCCATGCAAGTCACTTTAGCGGAAATGGCACGCCGAGCCCTCGCGCGTGCACGTCATGTCTATTGGGTCTGGGGCGCGGTTTGGGGCTTCCAGCCGGTGGGGACGCCGTAGGCGTGGACGATGGTCAGGACGGGCGCGCGGGAGATGCCGCCGGGGTTGATGCCGGGCCGGCCCTCCGGGATCGGGACTCCGAGTTGGCGGAAATAGTCCTGCCAGGCCCCGAAGGTCGCGCCGGTGGCCGGGTCGATGAAGGTCATCGGTTGCAGCTCGAAGAGGGGTTGGCCCTCGTTGGCTGCCGTGAACGCGCAGTAGACAAGCTCGGAGCAGTAGTAGGCGTCGTTGCCGGCGTCGAACGCCTTGTCGTAGGGCTTGCCGACCAGCAAGGAGGCGTGGCGAAGCGCGGCGGGGATCAGGTGGCGGAATTCGGGCTTGAGCCGGCCGACCAGGACTTTCGGCCGGCGGTCTTGGTCGAGGCTGCGCTGCAGAAAACCTTCCAGCGGCACCGTCCGCACGCCGGCGGAGGCGGCCTCGACAACCACGTACACGCCATCGGCCCGCCCGGCGACCATGCCGACGTGCGACAGGTTTGCCCCGTCGCAGCCGGAGGTCACGGTCTCGATGGCCTCGCACAGCGGGCCGCCGTCCACGTCCTGAAAGAGCAGGTCACCCGGCTCGAGTGCGAAACCGCCGCCCGCGCCTCGCGTCGTTCGGCAACATCCCGGCAGCACGACCGCGGCGAGGAGGATCATCAGCGAAAGTGTTATGGATAGAGTCCGCATGGCCAAAGCCTGTCCCAACTACATTGTCCATGTGGCGTCCACTACGTCCACTGGGTCCATCACGTCCACTGGGGAAACACCTGACACGGCCATTCTATCGGATGGGACAATCCGAGGGAAGGACCCGGCGCAGCGCAGCGAAAAATCACCAAGAAAGAATGAAGGCGTAACAAAACGGTAACACGCGAACGGCAGACTACAACTGTGTGAAACCGATTATCCGGCTACCTGATTTGAAAGGAATACGGTTATGAGAAAGCCCACGACCTTGTTGATCGCAGCGCTGCTGGCGGCGCTGCTGTCAGCCCCGGCATTCGCCAAAACCGCGGCGGAACTGCTGCGCGAGGGACTCTACGCCGAAGAGGTGGAAGGGAACCTCGATGCAGCCATCCAGATCTACCAACAGATCATCGCCGACAGTGCCGCCCCGAGGAACCTCGTCGCCGAGGCCCTGTATCGGCAGGGCACGTGCTTCCTGAAGAAGAAGCAGGAGCAGGAGGCGCAGGCTGTCTTTCAGAAGCTGGTGAACAACTACGGCGACCAGACGGAACTGGTCGAAAAGGTCAAGCCCATGCTGGAGGAACTGGGCAACGCCGACCCGGCCACACTCATGCCGACGGAGACGATCATGTACGTCGAGATCGGCAGCCCCGGCCGGCAGGTCGAGACCATCCTCAACATGCTCAAGGGCACGCCGCTGGAGAATCCGCTTGGTGCCATCAGCAGGCAAAGCGGCGGGAACGTCCCGGCGGGCACCGGTCCGGCGCACATGGTCAAGGCCCTGTTGAATCCTGCCATGATGGCCGAGTTCAAGAAGATTCGCGGCATCGGCATCGGGATCACGGATGTCGCCGAGAAGAGCCCGTCGGCGATCATCGTCCTGTTCCCCGGCAGGAGTGACGCGTTGCGCGGCCTGCTCACGATGGCGCTCGGCATGTTGGGCCAGCCTACGCCCGTCGGCAAAGGGATGCAGACGGTGAGCTTCGGGGACGGGGGCGGGGCCGCCTACGATGACAACGTCATCATTCTGGTCACGCCGTCCCCCAAAGGGAAAGAGATACTGCAGTGGTCGGTCCAGCAGTACGAGGGCCCGACCAGGCGGCCTTCGCTGGCCTCCGACAACAAGGCCTTCGCAAAGGTCAGCAAGCAGGCCCGCCAGCAGAACGCGCTGACCGTGTGGGTGAACGTCGATGAGGCCTACGCCCGGCTGTGCCAAGTGGTCCCGGTCGACCAGATACCGCCGCAGATCAAGACGGCCGATGGCTTCGTCGATTTGAAGAACGTCGATGACCTGATCGCTTTCCTGTCGCTGCGCGCGACCGGGGTGGCTCTGGAGGCGACCGTCGACTTCAAGGAGGGGCATCAATCGATGGCCTACAGCATAATCCGCACGCCGCATTTGAAGAAGGACGTCCTGAGAGCCATCCCGGCCGAAGCGGTGGCCCTGGTCAGTCTGGCACTGGGCGAGGCCGGCACGGCACCGGCACAACTGGTAAGCGAGAAGCTCCGGCAGGCCACGGGCCAGGACATCGGCGCCCTGATCTTCGGGAATGTCGAGCAGATCGCGCTGTTTGCAGTCCCGCCGAGGGAATCCGTGCTCCCGGACGGGCCGCAACTGCCGCTGATCGCACGTTCGGTCGGTCTGGCGGTAACCAGCCGAAATCCTCAGCAGACACAGCAGCTTCTCCTGCGACTGCTGCAAACGGCCAAGCTGATTCCGGCCGACCCGTCCCCGGAACTGCCGGCCGGCGGCCGCTATGAAATCGCCCTGACCGACGGGCCCAGGCTCTTCGGCTACACGGACCAGGCCAGCAAGACCATGTTGCTGTCCTTGAACGCCCAGGTGGTCGAAACGTCCGTCACCACGATGAAGCAGGACACCTCTATCGTGAAAACCGGCAGACTGCAGGACGCCCTCGCTACTCTGTCGCTGACGACCAGCAAACTCATCCTGGTCAACGTTGGCGGTCTGCTTCGGCTCGCGGCCCCGAATATGATGAACTTCCCGTCCGAGGAGAAGACCCGGGAGGCCCGCGCGTCGCTGGACGAGTTGATCAAGGCGTGCGAGAAGACCACGCTGCGACTCCAGACGAGCGAAGAGACCAACAGTTTCAATGTCCGCCTGAGCGTCAGCGACCTGCCTCCGATGGACCAGGTCATGGGACCGGCCGTGCACCTGGCCCAAATGGTCCATGAGGGCAAGGCGAGCATGGCCCAGGCCCGGGTGCAGGCGCGGGCCGCGACCAGTATTCCACCGGCCCTCCAGGCCCCGGTCATCGACGGCAACCCCGAAGACGCGTGGGCCGGCGTGCCTTCACATGCGATCGAGCATGTGACGTACGCCCCGGCCTCCTCCGACGCGGACCTGTCGGCCCGTTTCAAGGCGATGTACGACAAGGAGGCGCTCTATATCCTGGTCGATGTCACCGATGACCAGTTGCGGAGCGACTCCGCGGAGTTCTGGCTCGACGACGGAGTCGAGGTCTTCATCGACGCCGACAACAGCAAGTCCGACGTATACGGTGAGAATGACTACCAGTACCATTTCGACTGGGACAGCAGCTCGCCCGCGGTCGGGGAGACGCACCATAGCAAGACCGCCGGAGTCCAATACGCCTTTGCCCGAACCGATGACGGCTACCGGCTCGAGGCCAAATTCCCCTGGTCCATGCTGGGAGCCGTGCCGAACGCCGGTACGCGGATCGGGCTCGATGTGCACGTGAACGACGACGACGACGGCGGCGACCGCGATACGAAGCGCATGTGGCACGCCGAGCGTGACGTCGCCTGGCAGAATCCCCAGGCCTTCGGCACCGGCGAGTTGGCCGGTCTGATCGGCTGGTGGAAACTGGACGAGACTGAAGGGACAACGGCCTCCGACAGTTCCGGCAACGGCCATGACGCCACCCTTCACGGCGACCCCAAGTGGCAGCCCTCGGGCGGCAAGGTTGGCGGCGCCCTGCAGTTCGACGGCGACGACGATTACGCCGACACGGGGTACGACGACAGTCTGAGCACGTGGACCGTGGCGGCCTGGGTCAAAAGTCCCGCCGCCCCCACCTCGGCCGGCCCCAGCGGCCCCGTGCATCGGGAAAAGAACTTCCAGATCAACTGGAACCACGAGTTGGACCAGTTCCGCGGCGCTGCCGGCGTCTCCCTCGGCGTCAAGTGGCACGCCGCGAGCTTCGGCAGCTTGCAGGCCGATACGTGGTATCATTTGGCCGCCACGTTCGACGGCAAGAGCCTCAAGGCGTACACCAACGGTACCCTGGTGACGAACAATCCGGACGCCTCGGGTGTGCCCGACATCGAACCTGAGACCCTCAAGCTGGGCAGACACGCGCGGGACAACAATTGCTTCGCCGGCACGATCGACGACGTCCGCCTCTACAACTTCGGCTTGGACGAAGCGC
>CAYFUB010000784.1:0-6217 GCA_964346195.1 uncultured Pirellulales bacterium
CAGCGGCAAGGGTCCCCAAACGCGATGTATCGCGTTTGGGGTCGCCAAGCGCAGTTTGCCGATGGTTCGTCCGTTCGCCATCGGCAAAGCCTTCGGCCTTGCCGCTGCCACCCATCTGAGTAGCCCGTACCAAGCCCGTCTCAAGCATTCGGGACGTCGCCGACTCGTTCGAACGTGTTTCGTGCGGCCCGGAGAC
This sequence comes from uncultured Pirellulales bacterium, assembly GCA_964346195.1. GTDB lineage: Bacteria > Planctomycetota > Phycisphaerae > Sedimentisphaerales > Anaerobacaceae > PLanc-01. Next base: position 197 of record CAYFUB010000784.1, read on the forward strand.
AAGCCCGGCTACCGAGCAACCCACACCCATGGGACAACACCCTCAAACGAGTCTGACGGCGCCGCCCGCCAGTTCAGGAAGCGCTACGGCATCTGCTGGGCCTGCTGTTGTTGCCCGCGCATCATCTGCTGGCACATCGGGCATGCCTGCATCATCTGCTGCACGGTCTGCCGCATCGCGCCCATATCGATATCGACCGCGATTTCCTTGACCTTGTTCAGGTCGTTGTCATACTTGATCAGCTTGTTGCCGACCGCGACGATGATGCCGTCCTCCGTCCGGACCATGCTCTTGTGCATCATCGTGCCCGCCATCATGCCGCACACCGGGCACATCATGCCGCCCTGGCCCATGGGGCCCTGCATCATCCCGCGGCCTTGCCCTCTGCCCGCCGGCGGCTGTGCCGGCTGCTGCACGGCAAAGACCGTATACGAGCCGATCAGCACCAGCAGGGCCAGAGCGATTACAACGATCCATCGTTTCATCCTGGCACCTTCCTTTCCTGTGAAATGTGGTTAATCCGGTTGACGATCCAAGGTTCAGTGATATCGCATCCCGACTCCCCGCTGACGGCAGGATTTCGCTGAAAGCCCCCAATGGAATTGCTTAGCCCGCGCCCGTCTGCGGCCGGGCGGCGACGGCAAGCGCAGCTTGTCGATGGACTTCTGTCGTGCCCAACGAACCACCGGCAAGGATTTGCAGACGCGACGTACCGTGTTTGCGGCCCCCGCGCCCTTCGGCCTTGACGCTGCCGCCCAGCGAAATCGAAGGGAGCCGCGAAGGCCTGCTGATGCCGGCCGACCCTTTGGTCCATCATGCTATTGGCCCAAAGCGATGAGTGTCAGGGGTTTGGGGACAGCGTCCCCAACTCGTAAGGTGTCACTGCCGCGCAGCGCGTCGGGACCTGTGCTTTGAAGGTCCGAGGCTCAAGGGACACGTACTTCGCCTGCACGGGCGTGAGCAGGACGAAGAGTTGTGGCCCTGAACTCGGCTACGCCCTTTCCGGCTCCGGGCCACTCCACTCGGAGGAGGCGCCACCCACATCCCGATGATTGACGTCTCTGATGATTGCGACCGCTTCCTGGGGCGAGTCCGTGATGCGGAACAGTTTGACGTCCTGCGGATCGATCGTCTCGTTGGCCAGCAGCGACTTGTCAATGAAGGCCCGCATGTTCGACCAGTAATCGCTACCCACAAGAACCACGGGAAACTCCTCGATCGTGTCGGTCTGGATCAGCGTCAGGGTCTCGAACACCTCATCCAGCGTCCCGAACCCGCCCGGCAGGACCACGAACGCCGTCGAGTACTTCACCAGCATGACCTTGCGAACGAAGAAGTGATCGAACTGCACGAAATCGTCAAGGTAGTCATTGGGTTTCTGTTCCTGTGGCAGAGTAATGTTGCATCCGATGCTCAATCCCCCCGCCTCTTTGGCCCCGCGATTGGCCGCTTCCATGATGCCGGGCCCGCCGCCGGTGATCACGGCGTAGCCCGCCTCCGCCAGCCGCCGGCCGACCTCCCGCGCGAGCTGATAGTACCGGTTGTTCTCATCGAACCGGGCCGACCCGAACACGGTCACCGCCGGCCCAGTCACGTGCAGCGATTCAAATCCCTTGAGAAACTCCAGGAAATACCGCACGGCGCTTTCCAGTTCCTCGGCCCGGCCCTGGCGCCCGCGCAGAAACTTCTTCTCCAGCGCCGTCGTCGTTTCCAGAAACCGCGGCGCCGCCTCACGTCCCACCGGTCGTCGTTCGTCCACGTTCTACCCCCTGATCAATCCATCCTGAGTCGGCATCGGCCGTCTGCAAGCCGCGAGACGGACTGCGTGCGCGTGCAGGTTCACTCAATCATCCATATCAAGAACCAGTGGACAATTCAGGGCTGATACCCGAACTTGCCCCATATGCCCAACTGCATCCATTGCACGTCGGCGATGCCTTCTTCCGTGGTCGGTCCCCAGATGCCGGGGTGCGAGCGCACGTTCTGCCGGCCCTTCCGGATCGTCTCGCCGCCGCGCCACTTGTGGTAATACGCGTGCCCGTCCATGTAGGAGAAGGTCGTGCCGTCGCCGTGGCGCGTCACCGGTTGGTCCCACCATTCCGGCCGGAGATACCGCACCGAATAGGCATCGGGACTCGACAGGCCCTCATCGATGAATAGCAGTCTCTCGGCCGGCTGTGGCACCAGGATGCGCTTCTTGAAGACCGGGCTGCCATCCACGGACCGCCCGTTGCTCGCGATCATCATGGCGTACGTCATCAGCTCGCCCCGATAACCGGTGGGACACTTATACAACTTCACATCCCACACGTACGGCCACAGCGCTCCGGCCTTGATCCCCTTGATCTGCTCGCTTTCGGGCAACTGCCCTCCCCCCGCCCAGTCGCCAGCCCACGTCACTCCCACCCATGGCTCACCATACTGGCTCTTCCACGTCCCACCCGCCTCGCTGCTGACCACCTTGTCATTGTTCTCATCGGCGTACAGGATCCACGCCAGCGCCAACTGCTTGACGTTGCTCATGCACGCCGCCCGCTGTCCCTGCTCTCTCGCCCGTTGCAAGGCCGGCATCAGGATGGCCATCAGAATCGCAATGATCGCAATCACGACGAGCAGCTCGATCAGTGTGAATGCGGTTACTCTCCTCATGTCCCGATCTCCACGCATCCGGTCCGGCGGCCCCCGGCTGCCGCTCGTGCGTCGCCAGACAACCTGTTCTGATTGTCGATGAGAAACCGCAGACAGTCAACTGTAAGTATCTATTGGCCCTCAGATAATCAGTCCGAAGCGTCAACTGCCAGCTTGTTCGTAGTGTGCCGATAAGGGCATAGCGAGAGTCTCCTCATCCGGAGGAACGCCTCACGGCGTCACTACGAACAAGCTCTTCGACCTTGCCGCTGCCACCCCTTGTCTGAAGGAGTAGGATTTCAAAACGCGGAGGTCAATCGCTCCGTCCGTGCGCGAGCCTGCGGCCGAGCTGGTACGCCTTTTCGAGCCGCTCCGGCTGTCGGCGTATCGCTCCCTTCGCGCCGACGCCGCCCACGACTATCGTCTCGGCCAATTCCATCTCCAGATAGGCCAGACTCCTTTGAAAGAACTTGACCACGGGCCGCCACGTCTGCTCGCAGGTCTCCTCCAGCACGATGGCGACGGCCGCCCGCTTGCCGCGGACCATCGAGCGGTTGTTTTCGCAGTTGAAGTACACGAAGCGGTCGATGAAAGCCTTCATCAGCGCCGTCGGCCCGTACCAGTACACGGGAGTCCCGAAGACGATGGTCTCGGCGGCCGCGATCTTCGGGTAGATCGGCCGCATGTCATCGTTCTTGCTGCACGACCGGCCCCGCCAGCAGGCATGACAGCCGTCACAGTCATGAATGTGCAGACTACTCAGGTGGACTACCTCGACCTGCGCGCCGCCGGCCGTCGCCCCCTCGGCGACCTTCGAGACCAGAATCTCCGTGTTTCCGCCCCGGCGCGGACTTCCAACAACAGCAAGAATATTTCCCATGCGGACAGAGTGAGCGCCAAACAGCAATCCGTCAAGGAGATTGCTGCCTATCGTGCCAGGTAGATGACAATACCGATCAGCGCGGAAATCACGGCCAGGCAGATACTCAGGGCGCCGGCGAGGACCCAGCTATAGCGTTTGTTGAGCTTGTTGACCACGTATTTGAGGTAGCGGTCGCTGGCGGCGAAGGTCTTGCTCATCTGTAGAATGCCCGCGGTATTGCTCATGGTATTGTGGTTGAGCCGGTCCAGCGTGTCCCGGAACCTGGTGAAGCTGGCGGCCAGTTGCACGTCGGTGTCCGCGGCGGCCGCCAGTTGATGATTGATCTCGGTGAGCGTATCCGTCTGGCGGGCCGTCTCGGCGGGAATCCGCTCTACCGTCTCGATGAATTGCTGGTCCTTGGCTGCCGTGGTGCGAAGCTGGTCCAGGAGTTGCGTGGTAAGCGTCTTTTGGTTCTCGACGGCCGACGGCAGGCTTTCGAGTAGTTGCGGGAGTTCCTTGACCCGGCCCATAAGCTCCTCGTGCTGCGCCAGTTGCTGACCGAGATGCTCATTGATGTGCTGGAGCTGATCGACGAGCCGGTTGAAGCCCTCCTGGAGCTTCTCCACCGATTCACGCCGATCCAGCGGCGCAATCGTGTTGACCACGACCGGCTCATGCGGCGCACGGGCGCTTCGGGTATTGCCGTAATCCCCGTCCGGGTCGAGATTTATGGACAGCAGCCCGTCGTCGTCGAGCATCGGCGCACAACGTCCGGCCGGCTCGAAGCGATGCGAGCGTAACCAATTGCTGGTGCCGCTCAAGATCTCCCGTAGCGTCATCCTGAAATATCCCTTCATGGAAACCACGTTCGGTCACCGGCCGACGCACTGATAGCCGGCATCAGTACCATCGGACCACGAATGTTCTTCTCTTGAGTCAAATGTCGGACGCGCGAAGCGTGAAGCGCAGCGGTGGAACGTGGACGCTATACCCGTCACGCGTGACGCCACACAAGGACACCCCCTTCCCACTCCTGCTGTCCGTAATATTCTGGGACTTCGTGACGCACCAGATGGTAAGGGCTTGCCTCCGCCAGGTCGAGAGATACAATACGTTTCGGCTGTGCATCTACTGATCTATAGGAGAGATACCGACGTGAAACTTGTGACCTACTCGCGCGACGAAGCCGTATCGTGCGGCGTCCTGACCGACCGCGGCGTCGTGGATATTCTTTCGGCGTGGCAAGGCCCCAATCCCCCGGCGGGCATCAAAGAGATTCTGGCAGGCGGCCCGCCCTCCCTGGAACAAGTGCGACGGCTCGCGGACTCAGCGCGCGGCGCGACGCCGCTGGATTCGGTGAAGCTCCTGGCTCCGCTCCCGCGGCCGGGCAAAGTGCTGGCACTGGCCGGCAATTACAGCGAGCATATCAAAGAAGCATCGGTGCACCACGGCTACAAACTTGGCCTCTCGGACTCGCCCCGGCAAACCACCGTGCCCCGCCCATTCCTGATGCCCTCGACTTGCGTCATCGGGCCGGGTGACACCATCCCCTGGCCCGCATACAGCAGGGAAATCGATTACGAGTTGGAACTGGCTGTCGTCATCGGCAAGAAGGCCAAATGCATCGATGCCGGTGACGCTCTCGATTACCTCGCCGGCTATAGCATCGCCAACGACGTTTCCGCACGGAGCGCGACATTTTCCCAAAACCGCCAGCAGCGGCCGTGGGACGAATTCTATGATTGGCTCAACGGTAAATGGGCGGACGGTTTCTGTCCCCTCGGGCCGTATCTTGTCACGAAAGACGAAATCGCGGACGTTCAGAACCTTAAAATGGTCCTCAAGGTCAACGGCGAGGTTCGCCAGAACGCCAACACCGCCCGGATGATCTACCCCGTGGTGGACATCGTCTCATTCCTCAGTCACATCATGACGCTTGAGCCCGGCGACGTCATCTGCACGGGCACGCCCTCCGGCGTCGGCGTCGCCACGGGCAACTTCCTCAGACCCGGCGACCGCATCGAATGCGCCATCGAGGGCCTCGGCACCCTGACCAACACGCTTGGTGACCGCCCTACCGTTTTCTATGAACCACTGGCCTGAAAGGATAATCGAATGAGCCACGCCTGCAGAAAAGTACCTGAAGCTAGTGCTGTCTTCCTACTGTTCCTCTCTTGTGTCTCTTCCGCGATGGCGAAGGTTCCGCTACCCGAACACCCACGGCCCGATTTCGAACGGGCGCAGTGGATGAATCTCAACGGCGCGTGGGAGTTCCGATTCGATAAGGAGAACGTTGGTCTCGACCGGAATTGGGCCGGCGGCAAAACCGAATTTCCGCTGTCGATCACGGTGCCGTTCCCGTGGGGCTCGAAGCTCTCCGGCGTCGGGAGCGGGGCGGATATCGGCTGGTATGGCCGGACGATTCGCGTGCCCGCCGAATGGCGCGAGAAGCGCGTCTTCGTCGTCGTCGGAGCCTGTGACTGGCAGACAACCGGGTGGCTGGATGGGCAGAAGGTCGGCAGCTTTCAGGG
>CAYFUB010000785.1:0-15413 GCA_964346195.1 uncultured Pirellulales bacterium
GGCCCCCAAACGCGATCATTCGCGTTTGGGGAACCCCCTTCACTGCGCTGCGCTCCGTTCAGGATGACAGACCGCGCACGAATTGACCATAATCCGTATCAGGCCGGAGTTCTCGACAATCGGGACGATATGGAGGCGGAGTGTGGGCGTTATGAGGGACTTGTCTGCGAACCACTACGAACGCGCGTTCGAGAACTGGCTGCTCGATCATGGCGTTGATTACGTCCGGGCGGACGAGCACAAACGGCCGGGGTCGTCCGGCAGGTCCGTCAAGAATTTCGATTTTCTGCTCTCTCTCCGACCGGACCGCAAGGTGATTGTCGAAGTCAAGGGCCGAACGTTCCAGGGAACGACCGTGACGGAACTGACCGGCTTCGAGTGCTGGGTCACCCGAGACGATATTGAGAGCTTGCAGATTTGGAGGCGCGCCCTCGGGGCGGACCACGAGCCGGTTTTCGTCTTCGCCTACCGGGTGGCGAAGGTCGATGTCGATTTCGACGGGTACGACGCGCTCACCTGCGGCCCCGACCGGTACCTGTTCTTCTGCATCCCGCTCGATGATTACTGCCGCCACATGAGACGCCGCAGCCCGAAATGGCGCACGATGACGCTGTCCACCGAGAGTTTCCGACACTGTGCCGTCAGCCTCTCGGCCTTTGTGCTCTAGAGACTATCTCAGGGCCGTGTTGCTTCACAGGGGCAAAACGCATATAATCCACTCGTAAAGTGTTTTGAGGCCACTGGATAGGATTAACCGCCGAGGTCCAAGTGAACGCGCCGTGGGGGCCGAGGTTATGAAGTGAAGGCCGTATGCGCAGGTCGGTGCGAAATCTCATCATGGGACTAAGCGCGGTGGCCGTGGCAGCCGCCGGTCTGGTGATTCTGTCCGCTCGCGGTACAGACCCCGAAGATGTGCTCAAGGCCATCGAGAATACGGCCCAACTGGACCCGTTGGCGATTGAGTACCCGCTCGACGAAATCCTGTTCCCGCCCGAGATTCCCGCACCCTGTTTTCGCTGGAAGGACAGCCATCCCCGCTCGGGACTGTGGCTGGTCGCGGTCGAGTTTTCGGACGGCCGGGGACCCATCGCCTTTTTTGCCCGGCAGGCTCGGTGGCGGCCGGAGGAGCCGGTTTGGGAAGACATCAAGAAGCGTTCTCTCGAGAAGCCGGCAACCGTGACCATCTTCGGCGTCAACCGCAAGACGCCGTCCCAGGCCTTCTCCGCCGGCCATATCACGATCAAGACCTCGGCGCACAAGGTCGCCGCGCCGCTGTTCTACCGTGAGGTAAACCTGCCGTTCGTGGACGCGGTCCGGGACCCGTCCCGGATTCGTTGGCGTTTCGGGGCGGTCTCGTCTGAGGAAGCCCCGCCGATCGTCCTGGAGAACCTGCCCGTCTGCGGCAATTGTCACTCGTTCTCCGCCGACGCCGACGTTCTGGGGCTGGACGTCGATTACGCCAATGACAAAGGCTCGTATGCCGTCGCGGCGGTCCGGAAACACATGACTCTCGATAAGAGCACGATCATCACCTGGAGCGATTACAAGCGAAGCGAAAGTGAAATCACGTACGGCCTGCTTTCCCAGGTCTCTCCCGACGGCAGATTCGTCGTGAGCACCGTCAAGGACGAATCCGTTTTTGTCCCCAAGCCCGGCCTGGACTTCTCGCAGTTGTTCTTTCCGGTGAAAGGCATTCTGTGCATATACGACCGGCAGACCAGTGTTTTCCAGTCGCTGCCGGGTGCCGATGATCCGAACCTTGTGCAAAGCAATCCGACGTGGAGCCCGGACGGGAAATACCTCGTTTTCGCCGCGACACAGGCCTACAGCCTCCGGGGTGTGAGCGGCCCCCGAAAGGTGCTCCTGAGCCCCGATGAATGCCGCGAGTTCCTCCAGGACGGCAAGCCTTTCAAGTTCAATCTCTATCGCATCCCGTTCAACAACGGCCGGGGCGGTAAGGCCGAGCCGCTGGCGGGGGCCTCCTTCAACGACAAGAGCAACTTCTTCCCGAAATATTCGCCGGACGGGAAATGGATCGTCTTCTGCCGAGCGGAGAACTACATGCTCCTTCAGCCCGACAGCGAGCTCTACATCATTCCCGCCGAGGGGGGCGAAGCCAGAAGACTGCGTGCGAACACCAAACGAATGAACTCCTGGCACAGCTTCTCTCCCAACGGCAGATGGCTCGTCTTCTCGGGCAAGCCGGATTCTCCCTACACGCAACTCTTCCTGACCCACATCGACGAGAACGGCGAGAGCACGCCTGCGGTTGTTCTGGACCGCCTCAGCGCACCCGATCGTGCCGCGAACATACCCGAATTCGTCAATGCCGCTCCAAGCGCCATCCGGCGGATACGCGAGCAGTTCATCGACGATCTCTCTTATACCAGGGCCGCCTGGGAGCATCTGAAATCAAACGATTATGAGGGTGCGGAGCGCCAATGCCGCAAGGCGCTGGAGCTGAATCCAAAGAACGCGGATGCATATTATTTTCTTGGGCTGGCCATGTTCGGACGCAAACAGCATGACGAGGCGATCAGGTATTTGTCCCAAGCCGCTGCCATCGACCCGGCGAACAGTGAGATACACACCCATCTGGGAGTCGCTTTCATCTCCAAAGGCATGTTGAATGACGCCATTACCCATCTGCAGAAATCACTTCAGCTCGCCCCGGACAACGTCGAGGCGTGCTTCAACCTTGGCGTGGCGATGCTCCAACGGGGAGACAGACAGGAGGCCATCAGGTACTTGTTGCAGGCGGTGAGACTCCAGCCGGACGATCAGGAGGCCCACTATAACCTCGCGGTGGCGTTCGAGCAGCAGGGAAACGTCGAGAGGGCCATTCAACACTACCTGAGGACCGTACAACTGAGGCCGGACCATGCCAAGGCTCACGACAAACTGGGGGTCGCGCTATGCAGGAAAGGGGCGCTCCATGAGGGTCTGCCGTATCTGTCGAAAGCCGTGAGCCTTGAGCCGGACAATGCGGCGGCACGCTACAATCTCGCCGTCACGCTGGCGCGCCTGAAACAGCACGACCAAGCCATCGTGCACTGGTTGCGCCTCCTGCGACTGGACCCGCGCAACGCCGACGTGCTTTCGTGCCTGGCCGCAAGCTACGCCCAGACCGGTCAGCTCGACAAGGCTCTCAGTTCCCTGCAGCAAGCGCTCGACATCGCCTTCGCCGCCGGCAATGAGAAGCTGGTCGGGCAGATCACCAGGCAGATGGCACTCTACAGGCAGAACAGACCGCCGGACAACGCGCCCGGCGGAAACCCGGGGGAACAGCCGTGAACGCGATCGTGCAGCCTAGAATCTGGATCATCCGCAAGCTGGTCCTGCCGCTGTTTTTCGTCTCGGGGGCGACCGGACTCATTTACGAAATCGCATGGATGCGCTCGCTCGGCACGGTTTTCGGCAATACCGTGCTGGCGGCCAGCACCGTCCTGACGGCGTTCATGCTGGGGCTGGCGCTCGGGAGTTGGCTCTTCGGCCTGCTGGCCGACCGAATCCGCCGCCCCCTGCGAGTCTACGCATGCCTGGAATTCATAATCGGCGCCTATGCCTTTGCCTTTCCGGACGTCGTGCAGTTGGTGGACAAGTTCTACCTCTGGTTCTTCGGTGTCCGCGCGCCCGGCTTCCACGAACTGAACCTCGTTCGCTTCGGCGCTTCCGTGGCCATTCTCCTGTTGCCAACCGTTCTCATGGGCGGGACGCTGCCTGTCATCAGCGGCTTATGGACCATCCCCGCGGACCGCCAGGAGACGCGGCGCACGACCGGTCAGAGTGTCGGCCTTCTCTATGCGGTCAATACCTTCGGCGCCGTCCTCGGCAGTTTTGCCGCAGGCTATTTCCTAATCAGGCTGTTGGGAGTGAGCCGGTCTGTGTACGTGGCCGGCGGGGCCAACGTGCTGGTCGGCATGATGGGCCTGGTGATGTCCATTGTCCTGAAGCCGCGACGGGTCGTTCGGGACGCCTCGAAGCGAAAGCGGGTCGCCCGTGAGGCCGTGAAGGCGCAAGGGAAAGACGCCGAGGTCGTCCATTCACGCGGCAGGCGAACGGCGGTTCTGGCGGGCATCTTGGTGGCCGGCTTCTGCGCCCTGGCGCTGGAAGTGCTCTGGACGCGGGTCCTTGTCTTTGTTCTGGAGGCTTCGGCATATGCCTTTGCCTGCATGTTGACGTGCTTCATTCTCGGCATCGCCCTGGGCAGTCTGATTTCCAGCAATATCGTAGTACCCCGGCTAAGGAATCCGATCTTCGGCCTGGGTATGGTCGAATTTCTGCTGGGATTGTCCGTGGCCGCGTCGATGTGGCTGCTGGGGCGGCTCTGGCACATCGACCTGCTGGTGATCGAGCGATTGGTCGGCCCACGCGCGTCCTTCTCCACGGACATAGCCGCTCACTTCCTCGACACGCTGGCGATCATCTTCATTCCAACCGTCTTGATCGGGATGGTCTTTCCCATCGCCGTGCAGATTTGTGCGCCCGCCTGGCAGACGGTGGGTCGGCATATCGGCCGGGTCTACGCCTGGAATACGATGGGCTGTGTCCTTGGCTCGTTCGTGGCGGGCTTTGTCATGGTTCCGTGGCTGGGCCTGCGCGGCAGTTTCCTGGCGGTCGTTGGAATCCTCTTGCTGCTGGCGCTGTTCCTGATCGTGCTCTCGGGCCGGCGCAGGGCGTGGTGGGCGGCGCCGCTGTCGGCCGTCGCCGCAGGTTTTCTCGTGACGGCCGTGGTGTTCATGCCGCGCGACGTCTTCCTGCGGACGATGAACACCTACCACTACCCGAGCCAGATTGCCTTCGTCGACGACGGTGTGACGGGGACGGTGACCGTTCATGACCTGCCGGACGGCGACCGGCTCATTGCGGTGGACGGCGTCGACGTTGCCGGCGTGGACCTGATGCTGCGGACGACCCAGAAGCTGCAGGCCTACGCGCCGCTGCTCGTGCACAGGAATCCCCAGGATGTCGTACAGATCGGCTACGGCAGCGGCGAAACGTGCGGCATCGGTCTGGATTTCGGCGTCGCCAATTATAGTATCGTGGACATTTGTCCCGGCGTCTTCAGGGCCGGCTCGTTCTTCAGGGAGATCAATCGCGGCTCGTATGAGGACCCTCGGCTTCGCAAGATCATCATGGACGGCAAGAACTTCATCAAACTCACTCACGAGAAGTTCGACGTCATCATGAACGATTCGACCTATCCGGGGACGACCGGCAGCTCCGCCCTGTACACGTACGACCATTTCAAGGCGTGCCGGGACCATCTCAAGCCGGGCGGCGTGCTGTCCTGCTGGGTCCCCCTGGACCTCAGACTGCAGGATTTCCAGATCATCATCAGGAGTTTTCAAAAGGCGATGCCGAATTGCTCTCTCTGGGTGGCCAACAACTGCCTGAACAAGCATTCGGTCCTGCTCGGCACGCTCGAACCGATGCAGCTCGATCTGCGGCGCATCAGTGAGATCATGAGCCGCAGCATCATCGGGGACGACCTGAAGCAAATCAGCATCCACACGGCCTACGATTTCGTCGATTGCTGCGTGGTGGGGGAAGAGGGTCTGAGGAGACTCGCGGGGAATGGTCCGCTGCACACGGACGACCGGCCGTACCTGGAATTCGGAGTCACAATCAAGCGCGACGTGGACGCGTGCTGGCTGAATGTCTTGTACGCCATCGGCGAGTGCCATACCCCCGTCCAGCCGCATGTGACGAATGCCGCCGGGATACCCGGACAGACGCAGGACCCACAAACCGTCCTTCAGCAATATTACCAAGGGACCAAATACACGCTGCTCGGATTGGTGGGCATGCTGGAAGGCAATCCGCAGGTAATGAACCGCGCCTTTGAGATGGCCCACAAGGCCAATCCGCTGGACCGCGACATCGAGAGCATTTTCAAAGAGATGCACGAAGAGACGCTGGCGTGTGAGGCCGCGGTCAATCGGACACCCGACTCGGCAGACCTGCGGGAGCGCCTGGGAAGGCGACTCCTTTTGATGGAGCAATATGCGCGGGCGGCCCAACAGTACCAGGAATTCGTCGCGCTCAAACCCGCCAGTGCGTCCGCCTGGAACAACCTGGGCGTCTGCTTCCGGCACCTCGATCAGCTCGACAGAGCCGCACAGGCTTTCGAGCAGGCCGTCCGGTGCAATCCCAGGTTGATCGCCGCCGGCACGAATCTCGCCTGGCTGCGACAGAAACAGGGGAATCCGGCGGAAGCCGTGCGCGTGCTCGAACGCCTGCTGCCCTCCCTGCAAGGTATCGAACGGGCGCAGATTCACGAGCAATTGGCTGACCTGCACTTCGCGCAGCAGCAGTACGGCCTCGCGCTCAAGCGCCTCGACACAGCGATCGAATCGGCCGGGGACTATCCCCTGCTGCGGCAGGAACTCTCCGAGAAGAGGCAGCGCGTCCTCGAAGAGGCCAGAGCGAAAGGATGGCAACCGTAAGCCCGCGGCCGCGGCAGCCGCCACACGGTCCGGCATTCCCTAACAGGGGATTTTGACTCATTCGTGCGCTGCCCGTGTCATCCTGAACGGAGCGCAGTGGAGTGAAGGATCTGGGCTGCGAGCGAGAGAAACCTCTCTTTCAGTGGCCAGATCCTTCGGCTTCGCCTCAGGATGACAAAGCCCACCGTGCAAGAATCTTTCCTAATCGGTATAACAACCCAAACATGAGCGCGGCACCCGGCGCATCGTGACGCAGCCCATTTCTTCATCCAACCTGCCACGCGCTTTTTACATTGTTTTTACGGGTCGGGTGAATTTGTCCTCACGCCTTGTTTTTACGTTCTATTTACAAAACCGGACCTTCTTTGTGCGTTATACTTAATAGAGTGAACCAACCGAACTGCCGTCACAAGCTCAGGAGGCACAAAGATGCACAGGTCCAGAGTCATACCGGTTGTCGTCGCGACGCTCGTGCTGGCGCTACCGTATTGCAGCGAGGCGCAGATGCGTCACGTCGAGGTCCGGCCGTTTGCGCCGAACATCATCGTCCCGCAGAGCCGGGCCCGGGCGTTCGCGCCCGAGCACCGCGGCGCGGTCGAGATGAGAAAAGTCGAGGTCCGGGTCGATATCGTCGAGGCCACCGCCACGACCACGATTGAGATGCACCTGGAGAACGAGACCTCGCGGCGGCAGGAGGCGGAGTTGATCATCCCTGTTCCCGACGGGGCCGTGGTACGCGGCTTTGCCTACGACGGCCCGTGCGGCGAGATCACGGCCCGCGTCCTGCCCCGAGAGGAGGCCCGGCGCATCTACCGGGACCTGGTGGCCCGGATTCGCGACCCGGCGCTGGTGGAGTTCGTCGGCTACAATCTCATCCGCTCCAGCGTCTTTCCGATCGAGGCCCGCAGCAAACAGAAGGTCCGTTTGACCTACGAGCATCTGCTCGACGTGGACGGCAGTCGCGTCGATTACATCCTGCCGCGCAGCGAATCGCTGCAATATGCGGTCCCGTGGACCGTGACGGCCCGCATCAAAGCCGAGCGCCCCATCTCGACGGTTTATTCGGCGAGCCACCGGCTCGAAATGGAACGCATCAGCGACAGAGAACTCTCGGTGAAGATAGCGCTGGAGGCGTGCCGGGAGCCGGGGCCGTTTCGGCTTTCCTATCTGCTGCAAGAGAACGGCGTGACCGCCTCCATGTTTGCCTACCCGGACAAGAAAGTCGGGGGCGGGTACTTCCTTCTTCTCGCGGGTCTGCCGGTCAAGGCGGCCGATGAACCGGGTACGGCGTCACTCAAGCGGGAAGTGACGCTGGTGATCGACCGCTCCGGCAGCATGAGGAACGAGAAGATCGAGCAGGTCAAGGAAGCGGCGCTCCAGATCGTGGCCGGCTTACGGGCCGGCGAAGCCTTCAACATCATCCTCTACAACAACACGGTCGAATGGTTCTCGCCCCAGCCGGTGCTCAAAAACGACCGGACTGAGAAGGCGGCCCTGCGCTATATCGAGGGCATGACGGCCACCGGCGGCACGAATATCCACGATGCCCTGGAGGCGGCCCTGCGGCAAGAGCCCGTCGCCGGGATGCTGCCCATCGTCCTGTTCCTCACCGACGGTCTTCCCACGGTCGGCCAGACTTCGGAGCTGACCATTCGCGAGCTCGTCGTCAAATCCAATCCGCACAACCGGCGGGTCTTCACCTTCGGCGTCGGCTTCGATGTCAACGCGCCGCTCCTGGAGAAGATCGCGAGCGAGTCGCGCGGGCGGGCGGAATTCGTCCTGCCGAAAGAGGACGTCGAGGTCAAAGTCGGCAAAGTCTTCAACCAATTGACCGGTCCCGTCCTGGCCGATCCCAGGCTGCGAGTCACGGATGCCGACGGCGGCACGGCCGTTGGGCGCACGCGCGATATCCTGCCGCAGAAACTGCCCGACTTCTTCGAGGGAGACCATCTCGTTCTTCTGGGCCAGTACGTGGGCGAAGATGCCCTCGTGTTTGAGATCGAGGGCAACTACTTCGGGAAGGAGCGGACCTTCAGATTCAGCTTCGATTTCGACAAGACGAGCAGGAAGAACGGCTTCGTGCCGCGTCTGTGGGCGAGCCGCAAGATTGCCGAGCTCATCGACACGATCCGCCAGAGCGGCGCCGACCCGGCCGCCTCGACCAACGACCCGAAGATGAAGGAGCTGGTCGATGAAATCGTGCGGCTCTCGACCGAGTTCGGCATTCTGACCGAGTACACCGCGTTCCTCGCCCGCGAGGGCACGGACCTGCGCGACCCCGTGGAAGTGCGGCGGGAAGCGGAGGAGGTCCTGTCCGGCCGGGCGATGGGGCCGCGTTCCGGCATCGGCGCGGTCAACCAGAGCTTCAACTTCGCGCGGCAAAAGAGCCAGGAGCAACTGAACCTGAGGAACAACTATTACGACGAGAAACTCAACGAGGTCTCCATCAGCTCGGTTCAACAGATCAACGACAATGCGTACTATCGTCGCGGCCGGCAGTGGGTGGACAGCCGGCTGGTCACCCGGCCGCAGGCCGCTCCCGCAAGAGTCATCGAGTTCGGGTCGAGAGAATTCTTCGAACTGGCGGAGAAGCTGGCACGCGACAACCGACAGGGCAGTATCGCCCTGAGCGGGGATGTCCTGCTGATAGTCGACGGCGAGCCCGTCCTGATCAAAGCGCCCGGCACGAACTGACAGCTAATTCCTGTTGCGAAAGGAGCAAAAGAAATGAGAGCGACAACGCTAATCCGGTATCTGATTGTGACGGCCGTGGTCCTGTTGTACGTGCCTGGCGTCTTCGCGGCAGAGAGCACGGCGCCGACTGTCGAGAGAACGTCCATAGTGGAGGTCCCGCCCGGCCAGGGCAAACCGCTGGTGCAGATTGCGATTTTGCTGGATACCAGCGGGAGCATGTCGGGCCTGATCGACCAGGCGCGGACGGAGCTTTGGTCCATCGTCAATGAGTTCATCTTCGCCGAGCAGAACGGCCGCGCACCCGAGGTCCAGGTCGCGCTCTACGAGTACGGCAAGAACAGCCTTTCTCGGGAGAGCGGCTGGATTCGGCAGATTGTTCCGCTGACGACGGACCTCGACAAGATATCGGAGGAGCTGTTCGCGCTGAGGACCAACGGGGGAAGCGAATACTGCGGCTGGGTCATCCGGGAGGCGACGCAGAAGCTGGCGTGGAGCGAGTTGCCGAACGACCTGAAAGTGATCTTCATCGCCGGCAACGAGCCGTTCACGCAGGGGCCCGTGGATTATCGCGAAGCCTGCAAGGCCGCCGTGACGAAAGGCGTCATCGTCAACACGATTCACTGCGGCAGCGAGCGGCAGGGCATCAACGGCAAATGGAAGGACGGGGCCGTGCTCGCGGACGGGCGGCACCTGAACATCGACCACAATCGCCAAGTCGTCCACATCCCCGCGCCGCAGGACAAAGAGATCGCCGGCCTCGGCCTGAAGCTCAATCAGACGTACATTCCCTACGGCCGGAAGGGCCGGGTCTTGCAGGAGCGACAGGCCGCACAGGACGAGAATGCCCGGCAAGCCTCGCCGGCGGCCCCCATCCAAAGGGCCGTGACGAAGTCCTCGGCAAACTACCGAAACACCGGCTGGGATCTCGTCGATGCCGTGCGCGCCAACCAGGTGGATCTCGACGAGGCCAAAGAAGAGGATCTGCCGCAGAACATGCGAGAGATGAGCCCCGAGCAGAGGGCCGCCTACGTGGAGGCCAAGACGAAGGAGCGCGCCGAGATCCAGGCGCGGATTCAACAGCTCAACACCCAGAGAAACGAGGACACCGCCAAGGAGACGCAAAAGCAGCAGGGCGATACACTCGGCTCGGCCGTGAAACAAGCCATCCGCGCGCAGGCCGCCGCCAAAAACTACACCTTCAAGCCCGCCGAAACTCGATCGAATACCGGCGATGCGGCTTCCGAGAAATAGACGCTCGTACCCGGTGTAATTCGTTTCTCGGCTGGACAATTCAGACAGCAGGTGAGCCACCCGCGGAGGGTGGCTCACTTGCTTTCATGGCTCTTCGAACGACCGTACCCGTTGCGGGAGTTCGTGCCCGGGTCTCCTGCGGCATGGACTTCCTCTTGCCGTGCCGAGCGTTCGCTGGTATCATTCTCTCGTGAAATGCTGCAATGTGTTACGCGGAAAGAACAGTCCGGCGGCACAGTCCATGGCCGACGGACGAAGGAGAACCAGCGTATGCCGACCATATCCATGTTCTACGGCATAGTAGAAGGATGCGAAGATGTATCAAGCGGTTGTGAGCGTCCGCCCGAACGAGGATTTTTCTCTCACCGTCGTTTTTGAGGACGGCGCGCAAGGCGTTCTTGACATGAGACCCTATCTGGATTTTGGCGTATTTAAGAGAATCAAGGATGTCGAACAGTTCAAGCGGGTACGTATCGCGTTTGACACGGTTGAATGGGAATGCGGCGTGGACCTGGACCCCGAATTCATCCGTGCCAAGTGCCGATTGCTGGAGAGTAGATGACTATTGCCACTGAGGGCTGAAGGAACGCGGATAACGAACGGTGACTCCTGCCTCTTGAGCCACAAGCCCAGCGTCTCCGTCGAACCAGTGTCGTGAAATGCATCACCCCGGACGGAATCGTGTGCGACTGATTTTCGTGGGGGCATGCATCCATGCTGTCATCCCTTCGACTACGCTCAGGGCAAGCTCTGAGCGCCAGCGAAGGATCTGGGTCGAGCCTGTTATCCGGCGTGGGTTCTATCCGTGGGCCAGCTGCTTCGCTTCGCTCAGCATGACAAATCGAGGGGCTCCCCCACAAAATGTAGTCGCACACACGGAATCGAGCTTGATACAGACCACTGGCGTGCTGCCGGGCTGGTGCTACAATTAGAAGTTTTGGAGCACAGTCGGGATGTCTGAAGTGAATAGGGAACCACCGGCCGGCTCGTCGGATCGAGCGTGGCCGTTATATGGTGCGGCGTTTGCCACGGGCGTGAGCCTGAGCGTTGTCTGGACCGCCATGCCCTTCGTTCTCAGCGGCATGGGCGGCTCGGAGGCGCACGTCGGCTACGCGCCGGCGCTCAACTGTTTCGCCTATATGGTGGCCCTGCTGATCACCGGGTCTCACCTGGGGCACCTGGACGTCAAACGGGCGACCCGGGCCGCGACGGTGGTGGCGTGGCTGGCCGCCATGTTGATGGTTCTTGGCGTCCTCGGCGCGACGGTCCTGGACACCGTCGCGCCGCTGACATGGGTCTGGATGATCATCGCCGCCGGGAGCCTCGGCGGGGCGGCCATGGCGTTGTTCTGGCCCTTCCTGATGAGCTGGGTCTCCGCCAGCTACGAAGGCGTCGTCCTGAACCGCCGGTTGGGTCGCTATAACGGCTCGTGGTCCAGCGGCGGGATCGTCGGCCCGCTCATCGGGGCCTGGCTGGTCGAGCAGGACCCGCTGTGGCCGATGCTCGCCGCCGTCGTCTGCTTCGTGACCTGTTTTCTGTTACTGGGCCTGGCCCGCCGGGACGCGGTGCATTCGCGCAACCCGGCATGTGCCGACGGCGCCGTAGAGCCCGCCTGCGATCCCCGCCTCCTCGCCGATTTCCGCTGGATGTCGCGCATCGCCCTGTTCTGTGCCTGGGCCTCTTTCGCGATTCTGCGGTCGCAGTACGCCTTGCTGTTCAAAGGGCTGGGACATTCCGAGAGCCAGTTCGGAGCCTTTATGACGACGCTGGCCCTGTGCAATTTCCTGTCGCTCGTCGCCGGCGGGCGGTGGGCCTTCTGGCACTTCCGCGCGGGCCTGCTGCTGGGGGCCCAGGCGATGATTCTAGCGGCCTTGCTGATCGTCATCTACGGCCGGACGCTGGGCGTCCTGTTTGTCTCGCCCGTGGTCCTCGGCATCGCTTTCGGGTTTGCCTATAGCTCCCATCTCTACTATGGCGCCTCGGCCAGCAGCAAACGGTCGGTCCGCATGGTCATTCACGAGGTCGTGATATCGCTGGGTATCACCATCGGCTCGGGGACCGGTGGCTATCTGGCCAAGAACATGGGCCTGTATGCCCCGTATTGGTTTGCCATCGCCATGGTCGGCCTCGGCATCATCGTCCAGACGGCGATACACGTCGTTTCACAGACGAGGATTGCCCTGGCCCGACGTCCCGCCGCGACCGGTGTCGAGATGACCGAGTGAGGGCCTGCACGCCCCGAAACGGCTGAAAATTTTGCCCGCTCGGGGAACAAATTCCTTGCCTGGGCCATCTTCTTCATGGTAGAATCATGATAATGAGATGCGAAGGCGGGCAAGCTGAGTTTTTTATAACTTGTTTCGCTATCATACTTCATAATCTGCATCTTTCATATCCGCCCACCTTCGCACGTGTAGTATTCTCTGCCACTGTGTAACGCTGCGCTTCCGGCGTAGCGGCCGGCGAGGGCGTGAGATGCGCGGATCCACCCCTTGCCAGTGCCGCCATAGCCGCCTGACGGCGCCGGAAGCGCGCTGCCGGCTACCCGGCCGAGGATGCGCACCTGGGCCGGAATCGTACTCATAGCGGTCATTTACGAAAGGGGCGGAAGATGGGAAAAAGGAGAAGACTCAAGACCGTGACGGTGCTCTGCATCTTCGTCGCGCGCCTGTCCGCCACCGCGGCGGGCGAAGAGCCGGTGTTTTTCGCCGATGAAAACTTGAAAAGGTGGGTGGAAAACAGGTTGAACGTCTCGGACCCGACGCCCACAGATATGCTTGGTTTGATAGACTTCACACGCATCTATGGCGGCCTTACGGATCTCACGGGGCTTGAGTACGCGACCAACCTGCAGATGCTGAGCCTGGGCCTGAATCAAATCAGCGACCTTTCGCCTCTGTCAGGGCTAGCCAACCTCCAAATGTTGCACCTGAGCGACAACGAGGTTCGCGATCTATCGCCCCTGTCCGGACTGATGAACTTGCGTGATCTGGATTTCCATAATAATCGGGTCAGCGATCTTTCGCCTCTGGCCGGCCTGACGAAGCTGCAGTGGCTGGTACTCTACAACAACCAGGTCAGCGATTTGTCGCCCCTTTTGGGCCTGACAGACCTGCGCATGTTGGAGCTGCGCGCGAATCCATTGAACGACGAAGCTTACTGTCGTCACCTCCGGATGATCAAGGACAACAACCACCGGATTGTTCTGATATACTCCCCCAACCGCCGGCCGCCGGCTGGCATCACGGCCTCGAACGGGACATTGCCGGACAGGGTGCGTCTCACCTGGGAAGCCGTATGCAGCGGCCCTCTGTATGGGCACCTCAGGTTCTATCAAGTGTCTCGCGCACTGTCTGTGGATGACCCCCCTGGCCCCATCAGTGATTGGCAGTCCTCGCTGAGCTTCGATGACGTTACCGCCGAGCCGGGGATGAAGTACACCTATTGGGTTCGGACCGCAACCTCGAACCAGGGCGATGCGGCGGGAGATTACAGTGAGCCAGAGGTGGGCTGGGCTCCCGGGCCACCCGCGCTCACGATCTCCTCCGGGCCAGGCGGTGCGGTGATGATTCCCGGAGAGGCGGCATACGTGGTGGAGGTCGGGCAGACCATAGCGATACGCGCCGAACCCGTGGATGCGAACCTTTATGTTTTTGCGGGCTGGACCGGCACCGCCGTGGCGACGCGCCTGGTAGCGGATGCCAACAGCGCGTCCACAACAATAACTGTGGACAACGCCCGCAGCACGCTCAAGGCCAACTTCTTGAGCAGATTGGACAGGCTCTACGTGGATGATGACGCTCCGAACGATCCTGGGCCGTGTACCCCGATGATTGGTGATCCCCAAGAGAACGGCACGGCTGAGCATCCCTTCGACACGATCCAGGAGGGCATCGATGTCGCTCCTGGGGGCGCCACTGTCGCGGTAGGGGCAGGCGTGTACCGCGAATGTATCGAGTTTCGCGGCCGGAACATCACAGTCACGCGCCTGGGCTCCAGCGAGTCGTTGGCGGCTGAACCGTTCCCCGTGCTCGATGCCAACTACACCAGCACACCCGTTACCTTCAAGCGGGGCGAAGACTCCACATGCGTACTGGCTGGATTCGTCATTACCCGGGGCAAAGGTGATATCGCCGGCGGCGTTCGCTGCCTGGACAGCAGCCCGATGGTTGCCAACTGCCTGATCGTGGGCAACCAGGCGATCACCCCGGACGGCGGAATTGTCCATTGCACCGGTAGCGAGGCGGTCTTTGCCAACTGCACGGTCGCGGATAATGTCGCCGGGGTGCAGGGCACCGCCATCTCTATGCTGAACAGCGACATCACACTGGTGAATTCCATTGTGTGGGGCAACATACCAGGCAACTCCTTTGCAGGAGACAGGTCTGAGGGCGGCAGCAAGCCCCGGATGACCTACACCGACATGGCAAAGATCTGGTCGGATCGAGGCAATATTGAAGTCGATCCGTTGTTTGCCCGACCTGGCCGGTGGGCCGACCGGAATAACCCCAACCAGGCCGTTGAGCCCGGTACCGCCGGCGCCATCTGGACGACGGGAGATTATCATCTCAAGTCCCAGGCGGGGCGCTGGGACCCGACGAGCGAGGATTGGGTCCTGGATGAGGTCACGAGTCCCTGCATCGATGCGGGCGATCCGAACAATCCCGTCGCAGACGAGCCGGAGCCCAACGGCGGGATTGTCAATATGGGCGCTTACGGCGGGACCGCCGAGGCGAGCAAATCGTATTTCAGCAAACCATAACCGAGTCTCTTTTTGGAGGGAAACACCATGAACAGGCGGATTTTCACAACCGGATGTCTCTTGCTGCCGATTTGCCTTCTTTTCGCCTCTACGGCGGCGGGGAAAACCATCTATGTCGATGACGACGCCGGCGTGCCCGGCGATGGCTCCTCGTGGGCCAGCGCCTTCACCTGGCTGCAGCACGCATTGGCGGCCGCCCAAGCGGGGGACGAGATCCGCGTGGCCCAGGGATTCTACCGGCCGGACCAGGGTCTGCC
>CAYFUB010000786.1:0-20161 GCA_964346195.1 uncultured Pirellulales bacterium
GTCCCGCGCGATGGGGAAGTGCCAATTGTTGGGCGTGGTCACGGCGACGAAGTCGATCCGCTGCCCCGGCCCCAGGGCCAGTTCCGATTTGATCATCGTCATGTAGTCACCGTAGACCCGATTGGGATCGAGAGCCAGGTGCTTGCCCATTTCCTTGGACTTCCTGGGATCGATATCGAACGCTCCGGCCACCAGCTCGATCTCCCCATCCAACCGGGACGCCTTGCGATGCACGTCGCCGATGAACGCCCCGGGACCGCCGCCAATCAAACCCATTCTCAACTTCCGGTCGAGTTTCATACCTGCTCCTTTCAATTCGACATTGCTGTGGACGTCTGTTTCAATGCACGCCCGCGTGAAGCGGACGATGATCCTCATGCCCCAAGCGTGTTGCCTCCTGTACGAAAACTCTCGATGATTATAGGGGTTCGACCCGACAAGGCAACCCGAAAGACCGCGCCTTTACGCCGCTCGAACGGCCCCCGGACGGGCCAATATACCCCGTGACAAGACATTCTGCAAGCTTCCAGTCCCAAAGGACATGTTCCACAGCCGTGGGGCGCGAACTTGGGGTTGACAAGGTCCCGGCCAGCCCTTAAACCTTCGGGTGTGCCAGCCCTGCCATCTGGGGCGGCGAGTCACTTGGATAACGATGGGGCAAGATGAAGACGGCTGTTCGTCCGATTGCGGTTGACCTGTATTTCCTTCCGGTCCAGACGCGGGTACCCCTGAAGTTCGGGCCCGAGACATTGACCTCGGTGATCTGCGCGCGAGTGTGTATGACCGTCGCGGATGAGCAAGGAAGCCGGGCGCAGGGGTGGGGCGAGACCCCGCTGAGCGTGCAATGGGCCTGGCCGAGCAGTCTGGGCTATCAGGAACGCAGTGACGCGATGGAGGACTTTTGCCGGATGCTCGCAGAAGCCTGGGCGGGATTCCGCCAGCAGGGTCACCCGATTGAGCTGGGCTATCATTTCAATGAATCGGTGCTTCCCGGGCTGCTCGCGGACTTGAACCGGGGACGCGGCTCCGCTGCGGAACCGATGCCGTGGCTGGCGGCGCTGGTCTGCTGCTCGGCCTTCGATGTCGCCCTGCACGATGCCTATGGCCAACTCGTGAGCCGCCCGGTCTATTCGACCTACAATGCCGAGTACATGAACGCCGATCTGGCGCATTTCCTCGCGCCCGCGCCGGGCAGCGGCGTCTCGTTCGTCGGCCGGTATCCGGCCGATTTCCTGAGTATCCCGCCGGCCGAGCGGTTGCCGGCGTGGCATTTGGTGGGCGGCAAGGACTTGCTCGATGCCTCGGAACTGACCGGGAGCGAGCCGCAAGACGGCTACCCGGTTCTCCTGCCGGACTGGATTGAGCGGGACGGCCTGACGTGCCTCAAGGTGAAGCTCCGGGGCAATGATGCGACCTGGGACTACGACCGGTTGGTCCGGGTCGGCCGGATTGCCGTCGAGCGCGATGTGCTGTGGCTGACCACAGATTTCAACTGCACCGTGACCGACCCGGCCTATGTCAATGACATCCTGGACGGGCTAATGAGGGAACAGGCGCGGATCTACCAGATGATCTTGTATGTGGAACAGCCGTTCCCTTACGACCTGGAGGCCAACCAGATCGACGTGCACAGCGTCTCGGCCCGCAAGCCGCTGTTCATGGACGAGAGCGCCCACGATTGGAGGCTGATCCGGCTGGGGCGGCAGTTGGGCTGGACGGGCGTGGCCCTCAAGACCTGCAAGACGCAGACGGGGGCGCTGCTGAGCCTGTGCTGGGCCAGGGCCCACGGTATGACCCTCATGGTCCAGGATCTGACGAACCCCATGCTGGCTCAGATCCCGCATTGCTTGCTGGCGGCTCACGCGGGGACCATCATGGGCGTGGAGACCAACGCCATGCAGTTCTACCCGGCGGCCTCGGTGCCGGAGGAGGCTATTCATCCCGGGCTTTATCGTCGGCGCAACGGCCAGGTGGACCTCTCCACCGTACATGGGCCCGGTTTCGGATACCGGCTGAACGAGATCGAACGGCAACTGCCCGAAAGAGCAGCAGCTTTTGCGAAGTAGATGATGTAACGTGACTGATGCGACTGTGACGACACGGGGTGACTGTCCGTAGGGTGGGTTCTTAACCCACGGGGTTTTTGACCGATGCATACGTGACGCGTGGGTTGAGAACCCACCCTACATGTTACGGGTGTTTCAGTGGATTTGGGAGTGACGGAAATGGCGAAGCTCAGCGCTTTTGCGGATGAAGTGACGGAAAGTCTTCGCGGCCAGGTCGGGTTCCTGGTGAAGGAGAAGATCGGCTACATCGAGCCGCGGTTCATCAACGGCAAGAACATCATGGACCTGAACCAGGCCGAGTTGGCGGAGGCGCGGAAGCGGATTCAGGACAACGGCCTGAAGGTGAGCGCCATCGGCTCGCCCATCGGCAAGGTCCGTCTGGACCAGCCCTTTGAGCCGCACCTGGACAAATTCAAGCACGCCGTCGAGCTGGCCCAGTATTTCGGCACGCCGTTCATTCGCATGTTCAGCTACTATGCCCCCGAGGGCCGGAATATCGACGACTACCGCAACGAGGTCATGGAGCGCATGGCGGCCAAGGCCGATGTGCTGGCGGGCACCGACGTGATGATGGTCCATGAGAATGAGGCCCACATCTACGGTCATTCCGCCGAAAACTGCGTGGACCTCGTCAAGACGATAGGCTCGCCGAAGCTGCGGCTGGCCTACGACCCCGCCAATTTCGTGTGGGGCGAGAAGATCACGAACAACGTCCAGGTCTGCTGGCCCTTGATGAAGCCCTATGTCGTCCATATCCACATCAAGGACTGGAAACTCGGGGCCGGGGACATCGGCAGCATGCCGGGCGAAGGCGACGGGCAAATCAAGGAACTGCTGGGTGAACTGGCGGCGCTGAAGTACGACGGCTGCCTGACGATGGAGCCGCACCTCCAGGCAGGCGGGCAATTCGGCGGTTCCACAGGACCGGAGTTGTTCTCGAAAGCCATCGCGGCCGTCAGAAGCCTGGCGAGCAAAGTGGGCCTGAAACTGAATTGAGGTTTATAGTGTGCCCGTAAGGCATGAAGAAACGCCTTACGGCGTCACTACGAACGGGACACTATCGTCGGTGCTCGCGACGCCGCTGCGCGTCGGGGTCCGTCCATGCCAATCGAAATCTAAGGAGTCTGAACTGTGAAGACGTGGAATTTTGGAGTCGTCGGGGCGGGGCTGATCGCTGATTTTCATGCGCGGGCGATTCGCGACATTTCGAACGCCAGGTTTGTCGCCTGTTGTGATACGAATTTCCCGAGGGCGGAGGCCCTGGCCGGCAAGTACGGGGCCACGGCCTACGGCAGCTACGAGGAGATGCTCAAGAATGACGATATCGACGTCGTGACGATTGCCACGCCCAGCGGGCTGCACATGGAACCGACGGTCGCGGCGGCCCAGGCGGGCAAGCACGTCATCTGCGAGAAGCCGCTGGAGATCGCGCTGGAGCGCATCGACGCCATGATCGCGGCCCACGAAAAGGCCGGCACCCGGCTTGGTGGCGTGTTTCCCTATCGCTTCAACGACATGATGGCGCCGCTGCGAGACGCGATCCAGACGGGCCGCTTCGGTACGATCACCTACGCGAGCGTCTACGTGCCCTGGTGGCGCACCGACGCGTACTATAAGGATTCCTGGCACGGGACGTGGAAACTGGACGGCGGCGGGGCCCTGATGAATCAGTCCATCCACATGGTGGATATGCTCTGCGACCTCATGCCGCCCATCGAGTCGGTGCAGGCCTATACGGCGACGCTGGGACACAAGATGGAAGCGGAGGATGCGGCCGTCGCCGCGTTGCGCTACACGAACGGTGCGCTGGGTCTCATCTACGGCACGACGGCGTCGTATCCGGGCCAGTTCCGCCGGTTCGAAATCACGGGGACCAAAGGCACGGTCATCAACGTCGAGAACAGCATCACCGTCTGGCAGTTCGCCGATCAGAGGCCCGAGGACGAGCAGATTCGCCAAAAGTTCATGACAATTCAGGGCGGCGGTGGCGTCGCCGACCCGGCGGCGATCACGCACGAAAACCACACGCGCAACTTCAGAGCATTCCTTGATTCGCTCGAAAAAGGCGAGGATTTCTGGATCAGCGGTCCCGAAGCGCGCAGGGCCGTCGAGGTGATCCTGGCGATCTATCAATCCGCCAAAGAGGGCCGACTCGTGAGACTGGCGTCTCGTCCTACATGACCCAAGGAATGGTCACTGTAGGTCGCCGGGCCGCTTCGTGCCGGCTGTCGGACGCGAAGTTGCCGCCAACGGACTGACGCACCCGCCGCGGCGTCATCCTGAGCGCGGCGCGGCCTCCGGCCACAACCAAAAATGCTTGCTAAAAAAACAAGATGTTGCGCCTTTGCAGTGCAGCGAAGGACCCGGCCCCAGAATGGGATACCACCATCGAATACGATACAAACCTCTTATCCGTAGGCCGGATGCTTCCGTTCGTTGAGCATGACGGGTGAAGGCAAAGGTCTTCGTCGGGAAAAGTCCGGCGACCGGGCACCCTCGACTTTCACGACAAAGCGTCAGGACCTGGCGACCAGGATTTCATTCGATTTCACGCTTGACCTGGGCTCCTGGGTCACGGCTTCGACCGCAGGCGTCACCTGGATGCGCTGGTACTTGTATACGTCAAGTTTTGAGGGTTTCTCGCGAGTGAATTTGATGCCGCGACCGGTGACGATCTCCTTCTCCTCGCGAATGAAATCGATATACTGCAGCAAGGCCCAGGCGCTGTTGTTCCACCGCATCTGGTAACCTCTCTGGTGGGCCTGCCGTTCCATCCGCAGGCGTTTGCTCTCGTTGAAGACCACGTAGTCGATCGCCTGGGCGATCTGCTCGACGGAGGGCCCTGCCGGATCGACCAGGATGCCGCGTGCGTACCGGCCGATGATGAGACCTTCGGGGCACGGCTTGTTGGAGAGGAGCAGTTCCCGGGCGTACCGGAACTTCGTGGTGATCGCGACCCGGCCTGCACCTAACGTGTCAGCGAGGACCCCGCTGGAGATCTGCTGCATGTTCAGGTACGGCAGGAGCATTACGTTCGTCGCACCGTACAGCTTCAGCAGCGTGTTCTCGTCGAGGAACGTATCGAAGAAGACGACATCATAATCGTCGAAATTGGTCCCGTCGAGTTCCTGGACTCGGCACCACCTGACTTTCGCCTGCTCCAGGGCCTGGTCGATGCCGGCTCGGAACTGCCGGTAGTGCTCCCCGCCGTCGGCCCGGACAAAATCGGGATGGCACTTGCCTGCAATAAGGTAGACCATTCTCTGCCGCTGTTCCTCAGAACAGGATTCCTCGAGGAATCGGCCGTAGGCGCGAATCCCATATTGAAGGCCTTTGCCCGGCGAGAGCATGCCGAGCGTCGTGATGAGAAAACGGTTCTCCAGGCCGTACTCGCGCTTGATGGCCAGGCGGTCAAAGTGGGATAGATGGTGCATCCGGATGCCGTGGTCGATGTGCTTGAGCTTTTCGTGAGGTATCCCGTACGCATCCGATTCGAGGATCTGTATCGCACTCTCGGTCGTGACGATGAGGCCGTCACTGTGCTCGGCGAGGCCCCGAATCGTTGCCCTCTCGTGCAGGGTGGGGCTATCGCCAACGGTGTGCAGATAAACGACTGTGATCAGCCCCCTCTCATGGAAAGTCCTGGCCATATTGACGAAATTGGAGCCTTGGCCGTTTCTGCCTTCCGGATCGGGGTCCAGTCCGAACTCGTGCTGGAGGGTCACCGCGGTCGGGTTCTTCGCTTCATTGGCGCGGGTGCAGATATGGATGATCGCATTTCGCCACGAGTCGGGGTTGTACTGATCGATAATCAGATCGACGGGGATATCGTAAGGCCCGCTGCCGTTGTCGATAGCCGCCACGCGGATGTGGCCGACCTCGGCGGTGAAATGTGCCAGCGCCGTGGCCAGATCGCGCGAGAACGTTCCAATCCCGCACCTGCGCGGCGGATACGTGCTGACAATTCGAATATTGTACGGCATATGAATCGTCGTCAGTCATTGATCGCCGCTCGGCGGTTCCCGACAATGAACCGCCCTTCGCCGACGAGACCACCAGACTCGTACGGACTTCCTGCCTCCGTTGTTTGAGTTGCGCCGGTGGTCATTAACGACGAACGACTGCTTCAGATCACCGCCAAGACGCCGCGGACGTAGCCCGCCGATTCGGCCAGACCGGGCAGAGGGTCATTCTCATCCTTCTCGTACTCGAAGGATACGATTCCGGCATAGTCAATCTTGATGAGCGTACGGAGGACTTGGGGGATGTCGATCACGCCGCGCCCGACCTCTATGGCGCCGCCCTTGGCGTTGGCTGCGGAAACGTCTTTGATGTGGATGTCATAGAGCCGATCAGCGTATTGCTCGATGGAGCGCGACGGGTCCACGCCGGCGCGGATGGTATGGCCGATGTCGTTGCACAATCCGATTCGCTTGTCCAGGTCTTTGATCTTCTCGTAAGCCGATTCCGGCACAGGATACACCTTATCGCCCGGCCCGTGGTTGTGGATGGCAACCTTAATGTCGTACTCTTTGACTTTCCTGTCCACCAGCGGGAGCAACTCGGGATTGGGTACGCCGATAATGACTCTCATCCCGGCGGCCCGGGCATAGTCGAACGCCTGGTTCACCTGCTGCTCGTTTCTCATGTAGATGACGCCACCGCCGTAGAGGTCCAGCCCGGCGTCCTTGACCTTTGCTCTGACCTCTCGGATCTGTTCCGGGCTGCTGTTGAGCGCCAGGTGGAAGTCCTTGAAGGCGATGTGCTTGAGGCCGACCCGCCCGGTCATGGCCAGGGTCTGCTCGAGATTGAACTTTCTCAGCGTGTACGAGGCCAGGCCCAATTCGAATTTCGGCTTGCCGGACCCGGAGGGCGGATTCTGGGCGGCCGCCGCGTTCCATCTGCGATTCGATGCCGCCAGTCCGCACGACACGGCCACCGTGGTGGCCAGGAACTCTCTTCTGCTTCGATTTTGTTTCATAGACACCGTCTCCTTTATAACCATGCCGCAGCAAACAGCTTCGGGGTCACTGCCTGGTGCCATGCTTACGACGGCGTAAGCACGATTCTCCTGGCCTGGCCACGATGATACCACAGTCCCCGGAAGAGTCTGAGGACAAAATGTGCGTTTTCCGGCCCTCGTACTCGTTGGTGACCTGCAAAAAGCCCCGTCGCATTGACGAGGGGCCCTCGGCGTGATAATCTCATGGCTGCCGGACTTGCGGTTTGTCAGTGACCGGCGACCAATGACCAAAGGCTAAGCCGAGGAGTGCCTTATGAGAGAAACCAGCCGACAACACGGTGATACCGTGACGGCACGCCGATACCCGGCGCTATCCCGCCGCGGTTTTCTGAAGACCTCGGCAGCGGCGGGACTTGCCCTTCCCGTGATAGTTCCGTCATCGGTGTTCGGCGCCGAGGCTCCGAGCGAGCGGATTGCCGTCGGTTGCATCGGCGTCGGCCGCATGGGAACGGGCGACCTCGGAGAAGCCCTGGGGTTCAAGCGCGTGCAGGTTGTGGCCGTCTGCGATGTGGACGCCCGAAGGGCGAAAATCGCCCAAACGACCGTGGAGTCCTCCTATGCCAAGCGGAGCCCCGGCGGGACCTACAAGGGCTGTGATGTCTATGGTGACTTCCGGGAGCTGACGGCGCGCGGCGACATCGATGCGGTGCAGATCGCCACGCCGGATCACTGGCATACCTTGCCCGCCCTTGAGGCGGCCAGGTCCGGCAAGGACATCTTCCTGCAAAAACCTTTGACACTCACGATTCGTGAGGGCCGGGTCCTGAGCGATACGGTGCGCCGCTATGGCCGGATCTTCCAGGTGGGAAGTCAGCAGCGGTCCGACAAGGAATTCCGCACGGCCTGCGAGCTGGTTCGCAACGGCCGGATCGGCAAGCTCCAGAGGATTCTGATCGGCTTCGGCACCGACCCGGGTTGCGGTCCGAAACCGACAATGCCGGTGCCGGAAGGGCTGAACTACGAGATGTGGCTGGGCCCGGCCCCGTGGGCCCCCTACACCGAGGATCGGGTGCATCCCCAGCAGAGTATCACCGCCCGGCCGGGCTGGCTCCGTATCTCCGACTACGGGGCGGGGATGATCACCGGCTGGGGAAGCCACCATCTTGACATCGCACACTGGGGGATGGGCACCGAGTACACCGGACCGGTCGAAATCCAGGACGAGGCCCAATTCCCAAAGGATGGGCTCTGGGACGTCCATGGAGATTTCCGGATCGAGTATACCTATGCCAATGGGGTCAAGATGGTCGTCGCCGACGAGAAGAAGAACAAGGGCGGCGTGCAGTTCGAGGGCGATGAGGGCTGGGTCTGGGTCACGCGCGGACGCATCGACGCCGAGCCGAAGTCGCTGTTGCAGTCGAGCATCGGGCCCGGAGAGACGAAGCTCTATGTGAGCAACCACCACAAGGGCAATTTCTACGAGTGCGTGAAGTCGCGGGCCGAGACCATCGCACCGGTCGAGGTCGGGCATCGCTCGTGCACGGCGTGCCTCCTGGGTGACATCGCCATGCGGCTGGGCCGGAAATTGCGGTGGGACCCAAGCAAAGAGGAGTTCGTTGGCGACGCCCAGGCCAATCGGATGCTCTTCCGGCCCATGCAGGCACCGTGGCAGATATAGGACCTATACTGCCTCGTGGACGCTCGTTGCGGGAGATGCACAATGGATGGTCGCAAGTGGTTAGTGCTGGTTTTCATGGGGGCAATGCTGTTGACGCCAGCTTGTCTGAAGGGGCAGGAGCCGGTGCCGTCCGCCGGGGAAATCGCGAAAATGCAGGCGGCGATGCCGGAGAAGCCCCAGGTGCAGCCCGCCAGCCCCCGTAAGCTCTTGGTCTTCTCTCGCTCCTGGGGTTACAGGCATAGCGCCAGGCCCTACGGGGCGAAGGCCATCGAAATCATGGGTCAAAAGACCGGGGCGTTCGAGGCGGTGCTCGCCGAAGCGGACGACAGCCTGTTCGAGCCAGTGAATCTCAAGCAGTTCGATGCCCTCGTCCTGAACAATACGAATGAGAAGATCTTCCTGCCCGAAGATTTCAGCAAGCTCCCGTCGGAGGAACAGGCGGAAGCCCGCCGGCGCGATGAAATGCTCAAGAAGAGCTTCGCTGATTTCGTGCAAGGGGGCGGCGGTCTCGCCGTCATCCACGCCGGCGTCGCGAGCTTCCGCGATTGGCCCGAGTTCGGCGATATTGTGGGGGCCCGGTTCGACAATCATCCGTGGGGCGCCGGCTCGACCGTGGTGCTGCGCGTGGAGGAGCCGGACCATCCGCTGACCGCGGCGTTCAAGGAGCCTTTTTTCATCGTTACCGATGAGATTTATCAGGTGACGGAGCCGTATTCGCGCGACCATCTGCGCGTCCTGGTCAGTATCGATCCCGTGCGAAGCAAGATCACGCCCGAGCAGCGGAAGGCCATCCATCGCCAGGACATGGACTTTGCCATGACGTGGATCAAGAACTACGGCAAGGGGCGGGTGTTCTATTGCGCCCTTGGTCATCAACATGAGCTATTCTGGAACCCTATCGTCCTCCAGCATTATCTCGACGGCATTCAGTTCGTCCTCGGCGACTTGAAAGCCGACACGACGCCGAGTGCCAGGGTGGCGAACAAGTGACACGGGTTGACGAATGATCCAAACTGGTCGATTCCTGAGTGGGTGGCGACACGGCATACGTCTGTCGGCGGGCCCTGACCCGTCTGTCATCCTGAGCGAAGCGAAGGATCGGGTCTGCGAAGTGGGAGTTGCCTACAGCAGTATGGACACTTCCCAGGCGCAGGCCGGATGCTTCACTGCGTTCAGCATGACAGGATGATGGGGTAATCCAAAGGAATCGCGTGGCAAGACAGGAGAGCCTGAATGAACAAGAAGACCGTTCGTGCCGGCATTGTAGGGGCCGGTTTTTCCGCGTCCTTCCATTTCGAAGCCATCAGGCAGGTCTACGGTACCAACGTTGAGATCAAGGGCGTGCACGCGCTGGAAGGTGCACAGGCATATGCACAGAAGCGCGGGCTCGCGGTTTATGATTCTCTCGAAAGGCTCCTCGACGATGTCGACGTGATTCACTGCTGCGCGACGGCCTCGGCGCATGAGCCTATTGCCGTTGCGGCTTTGCAGCGCGACAAGTTCGCGATTGTGGAAAAGCCTTTGACCGGCTTCTTCGGCGACGGCTCCGAGGACTTCAACGGCGAGACCTTTCCCAAGGAAGTCGCGCGGGACAAGGCGCTGGCCAGCATCGAGCGGATGCTGAAGGCCGAGAGCGAAAGCAAGGGCCGAATCCTCTACGCCGAGAACTGGATCTATGCTCCCTCCATCCAGAAGGAGCGGGAGGTCATCGAAAAGACCGGGGCCCAGGTCCTTTGGATACATGGGGAAGAGGCCCATTCAGGCTCGCACGCCCGGACGTACGCGTACTGGAAGTATTCGGGCGGCGGCGTAATGATCGGCAAGGGGTGCCATCCGCTGACGGCGGCCCTGTACCTCAAACGAGTGGAAGGCAAGGCCCGCGACGGCAGGCCCATCCGCCCGCAGTCGGTCACGGCCCGCGTGCACGCCCTGACGCGCATGCCCGGCTTCCGCGACGAGGGACATATCCGGTCCGACTATTTCGATATCGACGACTTCTCGATGATGCATGTCATCTTCGAGGACGGTACCATCGCGACGATTTTCGCCTCGGATATCATTCTCGGCGGCATTCACAACTGGCTGGAGGTCGCCGCGAACAACCACCGGACGCTCTGCAACATCAACCCGAACACAGCGATGCAGACCTATAATCCCGTGGAGGCGAATTTCCAGGACATTTACGTGGTCGAGAAGATCGGGACCAAACAGGGATGGACGAATCCCTCGCCGGACGAGGATTGGTTCACGGGCTACCCGCAGGAGATCGAGGCGTTCTATCGAGCTGTCGCCTACGGAGAACCGGTGGAAAGCGACAGCGGCGTCGCGGCCGATTGCATATCGACCATCTACGGCGCTTACGTATCGGCCGAGCGCAAAGGCGCGGAAGTTGCGGTGCGGGTGTGGTGAAGAGAGCGGAAACTCGCAAGGACCCACACGGACCCTCACCGACTTACACGGACGTGGTTGCCCGTGTGCGTCTGTGCTCGTCTGTGTCTGTCCGTGTAAGCCTGCAGGAATGATTCATGACCAATGAACAATGGGACAAATTGCTGGCGATTCTGGCTGGCGAGGTTTTCGAGCCGCTGCCGGTGGGATTCATCATCGACAGTCCCTGGCTGCCCGGTTGGGCGGGCAGTTCCACGCTCGACTACTACGCCAGCGACGAGAAATGGCTCCAGGCCCATCTCAAGGCGATTGAAGCTTTCCCGCAGGTCATGTTCCTGCCCGGTTTTTGGTCCGAGTTCGGGATGTGTACCGAGCCGTCCGCGTTCGGGGCGAAATGCCGCTGGACCGAAGACGGGCTGCCTTTCGCCGGCAAGATCGTCCGGTCGGTCGATGACCTGTCGAGCCTGGAGAAGCCGAACCCAAAGACCGACGGCCTGCTCCCGCTGGTCATTCGCCGTTTGCAGCTCCACCGCAGGCGAATCGAGGAGGCGGGTCATTCCATCAGGTTCGCGGTATCGCGCGGGCCGCTGAACATCGCCAGTTTCCTGATGGGCACGACGGAATTCCTGATGGCGACCCGCACGAGCCCGGACGAAATCGAGCGTTTCCTGACGGTGGTCACGGATTTCATCATTGACTGGCTGCGGTACCAGAAAGACTGTTTTCCGTCGATAGAGGGCATATTCATTCTTGACGACATCGTCGGGTTCCTCGGCGAAGAGGACTTCCGGAAAACGGCCCGGCCGTATCTGAAGCGCATCTTCGCCTGCCTCGATGTGCCTGTCAGGTTCTTCCATAACGACGCACAGGGCCTTGTCTGCGCTGGATTCCTGTCGGAGATCGGCGTCAACCTTTTCAACTTCAGCTTCGAGCATTCTCTGGCCCGGATGAGGGAACGAACGGGCGGCAGTGTCACGCTGCTCGGGGGTATTCCGCCGCGCGACGTTCTGGCCCAGGGAACGCCTGAGGATATCGCACGGAGCGTGAGAGCCGCCGTCGAACCATTGACCGACCGGAGCAGGATTATCGTCTCCTGCGGCGGGGGAATGCCGCCGGACGTTCCCACAGAGAACGTGAGAGCCGTGGTGCGCAGCGCCGCAATCTAGTGGCCCTGCCTGTCCTGCGAAATCCGTGTGCTACATTTCCACAAGTCCGTGCCATCGGCAGCCGTCGGTCTCGAGCAAGGCGTCGGCCTCGGGAAAACTCACGCTGCCGGCGGGATACTCAACAGGAGGTTCGCTGCTTTCTTCCCACGCCTCCAGCACGGGCATCAGCAGTCCCCAGGCCACCTCAACGGCGTCGAGCCTGGTGAAGAGCGTCTGGTCCCCGCTCATGCAGTCGAGCAGCAATCGCTCGTAGGCTTCCGGCATCTCCACGCCGAAGATGCTCTTGTAACTGAAGCTCATGTCCAGCGTGCCGATGCAGATCTTGGAGCCCGGTCTCTTGGCTTGGAAACGCAACGATATCCCCTCCTCCGGCTGGATATGAAACACGAGAACGTTGGGCGGCATCTGGTGCAGGCCCACGGAGCCGAAGAGTGAGTGCGGGATTTCTTTGAACGTTACGACGATCTCGGTGTCCTTCCTGCCCATTCTCTTGCCGGTCCGCAGGTAAAAGGGCACGTCCTTCCATCTCCAATTGTCGATGAAGAGCCGGGCGGCGACGAACGTCTCGGTTCGCGAGTTGGGGTCCACCCCTTTCTCCGACCGGTAGCCGGGCACCCGTTGCCCATTTATCGTGCCGGGACCGTACTGACCGCGAACGATTGCGGATTGCGGGTTTCGAATCGCGGATGGTGTCTCTCCCAACGAGGCGAAGGGCCTGATGGAGCGCAAGAGCTTGACTTTTTCGTCTCGGACGAGGTCGGCATCGAAGGAGATCGGCGGCTCCATGGCCATCAGCGCCAGCATCTGGAGCATGTGGTTCTGAAAAACGTCCCGGAGGGCTCCGGACTTGTCGTAGTAGCTGGCGCGATGCTCCACGCCCAACGTCTCGGCGATGGTGATCTGGACGTTATCGACGTGGTTGCGGTTCCAGACGGGCTCGAAAATCGCGTTCGCAAAGCGAAAGATCATGATGTTCTGGACCGTCTCTTTGCCCAGGTAGTGGTCGATGCGGTAGATCTGTGATTCGTCGAACCATCTGGAGATGGTGCGATTCAACGCCGTGGCGGTCTCGAGGTCCCGGCCGAAGGGCTTTTCCACGACGAGCCGGGCTTTCTTCTGACACTCAGGGTCGTCCTTGCGCGACAGACTCGCCGATCCAAGGCGCTCGACGATCGTCTCATATAGAACCGGCGGGACCGCCAGGTAATACAGGTTGCAGTGGGTGATGTCGTGTTTCTTCCGCAGCTCGGTCAGCCGGCGCTTGATGTTCTCGTAGGTCCGGGGATCGTCGTAGTCGCCGCTGAGGTAATAGAGCTTCTCGACCAGAGCGTTCGCCGTATCGGCCGAGGTACCGCCGTTGGTGTTCTTCCTGATTGCCTCCGCCGCCGTCCGCCGGAATTCCTCGTCGGAATACTCCGTCCGCGCACAACCCAGCAGACAGAAGTTCTCGCTGAGCAGCCCATGCTTGTGAATCTGGGCGAGACTCGGCAGCAGTTTTCTGTGGACGAGGTCGCCGGAAGCGCCGAAGACGACCATCGCCGTCGGCGGCGCCGGTGTCTCGACACAGATCATGTCCAATACCACCGATGGGTGTACCTCTTGAGTTGCCATTGGCAATACCCCCACGAAGCGCGGTGTGGCAGGCCATACAAAGTGCACGTTGCGCCCGCCGGCCCTGTGACGCGTGACTCGCCCTGTCGGATCGGGCGGGGTCGAGAACTCCGGCTGCGGCGGAGGCCCGCCCGACTCAGGCCGGCTCGAACATATCCTTGCCGGCGCCGCAGTCCGGGCAGACCCAGGTGTCCGGGATGTCTTCGAACGCCGTGCCGGGCTCGACGCCGTTGTCCGGATCGCCGACCGTCGGATCGTAGATGTAACCACACAGGGTACATTTGTACTTCATGGTTCCTTCCTTTCGCCCCGAAGCTCCGCGCCGGACGCAATAACGTCGCTGCGGCGTTAGTCGTGAGAGGGCTTACGCGTTCAGTGCGTTCAGATAGCGTCTCAGGTCGGCCACGTGCCGGACCTCTTCCTGGATGATGGCTTCGACCTTGTCCCGGCCGGCCTCGGTCGGGACCAGGTCCTTCAGTCCGACGTAGTAAAGGACCGAGTTCTTCTCGGCGTTGATGGCGATCTCGAGCAGCTCCCGCGGGGACTCCTGGCCCGTCAGTCTTTCGGTCGGGCTTCTCATGCCCTCGAATCCCTTGCTGTCGGCCAGCGCCTGCAGGTACTGGGTCGCCTCGTCGTAAGGGTCGAAGACCGTTCCCCCTTTCTCACGGTCGCTCAGCACGGTGCGCATTTCCCGAAAAGTCTTCAGGTGGCTGTCTTCCATGGAGGCCATACGGAGGAACATGTTCTTCATCTTCTGGTCCGAGGCACTGGCGGCCACGTCCCGGTAGAACCGGGCGGCGTTGCGCTCGATCTGCTCGGCCATCTCGAAGACTTCGTCGGCATTGAACGTCACGCTCATGACTGGTCTCCTTCGCGTCTGGTCCCGATTACTTGCGCTCGCCGAGTACGTGATCCATCATGAACAGCGCCCCAGGTGCGTCCTTGGCCATTTTCAGCTTCTGGACGATGCCGTCCACCGAGGATTCCTCTTCCACCTGCTCGTTGACAAACCATTGCAGGAAGGCCGCGGTGGCGTGGTCCTTTTCGGTGACGGCCAGATTCACAAGGTCATTGATCCGGCCCGTGATGTACCGCTCGTGCTCGTAGGCGGCCTCGAAGGCGGCCAGGGGCGAGCTCCACTTCTGGGCCGGTTCCGCAACGGCCTTGAGGACAATTCTGCCGCGACGCTCGTTGAGGAACTCGAAGAGCTTCAGGGCGTGCCCGTTCTCCTCACGTGTCTGGACCCGCATCCAGGCCGCAAAGCCCGGGAAGTTCTCCGATTCGAACCAGGCGGCCATCGCGAGATAGAGGTAGGACGAATACAACTCGGCATTGATCTGTTCGTTGAGAGCCTGTTCCATTTTCTTGCTGATCATATCACTTTACCTCCCACAATCCATGGATGTTGCAATGTTCTCTTGCCGTGATGTTATCGGCGGCCACGTTGAAGACCGCCTCCGGCGTCTGGCCGGGGCTGAGGAACTGACGATAAGCCTTGCCGTCGGTGATGATCTCGACCCACTCGATGTAATGCTTTTCCTCCATGGGGTGCGGAATGCTGCCGATCTTCACCTTGATGCCACCGTTGAGCTTCTCGACGACCGGCACGTGTTTCTCTTTGCCTTGGTCAGCCGTCTTGGCGACCAGGTGCTGCATGGGTTGCCCGCAGCAGACCAGGTTGTCCTTGCCGGCGGTCAGAATCTCTACGATGTTGCCGCAGTCGACGCATTTGTAGACCTGGAGTCTCTCTGCCATTATTCTCTTCCCCTTTCCATTCTCGATTGCATTCAAAGTACAGCCCGGGCGCTGGCTCACCTGGCAATCCCAATCTCTTTATGCTTCGCCAGGATCTGACCGGCCAGTCCGTCCAGAGCCTGATAATCCTCGTCTTTCGGATGCCCCCTGGCAATTACAGGGGGGATCAACTCGATTTTCACATTGGTGAGCAGGCCGGCGAGCTGCTCGACCATCTTGCCGCCCCAGCCGAACGAGCCGATGACGGAGGCGAATCTGGTCTTGGGCCGCAGCGCGTTGGCCACGAAGGCCGCATAGGCCACCTGGGGATGGGCGCCCGTCAGGACGGTGGGCGAGCCCAGCACGACCGTGGCGGCATCGACCAGGGCCATCGCGAGCCTGCCCAGGTCGGTGGCCGCAAGGTTGAATTGCCTGACGACGATGTTCCGACGCATCAGGCCCTGCGCCAAATGCTCGACCATCTTCCGGGTGCTGTGGTGCATGGACACATAGGCGAGCACGACCTCGTTCTTGACGTTGTCGCCGACCCAATCCCTGTATGCGTTCATGATGGATTCGGGTTTGCCGTAAATCGGGCCGTGGCTCGGCGCAATCATGTCGATCTCGAGTTTGTCGAGCTTTTCGAGGTTCTTCTTGATCACCGGCCGGAAGGGCATCATGATCTCGGCGTAATACCTCTTGGCCGACTCATAGGCCAGCGGCTCATCATCCGCGTACAGGCTGTCGGTCGCCAGGTGCGAGCCGAAGAGATCGCACGGAAAGAGAATCCTGCCTTCCTGGAGATACGTGCCCATCGTTTCCGGCCAATGGGCCCAGGGAAGATCGAGGAATTGCAGCGTCTTGCCCCCGAGCGGCAACGTCCGGCCGTCGGCGATGGTGGTGAACTTCTTCTCGTCAATGTGCAGAAGGTCGATCAGCATGGACTTGCACTTGGCATTCGTAACGACACCGGCGCTCGGGTAACGGGCCAGCACGCTCGGGATAGAGCCGGAATGGTCCTGCTCGGCGTGATGCGATACGACGTAGTCGATCTTGTCGATGCCGAGCACGTTGAGGCTGCTCAGAAGGGTCTCGGTCTTCGTCGGGTCCACCGTGTCCAGCAGCGCCGTTTTCTCACTTCCCCGGATCAGATAGGCGTTGTACGTGGTCCCCTCGGGCAGCGGGATCAATTCATCGAAGAGTCTGCGATCCCAATCGATGGCCCGGATGGAATAAACGTTTGGCCTGAGTTCCTGCATCGTCTTTCGATCCTCTCTATCCTCTCGTCATGACTGATTTACATCAGCCCCGGAAACCATGTGGTTGCCCTGCCCTCTTGCGGCCTCATTCCTGCTGTTTGACGCGGTTCTGCCGGACATTCAGCGTCTGCCATCCGCCTTTGCGCGTGCTTTTGGTACGCACCCCGGGGCGGGTACTGTTCACGGAAACCGGGAAAAATCAGGAGCCGGGACCCTGCTGGAGGCAGAGCGGCATGGAACCATGGTTTGCCTGCCGGCTCGGGCCTTCAATAATTGGTCATTTCGAGCTCGAAAAACGCCCGCGGCTTGGTGCAGGCCGGGCAGACTTTCAATGCTTCGGGCCCCTCGTGGACGAATCCGCAGTTACGGCAGACCCACCGGACGGAAGCCGGACGCTTGAAAACGAGACCGTCGGAAATGTTTCTCGCCAGCGCCACGTACCTGTCTTCATGGCGTTTCTCGGCTACGGCGATCTTCCGGAATACCGCGGCGATCTCCACGAAGCCTTCTTTTTCGGCCGCCTGCGCAAAATCAGGGTACATCTGGGTGTTCTCATACCGCTCCCCCGCGGCCGCGGCCTGCAGGTTTTCCAGGGTGCTGCCGACCACGCCGGCAGGAAAAGCGGCCTGGATTTGGGCCTCTCCCCCTTCGAGAAACTTGAACAGCCGCTTGGCGTGCTCTTTCTCCTGGCCGGCGGTTTCCTCGAAGATGGCTGCCATCTGCTCGTAGCCTTCTTCCCTGGCCCGCTCCGCATAGTACGTATAACGGTTGCGGGCTTGTGATTCACCGGCGAATGCGGTCAGCAGGTTCTTTTCGGTCTCGGTGCCTTTGAGATTCATTCATGACCTCCATCTGAGACAAACTCCTGATTTTCAGCCTTGAGTAGCAGAACGGACAGTTTATGGCCCGCGTTGAGATAATCCGCATGGGTGAGGGTGAATGATGGTTAGGAGCCCCAAACGCGATTCATCGCGTTTGGGAACCCTTCTCCCCTACTGCCAAATGCATCATCTTGCCTTTGGGGACCCAGGCCCGCCCGTCCCACGGTTACTCAAGGCTACCTTTTGCACGAGTCGCAAAAACCTTCGAGGTAAACGGTTTTCCTCAGTACGGTGAATCGGCGCGCAAGGTTTTCCGGCACTTCGATCCGATCGAAGGGCTCGTGATGGAAGTCTATGATACGCCTGCACTTAAGGCATTTGAAATGTTGATGATTTTTCAGATTGGCGTCGAATCGTTTGGCGTCCCCCGAGCCTTCGACAACGAATGCCACGCCCATCTCACTGAGCGTCAGCAGGGTCCTGTTGACGGTATCCAGCGAGATGGTGGGGAAGGCCTGACGAACCCGCCGGAATACCGTCTCGGCGGAGGGATGCTCGGTGGTTCCCAGCAGGGCCTGATAGACCGCCATGCGCTGGGGCGTGATTTTCAGGCCCATTTTGTGACATTTCGCTCGGAAAGCGGCCATGCTTTCCTCGGTTTGACGTTTGTGGACTGCGTTCGCCTTCTCTCTCATGTTGTCCCCTCACGAACCCAGGGCCGTGACGAATCCGCTCCCGGATCGGGACGGCCAGTTCCGGATCTGTTCTGTCGAGTCCACTTGGTGTGCGCCTGTACAACGGAGGGTATGGTTGCCTCATCAAAGCACCTTTCCTATCCACAGCAAGTGGCCCTGCATTGTAGCCGTGCCCGGTGGACGCCGCAAGTTTTCTTTGATATTCTTGTTCAGACGACATTTTTCGCCGCCGGTTGTCCAATGGCCGATGCGATGAAACCCCCTGTGACAAAGGAGGACATGTAATGAAGAATCGAAAGAACGCCTTTTCCCGAAGGGACCTGTTGAAGGCCGGTGCCGCCTTGTCGGCCGGCGTCATGGCATCGTCGCGTGGGCGGATATTTGCCGCCGGCTCGGACAAGATCCGCATGGCGATGGTCGGGTGCGGCAGCCGGGGGACAAAAGATGCCGCCGATTGTCTCAAAGCGGACACCGCCGTAGAACTGGTGGCGATGGCCGAAATATTTCAAGACCGGCTCGACAGTTCGCTGGCCAACCTGAAGAAGGAATTCGCCAGCAGGGTCAAGGTGACGCCGGAAACCAGTTTCCTCGGCTTCGACGCCTGCCGGAAGATCCTGGCGCTGGATGACGTGGATGTCGTGCTGCTCCTGACGCCGCCGGGCTTTCGCCCGCAGACGCTGCGGGCCGCCCTGGAGGCGGGCAAGCACGTCTTCATGGAAAAGCCCGGGGCCGTGGACCCGGTGGGCATACGGTCGCTCATGGAATCGGCCGATCTGGCCGACCAGAAGAAGCTCTCCATCGTGGTTGGAACGCAGCAACGGTGGCAGCCACATTATCAGGAGCTGATGCGGCGCGTGCACGACGGCGAATTGGGCGAGGTCGTCGGCGGGCAGGCCTATTGGAACTGGGGCAGCTCGAAGTGGCACTGGGAGCCGCGCCAAGCCGGCTGGTCGGACATGGAATGGCAGCTTCGCTGCTGGCCCTATTTCACCTGGCTCTCGGGCGACCACATCGTCGAGCAGCACCTGCACAATATGGATGTCATCAACTGGGCCATCGGCTCGCATCCGGTTTCCTGCATGGGCATGGGCGGTCGGCAGTCACGAACCGGGCCGGAGTTCGGCAATATCTATGACCATTTCGCCGTCGAGTACGAGTATCCCAACGGCGTGCGCGTGATGAGCATGTCCTCGCAGATCGAGGGCTCGACGCCCAAGGTCCAGGAGCGGGTCCTGTGCACGAAGGGCGCGACCGTCACGGACCGCTCGATGGGCTACATAGAAGACACGAAGGGCCGCAAAGTCTTCACCTACAACGACCCCATCCACAGCGGCGAGGTCGCCCAGTTTGTGAACCTCATTACGAGCATCCGTGAGGGCAAGCCGCTCAACGAGTGCCGGCGGATCGCCGAGAGCACGATGACCGTCATCATGGGCCGCATGAGCGCCTACAGCGGGCGGGCTCTGAAGTGGGACTGGGCCATGAAGGCCTCGAAGCTCGACCTGTCGCCGCAGAAGCTGGAACTGGGAGACTTGCCCGTTGCGCCCGTCGCCGTCCCGGGCAAGACGCAATTGATCTGAGGCAGGCACCGTCAAGGCAAGAGGGGACGTCACCGTTTGTAGTGTGCCCGCAAGGGCATATGAAGAAACGCCTTACGGCGTCACTACGAACGGCTACTTCCACGTGCAGCGGCGTTGTGGCAGCCGGTGGTCGCCGTGACAGTCGGTGCAGACTTTCGGCCCGGCGGAGGGTGCAAAAACGGGCTCGTGCTGGGGCATGG
>CAYFUB010000787.1:0-19651 GCA_964346195.1 uncultured Pirellulales bacterium
GACGGAGCCGACGACGATGTTCCCGGTTTCGATTGCCCTGGCCGCCACGTGGGACCCCGGACTGGTCCACGAAGTTGCCAGCGTGATTAGCGACGAGGCCCGAGCCATCTACAACGGCTGGCATCAGGACCCGAACTTCAAGGGCGAGAAGAAGGGGCTTATCTACCGCGCTCCCGTGATCAATATCAGCCGCAACCCCTACTGGGGCCGCATCAACGAATGCTACGGCGAGGACCCCTACCTGACCGGCCGCATTGGTGTGGCCTTTGTCAAGGGGCTCCAGGGCGACGACCCCCGCTACCTCAAGCTGGTCTCGACGCTCAAGCACTACGCCGTCAACAACGTCGAAAAGGACCGGCAGAAGCTCTCGGCCACGGTCGGCGAGCGGATGCTGCACGAGTATTGGCTGCCGCACTTTCGCGACTGCATCGTCGAGGGCCGGGCCCAGTCGGTCATGGCCTCGTACAATGCCATCAACGGCGTGCCGAACAACGTCAACAAGCTGCTGCTGACCGACATCCTCAAGGACCGATGGGGTTTCGAGGGATTCGTCGTCTCGGACCTGGGTGGCGTCAACACGATGGTCAAGGGACACGCCGGCGGCCAGATGAGCTTCGAGGACGCCGTGGCCCAATCCTTGCTGGCCGGATGTGACTTCTCGGACAAGGAATTCATGGAGTACATTCCCGTCGCCGTGCGAAAAGGACTGCTGCCGGAATCGCGGCTGAACGACGCGCTGTTTCGCGTGTTGCGAGCGCGGTTTCGGCTGGGAGAGTTCGATCCGCCCGCAAGGGTTCCCTACAGCAGGATCTCACCGAGCGTCATTTGCAGTCCCGCCCACCGGCGCTTATCGCTGAAGGCGGCACAGAAATCCATCGTGCTGCTGAGCAATCGGGATAATCTGTTGCCGCTCGACCGTGACAAACTCAAAACCATCGCCGTCATCGGCCCGCACGCGGACACGTTCACGGCGGGCGGCTACAGCGGCAAGGCCATCGATCGGGTCACGCCGCTCCAGGGTATCAAGAATCGGGCGGCCCAAGGGACGGAGATTCTCTTTGCCACGGGCGCACAGATCGCGCCGCCCCGGAGACGGTCGGCAGAGCCCTTCGATAAGGAACAGGAGTTGGAGAAGGCGGCCCAGGTCGCCGGGAGGGCCGATGTGGCCGTCGTCTACATTGGCACGACGCTGGCCATCGAGGCGGAGGGCCGGGATCGCACGAGCCTGGGCCTGCCCGGCAACCAGGAGGACCTGGTCAGGACGGTCGTCGCAGCGAATCCGCGCACGGTCGTCGTGCTGCTGAACGCCGGTCCGCTGGTTATTCCCTGGGTCAAGGAGCACGTGCCGGCCCTCGTCGAGGCCTGGTGGAACGGCGCGGAAGGCGGGAATGCGATTGCCGACGTGCTCTTCGCCAACGTGAACCCGGGCGGCAGGCTGCCTTACACGGTTTATGCCTCCGAGAGCCAGGTCCCGCCGCAGGATGAATACGACATCAGCAAGGGTTTCACGTACATGTACCTGAACGGCGAGCCGCTCTTTGCCTTCGGCCACGGCCTGAGCTACACGCAGTTCAGGTACTCCAACTTGCGGCTCTCGGCGAAGCAGATCATGGCCGACGGCAAAATGACAGTGACCGTGGACGTGGAGAACGCCGGCCGGCGCGCCGGCGATGAGGTGGTGCAGTTGTACGTGCGCGACGTCCAGTGCCGCGTGAAGCGCCCCACTAAGGAGTTGAGAGGTTTTGAACGAGTTAGCCTGCAACTGGACGAGAAGAAGACGGTAAGGTTCGAACTACCGGCACACAAACTGTCTTTTTACGATGAGGGCGCGCATGACTTCGTGGTGGAGCCGGGTGTTTTTGACGTCCTCGTAGGCAGCTCGTCGCAGGATATCAGGGTGACGGGACGATTCCATGTCACGGCGTCCCGGTAACAAGTGGACTTCTGCAAAATGGAGATTAGGCTTATATTATTCAAGGAAATCGGTTCTGGATTTCCTTGAATAATTTGCCTGACGGTTCATGCACCGAAGTACTTGGCATTTCGGAAAGAAAAATCACGAACGCGATTTTTCTTTCCTCAAAGTAAGCCTGATCTCCATTTTGCAGAAGCTCTGTGAGAAAGGAGATCACATCGCATGAGAAACGTGATGACACTGATGACAGTGCTCGTGGCCACGTCGAGCCTGGTTCGGGCCGAGCAGCAGCCGGTTCGGCTTTCCATCGACCCCGAGACCGTCGTCAACCGGATCGATGAGAAGGTCTACGGCCATTTCCTTGAACACATCTATCACTCGTGCAACGGCGGGCTGTGGGGCGAGCTGGTCTGGAACCGCAGCTTCGAGCAGAACGAGTTTGGCCGGTGGACGAGCCGCGATGGCGAGATCGCCCAGGAGGGCATGGGGACGAATATCCGCCTGACCTTCGGCGATGCAGACTGGCGCGACTA
The DNA here is from genome assembly GCA_964346195.1 of uncultured Pirellulales bacterium. Classification (GTDB taxonomy): domain Bacteria; phylum Planctomycetota; class Phycisphaerae; order Sedimentisphaerales; family Anaerobacaceae; genus PLanc-01. The sequence goes on from CAYFUB010000787.1 coordinate 2,449, forward strand.
CGAGTACACCCTGGAGGCGAGGAAGACCGGCGGCCAGGAGGGTTTTTTGATTCTGTTTCGCGTCAGAAATGAGAAGGATTTTTATTGGTGCAACCTCGGCGGGTGGGGCAACGAGCGCCACGCCCTGGAGCGGGGACTGACGAGCGGCAATCGGTGGGGCCCTGTGGGTCCGCAGCGGGCCGGGCGATGGTGAGGAACGCTGCCGGCGATTAGGAGAGAGGGGGGCACCCAGGGGTACGAAGAGGGCCCGGCATCGCTCTGGACGAGGAAAGAGACGAAGGAAGACCAGCGAGTTCCATGCGGGGCTTGTCGGAAAGTCCAACCTGTTCAGAGCGCTCTGCGGCGGCGGAGCCAGCCGACGGCCGTGGCCCCAATGCCAGCGAGCATGATGGCAGCCGGTGCAGGGATGGCCGGGGCGGTCTCGACGTACGTGCGGAACCGTGCGTCAGTTCCATCGAGACCGGTCTGCACCTGGCCCCACGAGGTGCCGTAGCTTAACCAGAGGGCACCGGCCGGATAGGAGGACGGGTCCCCTGCGGCACCCACGCCGACCAACTGGTCCGCACTGCCGGTGTTCGACAACACGATGGCATACGTGGAGCCGACCGACATCGGGATCATCTGGGGCAGAAAGTCAATACTGTTCCAGCCGTCGCTCAGCGGAGCCGCCAGGGTCAGGCCGCCCAGCACGGCTGGGCCGGGCATGCCCGCTACTGTGTCCCAGATCTCAACAACCGGCGCAACGCTGTTCATCCACCACGGCCCGCCGTAGAGCTCGATATGGTCCAGGATTCCCGACAGACCCGCCGTGAACGTCTGCGCCAACTTCAAGCCCGGGCCGATGACCACACGCCAGTCTTGATCTTCCTGGTGCTGGTCGAGGACGGGAGTCGCAAACGCCGGAGAACTCGCCAGAAGCAGCAGGACTACGACAAGTGATGTGTACAACTTCATGATCCACTCCTCCTAACCTGTCAGGCGGTCAACCCCGCCCACACCCACCTCTTCGCCAGGATCGTAGGCGTCGCACAGGGACGCACGCCGACGTCACTACCAGAGTACCGCCTACCAGTCATGTTTGTCAATACCCTGCGACTACGTTTTTTCGGCTGGGGGGTGGCCCGCGGGCGGTTGTGATGGCGGTTGGTTCATGGTATGGTGACCACATGAACGCAGACTCCGTGAAGACGAACGGCAGACACGGACAGCGCCACAAGCTCGTCCGCCGACTCGCTCGGCGTCCGGATCGCTGGGCAAAGCCCAGGCGTACAAATGCCGCAACAACGGCACCCTTTTGGAGGCACACGACCGCGTCGCCGACGGTTTTGGGATATCTCTTAATCACCGGGCAACCAACCTTGCCTAACCCTCGCGTGTGCCGTGACTTACGGCCAGTTTCGAGCTTTGCTCAAATCCTTGCTCAAACTGCTGGAATTGGAATTGTGGCGCCACCGCGGCCAAGGGGATTTTTGCGAACAAGGCGTCTGGTAGGCCCCACAAGCCTCGAACGGCCCGACCCGTCAGTTTGTTATCGCCAGCCGTCCCGCGATCTGCCGCCTGAGCCGCCGGGCGCTCTGGAAGCGCGCAACTCTCTATCGGAGCCGAACCGGGTGAAGGCCGAGAACCTTGCTGTGCGGGCCGACGGGACCAAGGTCCATGTTGAAATGCCCGCTCTATCGGCCGCCGCGATCACGCTAAGCACGGCAAGGCAATAGGCATGTTCAGGTCTTGAATCCGGAAGCCGACTTTGATAGAATATGGAGAACGAGGATTTTGACTTCGTTTTTTTCCACCGAGGAGGTGTGAGGTTGGGCTCAGCACCAGAATATCCGTTGTGTCGTTTCCCGAAGGCCGTATGGGCTCTGTGGGCGTTGTTTGCCTGTGTGTTGTTATGGGGACAAGACGCATGTCCGGCGGCGATGGTGATCAATGAGTTTCTGGCGTCCAACGACACCAATCTGTCAGACCCGCAGGACGAATACGACGACTGGATCGAGATTCATAACACGGGCCCGGCGGCCGTCGACGTGGGGGGAATGTATCTGACGGACGATCTGGACGATCCGACCCAATGGCGGTTTCCGCTGGACCGGCCCGAAGTCACGCTGATCGCCCCGGGCGGTTATCTTCTGGTCTGGGCGGATGGCGACACCGCGGACCCGGGACTGCACGCGAGTTTCAGCCTCAGCGCCGGCGGCGAGGAAATCGGCCTGTTCGACCGCGACGGGGCTACGCTGATTGACAGCGTCTCTTTTGGCCCTCAGATCGTGGATGTGTCTTACGGCCGCTATCCCGATGGCGCCGACGAGTGGAAATTCATGGGCTGGCCGACCCCCGGAGACGGGAATATCAAAACCTACGCGGGCGTCGTGGCCGAGCCGCAGTTCTCCCACGCGCGGGGCTTCCATGACGAAGCCTTCACTCTGGAGCTGACCACGCCGACCGAAGACGCCATCATCTACTATCGTCTCGGCGGCGTCGATCCCATTGATGAAACCGGACGCGGCCAGGCGGGGATCGTGTATACCGGCCCCATCCCGATCTCGCGCACGACGTGCGTGCGTGCGGCCGCCGTCAAGACCGGCTGGCGGTCCTCGGCGACGGTCACCGCCACGTACATTTTCCTGGATGATGTCGTGCGCCAGTCGGCCTTCCCGCCGGGCTTTCCCACCAGTTGGGGCGGCCGGGCAGCGGACTATGCGATGGACCAACGGGTGGTGAACGATCCGGCCTACAGCGACGAGATCAAGGACGACCTCAAATCGACGCCGTCGGTCTGTCTCGTGATTCCCAACGCCGATTTCCTCGAGAGCGGCGGTATATACGCCAATCCCATGGCAACCGGGATTGCGTCGGAGCGGGCGGCATCCATGGAGTGGATCGATCCATCTGCCGGCGAACACTTCGGCGTCAACGCCGGTTTGCGCATCCACGGCGGGCCCTACAGCAGGAGTCAGAACTCGAAGAACGCCTTTCGCGTCATCTTCCGGGCCAAATACGGCCTGTCCCGACTGGAGTATCCGCTCTTTCCGGACAGCGAGGTCACGAGGTTCAACACCCTGGCCTTGCGGTCGATCTGGAACTACTCGTGGACGGGTCACAGCGGCATGAGCGGCTCCCGGCATGCTGACTACCTGCGCGACGCCTTCGCGCGGGACACCGTGCGGGACATGGGGCGCCTGGCCCCTCACGGCCGGGGCGTCCAGGTATACGTCAACGGCCTCTACTGGGGCCTGTATATCATGACCGAAAGGCCCGATGAGCGCTTTGTGGCCGACCACCTGGGGGGCGACGAGGACGACTATGACGTGTTGGAGGCCCCGAGCGGCATGGGGGCCAGCACGACGATGGAGGTCATCGCGGGGGGCGCACAGGCAACACAGGCATGGAATACGCTGTTCACGATGGCCAATGGCAACCTGGCCGCGCCGCCGGCTTATGAAGCGATCCAGGCCTGGGTCGATCTTCCCACGATGATCGATTACATGCTGATGGTTTACTACACCGGCAGCCGCGACGCGCCAGTGTTCCTGGGCGACTCCTACACCCCTCGGAACTTCTATGCCGTCCGCCTGCGGGACCCTGCGAGCCCCTTCATCTTCGTACCCTGGGACACGGAATGGGCGTTGGAGGAACCCACGGTCAATCGCGTGGGCGTGGTCGGGGTTTTGAATCCTCATTACCTGATGGACCGGCTGGCCGCGAATCCCGACTTCCGCATGATGCTGGCGGACCGCATCCACCTGCATTTTCACAATGAAGGGACCTTGACGCGCGAGCGGACGACCCAGCGGTACCTGGACCGCGCCCGGGAGATCCGTGGGGCCATCGTGGGCGAGTCGGCGCGCTGGGGAGACAACCGTCGGCCCTCGCGGCCTTATACCCGCACCGACTGGGAGGATGAGGTGAATCGGTTGGTGACCCAGTATTTCTCCGGCCGGACCGAGACCGTTCTGAACCAGTTGAAGATGCGCGGGTGGTATCCGTCGGTCGAGGCCCCGGCCTTTCAGATCAATGGCACGGATCAGCACGGCGGAGTCACCCCGGTCGCCGCGGTCTTGGCCATGGTGAATCCCGGCGGCGCCGGCGCGATCTGGTACACCCTGGACGGCAGCGATCCGCGCCTGCCGGGGACCGACATCCCCCCGAGGGACGAGCTTGTCCTGGTGGCTGAGAATGCCGCCAAGAGAGTGCTGGCCCCCACCGGTCCGGTCGATGACGCCTGGCGGAGTGAGACGGACTTCGACGACTCCGCGTGGACCGCCGGCACGGGAGGCGTCGGATTCGAAAGAAGCATCGGGTATGAGTCGTACTTCAAGATCGACCTGGGCAGCCAGATGTACGGACGCAATGCGAGCTGTTATATCCGCATTCCCTTCGAGGCATCGGTAGACAGCCTCAACGAGGTATCGAGCCTCTTGCTGATGGTCCGTTATGACGATGGCTTCGTGGCCTATCTCAACGGGCAGGAGGTCCAGCGTGCTTTGTTCGACGGCGTGCCCGCGTGGAATTCGAGCGCGACGTCCAGCCATAATGACGGTGATGCGGTCAACTTCGAGACCTTCGACATCTCGGCACATATCGACAAGCTCAAGCGGGGTCCAAACCTCCTCGCCATCCACGGCCTGAATGCGGGTACAACGAGTTCGGACTTCCTGATCTCCGTCGAGCTGGCGGCGGTCAAGGGAGCGACCGGCGGTCTGCCGACCGGCGTGTCTCCAACCGCTATCCATTACGAGTCGCCCATCCCGCTCAGCGCCAGCGCACGTATCAAGGCCAGAGTTCTCAGCGGCACCACTTGGGGCGCTCTGAACGAGGCGGTCTTTGCCGTCGGGCCGGTGGCCGAGAGTCTGCGCATCAGCGAGATCATGTACCACCCGGCCGATGCGGGCGACGCCAATGATCCCAATACGGAGTACATCGAGCTGACCAACATCGGCGTGCAGACTATCAACCTGAACTTGGTCAAATTCACGGACGGTGTGGATTTCACGTTCCCGAGCTTCGAGTTGGCCCCGGGCGGCTACTGTCTGGTCGCCAGGGACGTCAGCGCGTTCGAGCGCAAGTATGCCCCGGACCTGCCGGTGGCCGGACAATACGCGGGCAATCTGAGCAACGCCGGCGAGCGGGTCGAATTGCAGGACGCCGTGGGTAACGTCATCCTGAGTTTCCAGTTCGATGACCGCTGGTTCAATTCCACGGACGGCGGGGGCTTTTCGCTTGCGGTCGCGGACCCTGTCACAACGGATCCCAACGATCTCTCAGACAAAAGCGTCTGGCGGCCCAGCACCCAAATGGGCGGCTCACCCGGTGCCGGCGACCCCTTGTAGGGGCGAATCATCATTCGCTCCCACCCTTGCGTCGATCATGCAAACCCCAAATCCGAATGTCGAATGTAAGGGCCAATAGCGATTCGACCCTACCATTGTGCCACAGGGCCCAGGTTTGAAATCCGAAAGCTCCAAGGTGGTGGGGCGAATGATGATTCGCCCCCACGCGGTTGCCGACCCCGGTCCCGTTTCGAATTTGGGATTTCTGCCATTCGTGCTTGTTTCGCGTTTCGATATTCGTGTTTCGTGCTCACCTCTTGCAGGCAGGCCGTGATTGTGATACGGATTAGGAAAAATTCTTGCGCGGTGGGCTCTGTCATCCTGAGGCGAAGCCGAAGGATCTGGCCATCGAACGGGAGGTTTCTCTCGCGCGCAGGCCAGATCCTTGGGGCCCCCAAACGCAATCACTCGCGTTTGGGGAACCCCTTCACTGCGCTGCGCTCCGTTCAGAGCCTGCCCTGAGCGGAGTCGAAGGGATGACAGACCGCGCACGAACTAATCATAATCCGTACGAGATGATCGCCGGTGGACACCAACGCACTTTGTGAGAATACTGGGGAAGGGTCGGCGGATTTCTCCAATTCGAGGAGCAGAATGATGGCACTCAAACATGCAAAGAGCTTGACGAACACCATGCCAACCCGAAAACGGCTCCTGTCATTGCTGACTTGTCTGGGCCTGTCCGTCTGGTCGGTCGGACGCGCGGAGGCCGGATGGGAGCAGGTGGATGGCATTCTCAGCAGGATAGCCGCTCCCCGCTTTCCGGAGCGGGATTTCACGATCACGGATTACGGTGCGGCCGGCGACGGCCGGACGGATTGCACCGAGGCCTTTCGCAAAGCTATCTCGGCCGCTCATGAAGCGGGCGGAGGCCGGGTAGTGGTTCCCGCCGCCACGTTTTGCACCGGCCCAATCCATCTGAAAAGCCGGGTGAACCTGCACGTCTCGAAGGGAGCCGTCGTCAAGTTCTCGTTGGACCCGAACGACTATCTTCCCGTCGTGTACACGCGGTTCGAAGGCACGGAGTGCATGAATTACTCGCCTTTGATCTACGCCCACCAGCAGCAGGACATCGCCGTCACGGGTGAAGGCACGTTGGATGGACAGGCCGACGATGAGAACTGGTGGCGGTGGAAGACGACCCAGGGCGGCGACGTGAAGGCGCTGACGAATCAGGCCGAGTCCGGCGTGCCCGTCCCGCAACGGCTGTACGGCGCGAAGGCGAGATTGAGGCCCAACATGATTCAGCCCTACCGGTGCAGGAACGTCCTGATCGAGGGGGTGACGATCAGGAACTCTCCCATGTGGCATATCCATCCCGTGCTTTCGACGAACGTCATCGTCCGGAACGTCAGCGTCATCGGTCACGGCCCGAACAATGACGGCTGCAATCCGGAATCGTGCACAGACGTTCTCATCGAGGGTTGCTCCTTCGACACCGGGGACGACTGCATCGCCATCAAGTCGGGACGAAACGCCGACGGCCGACGGGTGAATGCGGCCAGCGAGAACATCGTGATTCGCAACTGCCGGATGAAGGATGGGCACGGCGGCGTGGTCATCGGCAGTGAAATGACCGGCGGTGTCCGCAACGTCTTTGCCGAGGACTGTACGATGGACAGTCCCAATCTGGACCGGGCGCTGCGGATCAAGACCAACTCGGTTCGCGGCGGGATCGTGGAGAACATCCATCTGCGAAACAGCACGGTCGGCCAGGTCGCCGAAGCGGTGGTCCTGGTCAACTTCTACTATGGGGAAGGCGACACGGGAAGCCACGTGCCGACCGTTCGGAACATCTATCTGGAGAATGTCACCAGCCGGAAAAGCAAATACGGGTTGTTCCTCAAGGGCTATGACCGGGCGCCGATAACCGGCATTCACCTGAAGGATTGTGCGTTTGACAACGTCGAGAAGCCCAACGTGCTCGAAGGAGTCGAAGGCTTGGTCCTGGAGAACGTGAAGATCAACGGTGCGCAGGTTCATTAGGCGGCTGTGGGCACAAGTATGTGGTCTATCGGCGCAGCGGAGGGACCATTACCATCGATCTTTCCGACGCCAGGCCTGCGTTGCAGGCCGAATGGCTGGACCCGCGCACGGGAAAGAGGACGCCGGCAGCCACCGTGAAGGGCGGCACGAAGCGAACGTTTTCGTGCCCCGACGGGCGAGACTGGGTGTTGCATCTAAGGCATGGAGGATGATTGGGATGGGTATAATTGGCGTTTTGTGGGCAGTATGGTCTGCGGCCGGGATCTTCGCAATCGATTCCGCCGCCGGAAAGCCTTGGCAGACCATCGACCAGCCCCAGTTGCAGGAGGCTCTCGCACGGGCACCGGTCTTGCAGACCGAATCACTGGGCGAGCCGGCGCGCGGGGTGAACGTCTGGGAACGCTGGCTGGTGCCGAACCCAGACGGTAAGAGCTGGGATGTGCTCCAAATCTATTTCAAGGAATACTATGGACCGACGTGGCTCTACGCCATCGACCTGGGCGCCGGGCGGGTCAAGAAGCAGCGCTTGGCGGACGGTCACCAATTCTACCTGTCGGGGCGGGCGCTGGGATTCGACGGCAAGTACTATATCGCCACCCCATCGCGAAAGACCTGGAGCATGGACCTGTTCGTGTACGACCCGGCGACGAACACGGTCCAGGAGCGGGGCGAGATTGTCCCCGGGCTGGGCGGCGAGGTTCGCCCGCTGGTGACAGGGCCGGATGGGCGGATTTACGGAACGGGAACTCGTGACAACAGAGTCGGCCTGTATGTCTACGATCCGAAGTTGGGCAAAGTGGTGAAGGACTTCGGCCCCGTAGGACCCAGCCATCCCAACGGCGCCTGGAGCCGCTACGTGATGGGCGTGGACGACACGCACGCCTATATCGCCAGCGGGATGATCCCCGCCTGGTATCTAGTGGCCGTGAACCTTGCCACCGGCGAAGAGAAGGTGCTGCTGGAGTCGCCGACCGAACGTGTCATGGATATCATTGAGAGCTTTCCAGGCGCCTATGTGCGCGTTCCTCAGGATGGCGGCGCACCGAACAAAGAGTACTGGCTCTATCATGGGCAGGCCATTCCCAAGACCGACGACACGCCGCCCTGGCCCAGGCAGGCTTCGCCGTGGGACAACGCCGGACCGAAGCCGGAAGTGTACTTCGACCAGATTGATCCGGATGCGGAAGGCAACGCGGTGCTGTGGTATCGGTCGCGCGAGGACACTCGCAAGACCCGTGGCGAGGGCGTCCCGCCCTTGGCTACATCGACGAACGGGAAGGAACGAGGGCAAGATGCCCTCGCCACGGTAGGTTGGAAATCGGTCCGGCTGGAAGGTGTCCCGTCGTACCCGCATCGCATCAATCCCATGTCACTTCTGCCCGACGGCCGGCTCTACGGCACGGGCGATGATTACGCCGGCGTCTTTGTGTTCGATCCCCGGACCGACCGGACCACCATTCTGGGCCCGCGCCCCGGACTGGCGCCCTATACCCAGATCGTTTGCGGCGGCAAGCTCTATTCCAGCGGCTATTCCGGCGGTCATCTCTTCGTCTACGACCCCGCGCGGCCCTGGACATTGAGCCAGGGCGGACCTCCCGGCCGGCCGGCGCTCGATCAGGGGGATGCCAGGAGCAATCCCCGGTATCTGGGGGACTTTGACAGGACGACTCGTGTAGGGCTCATGCACAGTTCCGCGCTCGGCGCCGACGGCCGGATCTATTTCGGTGGGTTCGGATTGCGTCACTACACCGGCGGCGGCTTTGGCTGGTACGACCCGAAGACGCAGAAGATGGACGGCTTCTGGAAGCCGCTGAGTGGTCATGCCGTGCACTGGATTGCGCCGGCGCTGGACGGGCGACTGATTGTCATCTCCACGATCCGGGCACCGGACGAGTTGAATGACAATCGAGCCCCGGAGGAGGCCAAGCTGTTTGTCTATGATGTGAGTGAGCAGAAGATGGTGCGTGAGATCGTGCCGGTGGCGAAAGGACGGACGACCGGACTGATTGCGGAGGTCGCGCCTGGGCGGATGCTCGGATTGACATCGGACCGGGAGCGTCCCGGCCGCAGCGTCCTCTACGGGGTGGATGTGACCACGGGTGAGGCGCTTTTCACCAAGGACCTGCCGTCGCCCGTCTCGGTTGACGATCATTGGCCGCATTGGGTGGACCCCTCGTATGAACACAACGCCTTCGTGCACGGCCCCGACGGATTCCTGTGGACCTATCTCAAGGACGTACTGGTGCGCATCGATCCGAAGGAGGCGAGCGTGCACGTCGTGGGCAGGATCGAGCCGGTCGGCTGGCCGACGTTCGTCGGTAGCGATGTGTACTTTTCCGGACCCGAACGATTGCGCCGAATTCGCAACATCGTCCGGGCCCCATAGATGAGCATGGTGCGTGATACGCACCCTGCTGTTGATCGGAGAACGACATGATGAAATCTCAGAACCTTGTTTTGGGGTTAGCACTTATCCTGTTGGCGAGAGATACCCATGCCGAGAAGGCTTCCGGGCCCCTGAAGGTCCATCCGACCAACTCACGCTATTTCACGGACGGCACGAGGAGGCCCGACGGGTCGTTGAGAGCCATTTACCTGACGGGATCGCATCATTGGACCAATCTGCAGGATTCCGCGAAACTCGGGAAACCCTTGACCGGGAAGTTCGATTATGACGGCTACCTGGAACTGCTGAGGAAGTTCAACCATAATTACATCAGGATGTGGTCCTGGGAAGTTGGAGAGAATGACCTGTATTATGAGCCGGCGCCCTGGGTCAGGACGGGTCCCGGAGTCGCTTCGGACGGCAAGCTCAAGTTCGATCTCCAGCAGTTCAATCCGGCATATTTCGAGCGGCTGCGGTCCCGGGTGATCGCCGCGCGGGACCGCGGCCTTTACGCCGGCGTGATGCTCTTTCAGGGCTGGAGCATCTATAGCCACGGCTACGGGAATCCGTGGCCGGTGCATCCCTTCAACGAGGCAAACAATATCAACGGGATCGATGGGGACCCCGATAACGATGGAGAGGGCAAAGAGGTTCACACGCTCCAGGTGCCCGCCGTCACTCGATTGCAGGAGGCTTATGTGCGCAAAGTCATCGACACTCTCAACGACCTGGACAACGTGCTCTACGAGATTACCAACGAGACCGCCATCTTCTCCCGGGACTGGCAGTATCACATGGTCAGGTATATCAAGGACTATGAGGCGACCAAGCCGAAGCAGCACCCCGTCGGGATGACGGCTTTCGACAGCGGCCGCGAAGGCTCCATGGCAGCCTTATTCGGCAGTCCGGCTGATTGGATTTCCCCGCAGAATGATGGGGTCTCCGGCGATTACCAGAACGACCCGCCCGCCGCCGATGGGCGCAAAGTAATCATCAGCGATACGGATCACCTGTGGGGCGTGGGCGGCGACCGGGTCTGGGTCTGGAAGAGTTTCGTCCGGGGCCATCATCCCATCTACATGGACCCGCTGGGCAAGCCGGATTGGGTGCGCGCCGGCGAAGCCGAGATGCAAGGCGCGCGCCAGGCGATGGGGGACACCCGACGGTTCGCGGAGAGAGTGAATCTCGTTGCCATGACACCATGCAACGGGTTGTCCTCGACCCGATGCTGCTTGGCTGCCCCGGGAAAGGAGTATTTGGTTTACCAGCCGAAGGCCGGCGGCGCCTTCACCATCGAATTAAGCGCGGGCAAGTACCGGTACGAGTGGTTCGACCCGGCACAGGGGAAAACGGCTGGGACGGGCCAACTCGAAGCATCGGCGGGAGCGCAGCAGTTCAATCCGCCGTTCGATGGGGACGCCGTGCTGTACCTCAAGGCTGTGCAATAACGTCGAAAGCATCTGCGTCCTGATTCGCAAATGAAGGAGGTGACAGGATGAAAACGGTGCCGATAATGAGGTTGAGCGTGTCTCTCCTGGCGCTCATTTGTTCCGGTGACTTGGTGGTGCAGGCGGTAGCTTCTCCGGGGTGGGTCACGGCGGGGGCCAATGCGCAGCGAACATCGTGGGTGCCCGATGCCGCCCCCGGAGCGCTCAAGCCGATCTGGGTCAAGCCCGTCGAGCCTTATATCTCGCAGAAGGTGCAGATTGTCGCGGCGTCGGGAAAACTGTTCCTTTCGACCGCGCGGGGACTGTACGTCTTCGAGGCGGATACCGGCGCGGAGTTGTGGGTGTATCCGACCGAGCTTCCCCTGGGACACTCCCCGACCTACGCCGACGGCCGGGTCTACGTGGGCGGATTGGATCGGAAGATCCATGCCCTCGACGCCGACACCGGCCGGGGACTGTGGACGTTTGACGCCGCGGGCGGATTCCACACGAGTCCGCTGGTGGTCGGGGGACTCGTCTATGCCGGCAGCCGCGAGGGGTGCATGTACGCTGTGGATGCGAGCACCGGCGCGCTTGTGTGGAAGTATCAAACCGAAGGACAGATCCTGCAGTCCGCCGCGTACCAGGACGGCGTCGTCTTCTTTGGCTCGCAAGATGCACGCGCGTATGCCCTGGACGCCCGGACGGCAGCGCCGGTCTGGCGCTCGGACAAGCTGCCCGGCATGGGATGGCACTCCTGGTGGCCGGTGATCTACAAAGACGTCGTCCTGTTCACCCGGACCGAGGTCGAAAAAGGCCTGGTGGGATTCCAGAACGAATGGCTCGTCCCGGGCAACAAGACGGCGAAGAATCTGCCGGGGATTCGGGGCACAGAGCCGGGCGACTGGGTGGCGGGCGAGCCTACCATTGATATTCGCACCAACCCCAACGGCGGCACGATCCCGGACTGGTTCGAACGGTATCCCTGGCGTCGGAGCCTGATCGTCCTGGATCGCAGGACCGGCATGGAAGCAGCCTTCGACCTGGACAACGATGGGCTCACGGATGCCGCGCCGATGCTGTGGGCGTGGACGCATGGCGGAACGTGCTATCCGCCGTTGGTCAGCGGCTACGATGATGTAATCTACCTTCGCAGCGCCACTCACGCTGTGGGCAGCAGCATCCCCGGTGCGGTGCTGGTTGGCTGGAAGTATGGCACGCCTTTCCTGAGCCTGCCGGTTTCGAACATGTCGGGCCAAAGCGGCTTCTGGCCTGGGGACGAGCCGGTGGGAATCTCGGCGGGCGGGAGATACGTCTATTGGAACTTGTGCAACGACCGGTTCGTGGGCAGCGCGGACCTTTCCATCGCAAATGCGGCGTTTCCCGAAACCGACGGCAGACGGCAGTGGCGGCACATGAGCGGCGACGGGTTCAAAACCAGCACTCTGCCTGCCGGCTACAACAGCCAGGTTTCCCAGTACCTTTGGAGCGTGGGTCCTGCCAACGTCAAGCCCATGTACTGGGCCCACGGTGATAATGTCGGGCCTACAATCTACAACGGCAAAATGTACGTCCACCGCGGCAATGCGATCATCGCCTTCGGTCCCGAGGGTGCGGGCGCCAGCGCCCCGGTGCTGTCGGTGGCGCGCATCCGTCCCGGAGGGACAGTGCCCGAACCCCTGTCCGAAACGGTCCTCCGAGAGCGGCTGGTGACAGAGGTCAGGAAGATTCTGGACCGGGGGCATTTGATGCCGGGGTTTGCCAAAATCGGGCTGATCGATTTTTTGGCGGTGAACCGGTTGGGCGAGTACCTGCTCCATTACTGGCACAATCCCGCGGATATGCTGACCACGCTATTTTGCGCCCTGCCTCACCTGCCGTCCGAAATGCAGGACCAGGTGCGCCAGTATCTCCGCGATGAATACGGCGCCTTTCCTCCTTACCAGTACATGCACATCGGATTCACGGATGGAGCGCCGCGCGAGCCTTTCGACTATCCGCCCTCCACGCCCAGAATTTTTGAGCACGATTTCGGGCCGCTCACGAGCAGTCCGTTCGGTGGCTGGAGCAAGCCGCCCCACAGCGTCTATGCCATGTGGAAATACGCGCAGGCTGGCTTGGCCGACCCCGCCAGTGTCTTCGAGCAGGCCTCCGGCGTGATCGGTTCCACCCCCTCCGACAGTTATCTCCAGGCGTTTCCGCACGTCCACAACGCCTACATTGCGGGCTACGTTGGCTACGTGGAACTGGCCAGGATGGCCGGCCGGCCCTATGCGGCGCAACAAGAGGAGTTGGATCGGCTGCTTCGGCTCCGGGCCCAGACGTTCCGGTGGGACGTGCAGGCGGACACCGGCGCCGCGCAGAGCGATCAATACTTCTACACCCTCATTACCGCCTGGAATTTCATGTTTCTGGTCCCGGAGCTGGCGGAGTATCTGCGCCAGAACGCCCTGTCGAAAGTTCAGGAAGCCGTCGATCGCTACACTCATATGGCGCCCTATTGGATGGTCGGACACAACGAGGAAGTGCAGCACGAGAACGGTATCACTCCGCTCCACCAGACCCACGCACTGTTCCAGGCCAAAGCCCAGATTCTGCAGGTGTCCCGCGACGAATTGGCCAAGGTCCTGGACACCCCCGTAGTTCCGGCAGGCGATCTCTTTTATCTACAGAATCTCATCGTCACCCTCGAAGCCTCTCCGACGAGTTCAGGCGGTGGGGAGCGTTCGCAGGCCCAAACAGAGTGAATTCGATTTTCGGCTGAACCAGGATACGTGCGTGGTAACGAACATGATCCGTCAAAAGAAAGGCAAGAGAATGGACACCAATACTACTCGCTTTCTGGCGGCACCCCACGGGTCAGTCAAAGTATTCAAGGGAATCTACGGGAGGAAACGACGATGCAGGCCGCGGGAACGATGATTCGTGTCTGCCTGGGAGCGCTAATCGGGCTCTTTGTCATGGCCCGAGCGACACCGGCCCAGGCGGTAGGAGCGTTCCCGACGGCCGAGGGATTTGGCGCAAGCGCGCGCGGGGGCCGCGGCGGGCGCATCGTCAAGGTGACCAATCTCGACGATTCAGGTCCCGGATCTCTGCGCGGCGCCATGGAGGCTTCCGGGCCGCGAATCGTCGTGTTCGAGGTCAGCGGCACGATCACGCTGAAGAACGCGATCAAGGTGCGCACGCCCTGGCTGACCGTAGCCGGACAGACTTCACCGGGCGGCGTGCAAATCAAAGGAACTCAGCACTCCGACGGCGACTGGGGGATTTGGTGCGTCAACGGGGCCCACGATATCATCTTTCGCCACCTGCGCGTTCGCACGGGCGGCAATATGAAGCACGACGCCGGGAACAACATTCTGTTTTATGGAACGGGCGTACCCGGAGTTCACGACGTGATCGTCGATCATTGCTCGGTTTCGTGGGGTTGCGACACACAATTGGATTGGTATGGCTCCTATCTGGACCGCGCCACGTTTCAGTGGAATATCATCGCCGAGGCGGACATGGGCAGTCACATCGGCGGGAACCTCGCCCCGAAGAATGTCACGCTCCATCACAACCTGTATGCGAATCTCGGTTCGAGAACTCCGCTGATGCAACGAGCGAATCTGTTCGATTTCTGCAACAACGTGATCTATAACTGGAACGGGAACAACGCCTCGGTGTTCGGGCAGTTCGCGCTCAACAGTTCCGCCTTCGGCAACGTCGTCCGGAACCTCTGGCGGGCCGGTCCGGAAAGCGGCCATCCCTATCTGAACGTCGGCAACGGCGGCCCGGTGCGCATCGACGGCTCGGACGCGGAAGCGGGCGGGACCAGATTGTACTTGTCCGGCAACTGGGGACCTCGCTGCCCCGCCGGTTGCACGAACGACTGGATCGGACACGGCGTCAACACCTGGGACTATTATGAACTCGAAGGCAATGGAAGCACGCATCTGGTGGAACAGGCGCAATACGACGCGGGAAAGCCTTTCCCGGCGCCTCCGGTTACCCTGGATCGCACTTCCGATCTGTTGGATAAAGTGCTGGCCACTGTCGGAGCCTGCCGGCCCTCGCGCGATGCCGTCGATATGCGCATCGTCACCAGCGTACGGGACAGAACCGGCACTTACCGCGTCAGCCTGAACGGCCCGTGGCCCGACCTGGCCACTGGTGCACCCGCGCCTCCGCGTGACGCCGATGACGACGGCATGCCCGATGCGTGGGAGCACGCCCGGGGCCTCGACCCGCACGATCCCACCGACGGCGCGGCAGTGTCAGGCAACGGTTACACGCACGTGGAAAACTACCTCAACGAGTTGGCCGGCGACCCCATCCCCGGTGATCCTTACCGTCTGCGGCTGCCAAGGGAGGAATAGAAGGAGGCGCAATCCCGCCGGGAAGGAAGGCAGTGAGACCAGCGGGAGCCAGGTGTCAATGCCGCTGACCTGTGCTTCAGCCGTTCGTGTCACTTCTGCGGAGATTTTGCTTGCCGGTGGGCCGGATCGTGTGGTAGGATCTATCCACCAAGGCCGGCGGTTCTCATGCAGTGAAGAGCGGCACCTGCATACCTGCCGTGCGAAAAGGAGGCCCGGGACAGCATAGACTACAGAGGGGCGCGAGGTAGGCAATTCATCCATAAACACAATCATTTCTTGAAGGAGGACGATTATGTGCAGAAGACTGGTGTGTCTGGTTTTGTTTACCTGGGTGTTCGGTCTGGCGGCGGCCCAGGCGGGAGGGGTCGAATGGATCCGCGCCGCCTACTGGGACGCGCGCTATTGGACGAACTGGGCCGATGACAGC
This sequence comes from uncultured Pirellulales bacterium, assembly GCA_964346195.1. Lineage (GTDB taxonomy): Bacteria > Planctomycetota > Phycisphaerae > Sedimentisphaerales > Anaerobacaceae > PLanc-01. The sequence goes on from CAYFUB010000787.1 coordinate 18,366, forward strand.
ATTAGCGTTTACCTGCGCGACGGTCTGGAAGCGGCCGGTTACGAGGTTCTCGACGCGGACGAGCTCAAGGTCTGGATGGAAGCCCGCATTGCCGACGGGAAGGACAGCGTGGTCGTGTTCTGCCGGGACATCTTCCCGGACACGGTGGCCGAGACGATGGACGCCACCTGCACGCTGCGCCGGTACCTTGACGGGGGCGGCAAGGTGGTGTTCTACGCCGATATCCCCCTGTACAACCAGGGGCACGTGGGCCAGGCGAGGACCACGTGGGGCAACTACGGCGCACCCGCCATACTGGGATTCGATACGTCCAGCGCGCCCCGGAACACCAACCAGGAGGTCACGTTGACCGCGGCCGGGACCCGGTGGGGGCTGACGCAGACGTGGCCCTCGGTGCGTCCGGCGGTCCCGACCATTACGCCCAACCTGACGGTTCTGGCCACGGACAACGCGGGCAATGCCGCCGCGTGGGTGAAGCACTATGTGGCCGGGGACACGTTCCGCGGCTTCGTGCGAATCTGGGACTTCAACGTGACGCTGGCCATGTTCCCGAGCGTGGAGGAGATCATCCGTGTCGCCGAGTACGACGGCCCCAGCGCCTTGAATCCCAATCCGAAGGACGGGGCGACCGGGGTCATTATGGCACTGCTGCAATGGGCTGCGTCCGACCTGGCGGTCTTGCAGCATGTGTACCTGGGAACCGACAGGGCCGCCGTGGCAGCCGCCGATGCAAGCGCGCCCGAGTACAAGGGGCAGAAATCCAGCGTGGAGGTTGCTTACTTCAGCCCGCTCCCTCTGGAGGCGGGTAGGACCTATCACTGGCGAATCGACCAGGTCGATGCGGACGGCGTTGTCCATAAGGGCGACGTGTGGAGCTTTACCGCGGCTCCGAGTGCCGCCTGGGCGCCCAGCCCCGCCAACGGGGCGGCCTATGTGGCCCCGGACGCGCTGCTGCAATGGACGGCCGGGTTGAACGCGATGCATCATGACGTCTATCTGGGGACCGACCGTGCCGCCGTCGAGGTCGGCGCGCCCGAGACGAAGAGGGCGAGCAAGCAGATGGGAACCTCCTACCCGCCGGCCGGTCTGGAACCCGGCACGACCTACTTCTGGCGCGTGGACGAAGTGGTCGGGGCTGCTACGACGGCCGGCGAGGTGTGGAGCTTCACCGTGCAGCCGGTGATTGCCGAGGTCGATCCGGACCTGATCGGCTGGTGGAAGCTGGAGGACGAGAACTCCGGCACGGCGGTGGATTACTCCGGCTGGGACCATCACGGCAGACTCCT
>CAYFUB010000788.1:0-13042 GCA_964346195.1 uncultured Pirellulales bacterium
GTGGTGGCTGTATAGACTAAACACCAGGCGGGCTTGCGCGATACTCGCCATCGCCTCAATAACTGGCAGAGTGTGGTCGCCTACTCCTGACAGATAGAGCGACACCTTCATTTCCGACTCCGCCACACGCCTTAGCAACGGCAGAATTCCATCCCAGATGGTGGGCTCCCCACCAGAGATCGCTAGCGCCGGAACACCCATGTCGCTCGCCTCTCGGACGATCCGGAGGGCATCCGCCAAAGCCATCTCACGGCACGCGCGCGGACCAGCTTCGCTGGAACAATGCACACATTGCAGGGGGCACCGATGCGTCACCTCCAGTTTAAGTTCACGTAGCTGGTATCGCCCATTACTTTCGTATTCTGCGTTCATTCCTGTGCCTCTCCACCCCTCAACTGCTCGCGGACCTTCAGGTTGATGCCCCATTTCGGAGGATACATGTAATCGATGCATATAGGATTAGACTGGAAACGTTGCTTGATTCGTGTTCGCTCACCTATCCCAGGGACGCAAGGATGCGCAACTCGAGCGTATTTGTCCGTTTCGCAGAAAAGATTCTGACAGTCGATCAACTGCAAAGGGCGGTTTCCGAGGTACTCAAAGTGAATTCCAAGGCGAATGAATTCATCCTCCTGGTGTTTAGCCATCAGGTAGATGACTTCCTCTTCGGTCAGGCCCCCAAGGTTGGAAAAGCACTTTCGAATGCCACTCTTGGCCCCCGGGCCAGGCACAACAAAGTCCATCTCGGAATAGCTCGTTACCTCTGAATAATTGAGATCGGTCACGAATTGATAGGCCAGAAAGTCACCAATGGTTGGATATGACTTCAGAAGATCGAACGCATCGGCCATCCTCGGACACTGTCGCAACTTGCCGGGAAGATCGTCAGCCATCATCATATCGAGCAAGGCTAGGTGGTTCTGGTGCTTGCGTCTGTAACCGAGTTGTGATTCTCCAGAGGGCATGATGTATGCGCCGGAATAGATTGTGAGCCCTCTGTTCATTGCAGAAGAGAGGATTCTGTCATATTCATCGACCGAAAAACTGCCAAGAGATATGCCGCCGAGTTCGTCCCGAAGCAGTCGCCACGTCTCGACCTTGTTGAAGAACTTGAAAAGGAGAATTCTGAAAACAGTATCCGCGGCGGAATGGTTGCCCGCGTAGATCACGTTCCGGATTAGGAACTGACTAACACGATCAGATGCTCGATAGGCATTGGTGAACCGATACGCGCGCAGTATGGAATCTCCCGTCCAGGGCCGGATTTCGCCTCTGGCACGCTTCATGAAGATGCGCTGACGTTCCGCTGCGAATCGCCAATACGTGTCAAATACCACGGTTGGCTCAATTGGCGCCCATCGCTTGCGGAGTTCTGAGGGTTTGCAGAGTCCGTCCCGGGACAACGTGCTCATGCGTCCCCCGTCGCGCAGTCACCCATGAGACCAGCAATATCCCTTCCTAATGATGGGCGCAGCTCGGTTTTCTTGCCTGCACCCAGTTTAGGATGACTCGCAAAGCACTGCATCCCGCCAAACTCCATGCCAAGTTCATGGGCCATGAAGACTCCGAGTCGGCACAGGCCCAGGTAGTTTCCATAAGCCTTCTCGAAGATGTGCTGCGTAGGGTAGAACGCGATAACCGTGAGCATATCCCGGTCATGGTCGATGCTGAAGGCGATCTGCTGAAGGCAAGGAAAGCCCCTCTGCCTTTGGTTGGTGGCGTCAATCGCAGGAGCGTAGATCGCGGCCTGGTGGGCGCTGTGGCGGTGATTGCCGCGACCATACGTACTGATAATATGCTCAAGCTGGTTTATTCCGTCGTCGCCAAAGTCTGGGAAGGCAATCAGGCGTTGGAAGTAGACACCATAGCAGTTAGCGCGACACTTCTTGATCTTGGGCCAGATCGCTTTGTATCGGTCAAAGAGTTCCTGTCGGTGTTCATCTGGGTTCCACAATGAATTTGGGAAGATCGTATTGGCCACGGTCTCGATGGACGAGAGTTTGCGCTGCGACAATGCCGCTGACAACCGGGAGCGAACGTCCTCGTCTTCAATGATACCATATTCGGAGGCGTCGATTTGCACAATAAGAGATGGAGCAGATCCTGGTTCTAAGACCCGGATGAAGGCTTCTGCCCATGCAATTGACACGTTTTCTGATGTTACGACAATCGGCTCAAGCATCGCTGTTCTCCGGAATATGTCGACATCTCGCAAGACCTGTGTATTCAGCGGGCATCACCCGTATGTTCAGAGCCAATTGCCCCAGAATGGCTCGTCCCATGCCACGTGAGATCGCGCGGAAGTAGCTTGCCTCAGACGTCTCACGCACCGCTTCCACAACAACGCCTTCTACGGTCGTATTGGGCCGAAACATGACATAATCACCAACGACGAGATCGACTGCATCAGTCCAGTGCTGGTCCACCACGATGAGATCACCAGTTGAGTATCCAGAGGCAAGTTGCATCTTGATCTCCTTAGGACGAATGCGCCTAAGCGTTTCGGCAACGGTTGCCGGCATGACGCCCACCGCCAGACTTGCATGAGTCAAGAATGCGTCGTAGCTGACGCCGAGCCAGCAGGCAATCCGGTAGGCGTCGGTGGCCGCGCATTTGTCGGGCTGAATTCCCCGCGTCCTAAATCCCTGGACGACGGCGAGACGCGGCATGAGCAGGAAACCCGCAAAGCGGTCGGCGAGCAGTTCCTCGGCCGAACGCGTTCCTTGTCGATCCTGCGGAAGCTCATCAATGTGTGTCCCGTGGCCGAGGACATGGTGGCCATATTCATGTGCGCAGGTGAAGGCCCTGCGGCCACTCGGACGCAGGGAGGAAACAATGACGGTCTCGGATTGACGATCGTAGATGCCCTCCATGCTAGAGACGGCCATGAAGCGGACGGCGACTCCGCGGCTCACAGCAAAGTCGTAAGGGCAGAGGGGAAGCTGGTCCGATACCCCAGCATCTTGTCTGGCCTTCATGGCTGCGATGATGGCTTTTCTTTCAAGTGCCTTAGAAATCATCCTTCCCGTGCCCCCCTCTCACGACGGAGAGACCGAAGCAACCGAAGGACTCGATCCAAATCATCGTCCTTTAGCTTCGCAAGCTCGCGTGCGGCCAGTTCGATAGTTGGTTGATCCTCCGTGTTTCGGGAACCAGCGAGCCATGCTATATCTACCTCGTAGAGATCCGCCAGCCCGCGAAGCTCGTCCGCCGAGACTTTTCTCCTACCAGCTTCCATCTCGCTGATTGTTGGGCGGTGCATATGCAGGATGCGCGCAACTTGGCCTTGAGAAAGGCCAGCCATTTCCCTAGCTGAGCGTAACCGACCTGCGAGGCTGGCATGTCCTTTGTCTTTCACCATTATCTATCTCTCCTGAGTTTTCTGGCGCATTGTCATGAGCTTATCGGTAATCTCCGCGACGGTTAGCGCACGTCTGCCGTCGTCCGAGACGCAGATATTGACGTCATCCCCGACTTCGAAGACACGCCCCATCGCGACCGAGAGTTCTAGACCGCGCAGGCTGTCGAAGCCCGGTATGCCATGGATAACGACCGTATCCGCGCCAATCTTCGGCACTTCGTCCCCCGACTTCTTCTGTATGTCAATGATGGCAGCAATCACCGCGTTCCTAGCTTCATGTCGTGTCATGGTTAAGCTCCTTACCAATAGTAAGATAATCTTACGCATCACCTGCGAGGCCTGCAAGCGAAAAATCGTTTTTTTTTGCAGATTCCTCCTGGGAACCTCCTGTGTGGGAATTAAAGGGGGCCGGGGGGCGGCGGGCAATTACACAGTTCACTTTCGCAGCACCTTAACGTGAGCAGGGGGCCATTCTGCTTTTTCGACATGGGCGTTGCGTTCTGTGCGTCCCGGCGGCCCTTTGGATTGATGATTGAGAAGACAGAGGCCTGGGCGGCCAAAGTGTCAAGTTTGAAGTGTGAAGTCAAAGTCCGGCCGGGGGGCGGATAGGCTCCTCTCGTCTTCGCGAATCAACAACAGTTCTGATGACGCCCGATGAAAAACCTGGAGGCGCGCCGGCACGTGCCCGATGCCGGTTGGAGACGCCCCAGCCATTCGACTTGCCTGAGGGACGCAGATGTGGTAGAATGCGTTTGGATCGTCGGTTGCAGTCAGGAGTGTCCCATGACCATCAAACAGAAGGTATGCGAAGTAATATCGCGAATGCCGGAAGAATCGACCTTCGAGGATATCCAGTACCATCTCTACGTTCTGGAGTGCATTGAACGAGGCGAGCGGGATATCGAGGACGGCAAAACCCTCACCCATGAGGAAGTGGAGAGCCGACTGGCGAAATGGCTGAGGTGATCTGGACAATCAAGGCCGTCGAGCAGGTGGAGCAGATCGGTTCGTACATCGAGAAAGACTCTCCCGCCAAGCTCGTCGGGTCGTCCAACTCATCATCAAGGAGACGCGCAAGCTCCAGGAGCATGCACGGATCGGCAAGATGATTCCGGAGGTACAGGAAGACCGGTATCGTGAGGTCAGGGTCTTCAGCTACCGAATTCTATACAAGATACTGGACGAGGGCCGGATTGCTATCGTTGGCGTCGTTCACGGGTGCCGACTATTTGACCCTGAGTGGCTGCGGTAACATCGGAACCGGGGGACGGAGGATGTTGCAACAGCGTTTCCGTCATTCGGACTTCGCATTTGGGGCTTGTTTCGGATTTCCGGGACGGCACCGGGCAACAGGCATCCGCCTGTGGCGGAGTTGTCGATCTTCGATCTTCGTGCTTCGGGCTTCGCCGGCCGCACCGGCAGACGGCGGCTACTTGATTCCCAGGACGTCGGCCATGGAGTAGAGGGCGGGGGGCTTGCCAATCAACCATTCGGCGGCGCGCAGGGCGCCACGGACAAAAGTGTCGCGGGTGTGCGCGGTGTGGTTGAGGGTGATGGTCTCGCCCAGGGTGCCGTAAATGACGGAATGGACGCCGGTGATGTCGCCGGCGCGGACGGCGTGCATGCCGATCTCGCCCTTTTGGCGCAGGGCGTCTTTGCCGCTGCGGCCGTGGGTGAGGCTGCCGGGATAGGGCCGGCCGGTGGCCTGGCAGATGTTCCGGGCCAGGGTCAGGGCACTGCCGCTGGGGGCGTCCTTCTTGAAGCGGTGGTGCTGCTCGACGATTTCGATGTCGTAATCTTCGCCGAGCATCGCCGCCGCCTTGCCCACCAGGGAGAATAGGACGTTCATGCCGACGCTCATGTTCGTGGCGTAGACGATAGGGACCGTCTTGGCGGCGGATTTGAGCGCGTCTTGTTGGGCGACGGTCAGACCGGTGGTTCCCAGGACGAGCGAAATGCCCTTTGCAGTGCACTGTGTGAGGGTATTATCGGTCTCGTCCGGTAAGGAGAAGTCGATGGCGATATTGGCCTCGGCCGGCCAGGAGTCGGTCAGGGCGATGTCTAGGCGTTCGCTGCCCGCGACGAGGCCCGCGTCTTTGCCGATTTCGGGGTGGTCGGCCCTCTCGGTGGCCCCGACAATCTCGAACCGGCCGGACTCCACCGCCAAGGCGACAATCCGCCGGCCCATGCGTCCGGCGGCTCCGATAACCACCAGTTTGGGTTTCATTTGCACTCCTCGATCTTGAGCGTAACCTGCCTGCCGCAGGGAATATAGCGAGAAGCCGCGACTTTGACAAGGCGCAAGCGAACGGGCGTGCGGCGAGAGCGTATATTATTGTGTCAGCCCTATTAGTGGGGAGATCTCCTGTTTGAATCACAACAGATTGGGTGTGTGTCCGTGCGTGGACTGACACGGACGGTCACGGACGATTGTGGACTATCTACTGAACATGGGGCTGGCTGCTAGCTTCGATTCCGGCGGGCAGCCCCGGATTTGTCACATCCAATGGCGAGTTTTTCGGCCATGAGCGACTTCTCTTCTTAGTTGGTTGTTCGGTTAACAGAACAAGTGGCCTGTGGCCGTCGCGATAGATTGGACCCAAAAAGGGGCAAAATATACAAAAAAGTTATTGCCTCCAAAGGGTTTGACGATTATCATAACAGCCTTGATGGTATAAGCTAATGGCTGCCATAGTTGTCGGCACGGTGAGAAAGGTGCACGGAATGGTTCTTATGCGGACGTGTAAACAGTGCAGCGGCGTGAGCATATAAAGCACGGTAAGCGCTGCACTTGCGCACATATGGCGGCTGTGGAATCGAAGTTTCTGCTTCAACGTCGAAATGCCAGTGAGGTTGAGCATGAGGTTTGGCTTTTTGAGCCGTTTGCAGGGTCAAACCGTTATCGGAGGCTACTGATGTAGGCAAAGGGCGGATGACAACCTCGGGCCGGCAGGGATGTGTTTGAAGTGGAAACTGTAAAGGGTTTCCACTTTTTTTTGGTCTTATGGAAGACGGATCATGAACCAGGAATTGTTGAGAATCGTTGACAACATAGCTCGAGACAAGAACATCGACAAGGAATCCATCTTTGTCGACCTCGAAGAAGCTATGATTTCGGCGGCTCGCAAGCACTTCGGCGATACGGACAGCGAGATTGTGGTTCAGATAGACAGGAGCTCAGGCAAGGTCAGCGCCTTCAAGGATGGCCAGCCCATCGATATCAGGACGCTGGGGCGTATTCCCGCCCAGACGGCCAAGCAAGTCATGATCCAGAAAATCCGGGCCGACGAGAGAGACAGCATCTATAGCGAGTTCGCCCAGAGAAAAGGACAGCTCGTCAGCGGCTCGGTGGTTCGCTACGAGGGCGGGACGCTGATCATCAATCTGGACCACTGGACGGAGGGCTTCATGCCCAAGGGCGAGCAGATCATGGGGCAGACGCACCGTCCCGGCGAGCGGATACGTTGCCTGATCCTGGACGTGAAGGAGACCGCCAGCCAGGTCCGGATCATCCTCTCGCGAACGCACCCCGACTTCATTCGTCGGCTGTTCGAGTCCGAAGTGCCCGAGATTGCCGAGGGCATCATCGAGATCCGGGCCCTGGCGCGCGAGGCGGGCTATCGGAGCAAGGTGGCGGTAACCTCCTACGACGACAAAGTCGATCCCGTAGGGGCCTGCGTGGGCGTCCGCGGGAGCCGAATCAAGAATATCGTGGACGAGCTGGGTGGCGAGAAGATCGACATCGTCCGCTGGAACGAATCGTCGCAGGTCCTGGTGGCGAATGCCCTGATGCCGGCGAAGGTGAGCGAGATTGCCTTGTGCTTCGAGTTGGGGCGGGCGACGGTGGTCGTTGAGGAGGACCAGTTGAGTCTGGCGATAGGCAAGCACGGCCAGAACGTCCGGCTGGCCGCACGGTTGACCGGCTGGGATATCGATATCCTGACTCCGGACGAGTACAACCAGGGAATTGAACGGCTGGCCACGTGCGTCAAGGGCGTCGAGGGCACCGACGACGTCATCGTGGATAAGCTGATTGCGTTAGGTATTATCTCCGTTCTCGATCTCGATGATGTGGGAACCGAACCGTTGGTCAACGAGCTTCGGCTGGAGCTGGATCTGGCGGAGAGGCTGATCGATGCCGCGGATCGTGAAGCCAAGGCACTGACCGCTGAGGCCGACCAGAGGCAGGCGGAAAAGGCGTTGGCACAGCAGGCGAAGACCTTGAATGCGACGCATCGAGAACAAGAACGGTAAAGCGTGGAGGCTATTTGGCTACGACAAGGGTTTACATTTTAGCGCGCGAGCTCGGCGTCAAGAGCGCGGCGATTGTGAAAAAGTGCCAGGATGAAGGTCTGGACGTCAGGAACCACATGGCGACGATCTCGGCGGGATTGGCGGCCACGATCCGGGAGTGGTTCAGCGAGGGAGAGAACGTCACCACCGTAGAGACGGCCGAGAAAGTGGTTCTCGATGAGGTCCGGGTCAAGAGGAAGCCGCGACACAGAGGAGTCTTGCAGGCACAGGCAGAGCCGGCGACCGCGGAAGGCGAAGTGTCGGTCCTGGAAGCCGAGGCGCCGACGGTCGAGCCGGTCGTGCAAGAGGAGACGCCGGAGGAACAGCCGGTGGTTCTGGAGCCGCAGGGGCAGGCCGTCGAGGTCGTCGAGCAAGCGCCAGCGCCGACCGTAACCCCGGTGGAGGAGCCGCCGGCCAGGAAGGAAGAGGAGATTCGTCCACCCGAGAAGCCGAGAGAGCCCATCGTGGTCGTGCCTGCCGGACCGATGCTGGATAAGCCCAGACCGGCGAAACTGAGCGGACCCAAGGTTGTCCGCGTCGAGGCGCCGGAGCCTCCGGATCGCCCCAGGTCAAGACCCAAACCCCGATATGATGCTCCCGTTACCGAGCCCTTGATGTATTCGGGCAAAGACGGCGAGGAATCGAAGCGGGTAGGGGTCGTTGACAAGAAGGGGATAAGACAACGACATAAGGACCGTACGCACGGGCGCCGCAAGGAAGAGACGGATGAGGAGGCCGTCAAGAAAACCAAGTTGAGGAAGAACTGGCGGCAGAGGGACATCGAGGAGAGACAGGCGCGGTTGACCGCCGCCGCGGGCGAGGGTCTGCGGTTGCGGCCGACGCGACGAATCGCCTCCAAGGCCGCGCGTGAGACGGCCATGCCCGTCAGGCCGAAGAAGGTTGCCATCAGCGAGCCGATCCTGGTGAAAGACCTGTCGGCCGTGTTGGCGGTGAAGGCCACCGATATCATTGGCAAGCTCATGAAGCAGGGCGTCATGGCCACGGCCAACCAGGCCGTCAACAGCGAGCTGGCTGAACTCGTGGCGATGGAGTTCGATACGGAACTTGTCGTCGAGCGGAGGGCCTCGCTGGAGGAGCAGATTCGCAAGGAGTTCGACTTGCGGGACAGACAGAATCTCAAGAGACGGCCCGTCGTTGCCGCCATGCTGGGACACGTGGACCACGGCAAGACCAGTCTGCTGGACCGGATTCGGTCCACGCAGGTGGCCGCCGGTGAAGCCGGCGGGATCACCCAACACATCGGCGCCTCCCAGGTGAGCTGGGACGGCAAGACGGTGACCTTCCTCGATACGCCCGGCCATGAGGCCTTCACGGCCATGCGGGCCCGCGGCGCGAACATGACCGATATCGTGGTCCTCGTGGTGGCGGCCAATGACGGGGTTATGCCCCAGACGGTCGAGGCCATCGCCCACAGCAAAGCCGCCGGCGTGACGATTATCGTGGCGTTGAACAAAATCGACCTTCCCGGCTGCGATATCAACCGTGTTTACGCACAACTGTCCGAGCAGGGCCTGACGCCGAGCGAATGGGGCGGCCAGACGGAAGTGATCAAGACCAGCGCCGTGACCGGTCAGGGCATCGGCGATCTGCTCGAGGCCCTGGACTACGTGGCCGAGCTGCTTGATCTGAAGGCCGATGATACGATCCCGGCGACGGGCTGGGTCGTGGAGGCGAAGATGTCGTCTCAGGAGGGCCCGGTGGCGACGGTCCTGATCAAGGAGGGCCGGCTCGAGAAGGGCGATATCGTGCTGGCGGGCAATACGTACGGCCGGGTTCGGACCATGGCCAACAGTTACGGCAAGAAGATCAAGGTTGCCACCAGCTCGATGCCGGTCGAGATCGCCGGCCTGAACGACGTGCCCCAGGCGGGCGACCGGCTCTATACTCTGGACGACATCAACACGGCGAAGGCCGCCGCCGAAGAGAACAAGCTGCGTGCCCGTGAGAAATCGTTGGCGGAACGGACCCAGATTACCATGGACAACTTGTTCAGCCAGATTGAGGCCGGCAACGTCAAGGAGTTGAATCTGATCATTCGCGCCGACGTGCAGGGCTCAGTCGATGTGCTCAAGAAGTATCTGTCGGAGCTGAGCACCAGCGAGGTTCGGCTGAATATCCTGCAGGCGATGCCGGGCGGCATCACCGAAGGCGACGTCCTTCTCGCCGAGGCGTCCAACGCCATCATCATCGGCTTCAACGTGGTTGCCGACGAGCATGCGGCGCGGGTGGCCGATGCCGAGGGTGTGGACATCCGGCTGTACAACATCATCTACCGCATCACCGACGATCTGAAGAAGTCGATGGCCGGTCTGCTCGAGCCGGAGGAGCAGGAGAAGGCCCTTGGCCGGGCGATGGTCAGGGCTACCTTCAAGGTCTCGCGGGTCGGCACCGTGGCCGGTTGCTATGTCAGCAGCGGGATGGCCGCCAAGAATGCAAAGGTCCGGCTGATCCGGAACAATATTGTCGTGCGGGACAACATTGCCATCGAATCGCTGAAGCACTTCAAAGACGATGTCCGCGAAGTCAAAACGGGGTTCGAGTGTGGGGTAAAGCTCGCCGGCTTTGACGATATCAAGGTGGATGACGTTCTGGAGTTCTATGAGATCGTCAAAGTGGCCCGGACCCTGCAGTCCTGAGTCGCCCGTTCGCAGTCGTAAAGGGAAGTATCGCTATGCCTACCCGAAGGCAGGAAAAGGTTGCCCGCGTGATCAAGGAGGTCGTGAGCGACGTGATCGCCAATCGTCTGAGCGATCCGCGGATCACGGGCTTCACCAGCGTCACCCGGGTGGAGGTGACGGCGGACTTGCGCAGTGCCGACGTGTATTTGAGCATCTTCGCTGCGACGGAAGGTGCCGGGGACAAGACTTTTGCGGCCATCACACACGCCCGGTCGAGGATCCAGTCTTTCCTGGCTGAGGCCCTGGAGAGCAAGTTCTGTCCGGTGCTGCGTTTTCGTGTGGATGAGCAGTTTCGTAAGACGCTGGAGACGATGAGATTGATCGATCAGGTGGCAAACGAACGTCAGGGCCGGGATACCGAGCCGAAACAGTAGGGTGGCGTGCCGCCGCACCGCGGCATAGGCGCGATCGACGTTAGACTGCTCCCGCGCTTGGATTTGTGAGGCGCCAACCGGCTGCGGTCTCTGGAAGGGCCATGAAGAACAGTAAGGAATATGCTCAACGCCTGAAAAAGCTCTACCGAGGACTGAAGCGTGCATACGCCAAGGTCGAGAAGACGACCTACGAGGATCCCGTCGAGGCTCTCATTTGCGGCATCATCCACGAACGGATGAACGAGTCGGCGGCCCACAAAGCCATCAGGGAAATCAAGGCGGCTTTTGTCGACTGGAACGACCTGCGGGTCTCACGGGTCGAAGAGATCGTTGAGACGCTGGGCGGAGACACGGCGTCCAGCCGAAGCACGGCACTGGCGCTGACCTCGGCTTTGAGAGATGTCTTTGATGAGTACCATAAGATCAGTCTCCAGCCGCTCCTGAAACTGGGCAAGCGGCCCGCCCGGCAGGGGATCGAGAAACTCGAGGGTGTCAGTCGCTTTGTCGTCAATTACTGCATGCTGACGTCGCTGCAGGCACACGCGGTTCCGCTGACCGGCGGGATGGTTGAATACCTCAAGCGCAACGGGATCGTCGAGGCGGATGCGAACGAAGAGGATGTAGAGGTCTTCCTGACGCGGCAAATCCCCGCCAGGGACGCCTATGCGTTCTATGCCCTTCTGCGCCGGGAAAGCGAATCCCGCAAGCGCCTCAGGAAAACGAAAGGCCGGACCCGGCAGAAGTCCAAGAAGACATCCAGGGCCAGGAAATAAGCGTTTCGCCCGGCGCGAAGACGACACTCGTTCGACGAGAAGAGTCCACAGGTATAAGCAATGAACACAGCTTCGGAACGAATCCTGAAACTCGGCCTGCCGGCGGGGAGCCTGCAGAGAGCGACCATCGAGCTGTTCGAGAAGGCCGGGCTGCATATTTCCGATTCGGAACGCAGTTATTGGCCCGTGCTCGACGATGAGGAGATCCGAGCGGTGTACCTGCGCGCCCAGGAGATGGGTCGCTACGTAGGCGACGGCGTCCTGGATGCGGGCATCACCGGCCTCGACTGGATCACGGAGAACGGGTGCGACATCGTGGAGGTCTGCGAGCTGCCGTACAGCAAGCAGACCGGCAATCCGACCCGCTGGGTGCTGGCCGTGCCCAATGAATCGCCGGTGACGCGCCCCGAGGACCTGAAAGGGGGGATCATCGCGACGGAGCTGGTCGGCGTCACGAAGCAGTATTTCGAGAGCAGGAACATCCCGGTGAAGGTGGAGTTCAGTTGGGGCGCCACGGAGGTAAAGGCGCGGCTGGTGAATGCCATCGTCGAGCTGACGGAGACGGGTGCGTCCCTGCGCGCCAACAATCTGCGCGTCATCGATACGGTGATCGTCTCCACGACACGGCTGATCGCCAACCGCCAGGCCTGGCGCGACAGCTTCAAGCGCGAGAAGATCGAGAACCTGTCCATCCTGCTCAGGGCCGCGATCGAGGCGCGCAGCAAGGTCGGTCTGAAGATGAACGTCAAGCGGGCCGACCTGGAGGCGATCCTTGGGGTCCTGCCCGCTGAGAAAAGCCCGACGGTGTCGAGCCTGGCCGATTCGGAGTACGTGGCCATCGAGGTCATCATCGACGACAGCGTGGAGAGGTCCCTGGTCCCGGCTCTCAAGCGGGCCGGAGCTTCCGGGATCATTACCTATCCTCTAAACAAAGTGATTCATTGATTAGCGGAGGGCAGGGTCGGCAATTCAGGAGAGTCCGGATGAGTAAGGCCATTCCCGCGAAATCCTTGTCTCTTATCGTGCTTGTTTCGCTCACGCTGCTCGCGCCGTCGGTCCTTGCCGGACTTGGAGTAAAAGAATCGCCGGGGCCGGCCCCGGAGCCTGTCAAGACGTCGGCGCCGACCCCCACACCGCCCAGGGACCTGAATGCCAGACAGGGGGCGCCGGTGTCGCCTGACGTGGTGGCCAGGATCGGGAACTACACCATCACGCGCGACGAGCTGGAGGCGAGGCTGGTGCAGGCGATCCGACCGCGCGGGGAGGAGGACGTAGAGGATCGTGGGCCCGTTACCGCCGAGGCGGTCCTGCGCACGATGGTCGCCGAGAAAGCGATGAGCATGGAGGGGCGCAAGCTCGGGTATCTCAACGATGAGATGATCCGGTCCGGCATCGAGCAGTTCGAGCAGCAGCAGCTCATTCAAATGCTGGTGAACAACTATCTCCGCGAGAACCTGTCGATTGACGAAGCCGAGGTTGCCCGCCTGCAGAAAGAGAACCCGAAGTGGACGCACGAGCAGGCGATGGCGATGGCCCAAAGGG
>CAYFUB010000789.1:0-2708 GCA_964346195.1 uncultured Pirellulales bacterium
GTGCTGGAAAAACCCGTCAAGCGGGCGACCGTATATGCGTCGGCCCTGGGCAACTACGAGTTGTACCTCAACGGCCGGCAGGTGGGCGATGCTCACTTCACGCCGGGCTGGACCGACTACAAAATCCGGGTCTACTACAACACCTTCGATGTCACGGACCAGGTAAAGAAGGGTTTCAACGCCATTGGGGGCATCTTGGCCGACGGGTGGTACAGCGGCCATATCGGCTGGATGCACATTCGCGACCACTACGGCGAGAATCCGCAGTTCCTGGCCCAACTGCACGTCGAATACGCCGACGGCAGCTCCGAGACGATCGCGACGGACCAGACCTGGAAGGCCGCCACGGGACCGATCCTTGAAGGCGATTTCCTCATGGGCGAGACCTACGACGCCCGCCAGGAGATCCCCGGCTGGAGCACGCCGGACTTCGACGACAACCGATGGCAGCCGGTCGATGTCACAGAGAACATTCCCGTGAAGATCGAGGCCTATCCCGGCGTCCTGGTGCGCGAGTTCCGACGGAGCAAGCCGGTGAAGATGACCGAGCCGCAGGAAGGCGCCTATGTCTACGATATGGGAACGAACTTTGCGGGATTCGTTCGCCTGAAGGTCCGCCACGCACAGCCGGGCCGGAAGATTGTGCTGCGCTTCGCGGAACGGCTCAACCCCGACGGCACGATCTACACGACCAACTTGCGCGGGGCGCGGGCCACGGACACGTACATCTGCAAAGGCGGCGCCCGCGAGGAATGGCAGCCCCGTTTCACGTTCCACGGCTTCCAGTACGTGGAACTGACAGGTTATCCCGGCAAGCCCGATCTCGGCGCCGTCACGGGTGTCGAGCTGACCTCCGCTACGCCCGTGGTCGGCAGTTTCGAGTGTTCGGACGAGATGGCCAACACGCTGTACCGCAACATCTGCCAGACGCAGCGGGCCAATTTCATCGACATCCCGACCGACTGCCCGCAGCGCGACGAGCGCCTGGGCTGGATGGGCGACGCACAGATTTACGTCCGCACGGCCACGTACAACAGCGACATTGCCGCGTTCTTCACCAAGTGGATGGTGGACGTCGAGGACGCCCAGCTTGAGAACGGCGGCTTCTCCGACGTGGCGCCGCGACGGGTGGCGATGGGCGGCGGCACCGCCGCCTGGGGCGACGCCGGCGTCATCTGCCCGTGGACGATCTATCAGGTCTACGGCGACACGCGCATCCTGGCCGAGCATTACGACGCCATGCAGAAATGGATTGAATACTGCAAGGGCACGACAAAGGGGACCCTGCTGCGTCCGGCCCAGGGCTACGGCGATTGGCTGAGCATCAAGGCCGATACGCCCAAGGACGTGCTCGCCACCGCCTACTTTGCTCGCAGCACGAAACTGGTTGCTGAAGTCGCCCAAGTGCTGGGCAAACAGGAAGACGCCAGGAAGTACCAGCAGCTCTTTGAAGATATCCGCAAGGCCTTCAACGATGCCTACGTGGCCCGGGACGGCCGGATCAAGGGTGACACGCAGACCGTTTATGTCCTGGCGCTGGCCTTCGACCTGCTGCCCGAAAGTAGCATGGGCGTCCCGCCCATGAGTAGCACGGCCGTGAAGTACCTGGTGGACAATATCCGGGAGCGCAACTGGCACCTCTCGACCGGCTTCGTCGGCACGAAGGACCTGATGGGCACGCTGACCCGTTTCGGCCAGACCCCCGCCGCCTACCATCTGTTCCACAACGACACGTTCCCGTCCTGGGGCTTTTCGATCCGGCACGGGGCCACGAGCATCTGGGAGCGCTGGGACGGCTGGACGCCGGAGAACGGCTTCCAGGACCCCGGTATGAACTCCTTCGCCCACTACTCCTTCGGGGCGGTCGCCGAGTGGATGTTCAAGACCATCGGCGGCATCGACACTAATGGTCCGGCCTACAAACACATTGTCATCCGCCCGCAGCCGGGCGGCCGCATCGCCTGGGCCAAGACACGCTACGACTCCATCCGCGGCAAAATCGCCACGGCCTGGAAGACCGACGGCGAATCGCTTCGGCTCGATGTTGCCATCCCCGCCAACACGACCGCCACGGTCCACATCCCTGCCAAGGACGCCGCCGGCGTGCTGGAGGGCAAGAAACCCGCCTCACAGGCCCAGGCCGTGCGATTCGTGGGAACGCAGGACGACAGCGCCGTCTTCGAGATCGGCTCCGGCACCTACAGATTCAGCTCCCGGCTACCCTAAGAAGGTGGGTGAGAAGCTGAAATAACTGCGCCGCCGCGATCTGACGGGTGGCAGCGTCAAGGCCGAAGGCCTTGGCGATGGTCTTACGCGCGATAACGCCGCCATCGCCAAGCTGCGCTTGGGGCCCCCCAACGCGATGTATCGCGTTGGGGACCCCTTGACGATGCCACCCGGGAAACGCGCAGGTTCTCACACACCCTCCAGGATACGGGCGTTCCCGGGGAGGCTGCTCTGAGAACCTCCCGGGCACACACCGATTCACAACGACAGCCGGCAATCATGCGGCATCTCAAGCCCGGCTTGGCAAGGGCAGGCGAGCAAGGACGCCTGCCCTGTAATACGGATTATGAATAATTCTTGCGTCCCGTGTGTCATCCCTTCGGCTACGCTCAGGGCAGGCTCTGAACGAAGCGCAGCGCAGTGAAGGGGTTCCCCAAACGCGAATGATTGCGTTTGGGGGCCCAATGATCTGGCCTACGAAC
>CAYFUB010000790.1:0-6324 GCA_964346195.1 uncultured Pirellulales bacterium
GACGATGAGCTTGAGACCGACGCAAAGCAGCGGTTCCACTATAGCCGTCCTGGGTTGGAATTGAGGCAATTCATCCCACAAGTCCAGCCATTTGAGATACGCGCGCAGTGCGCCAGTAACCTCAAGGATTTGTGGTATCGCTTGCGCGGATATCACAGAATCCAAGCTGTCGCATCCCTAAAATCATCCCCCGGTAAGGATGTAGTCTATCCCATGGCGACCCAATGGTGCGAACGTCTTATGCACGCCTATAGGGGAATGGCGGCACCGGACTTGGTCGTGAGAGCGCATAGCTGTCCCGCGGCGGGTGAAGGCCTATCCCATTACGCCATGAATCCGGATTGCCAGGGCGACTCCCGGCCGGATAGGGTGCTTCTGTTCGAGACGAAAGCGGGCTGGAACCAGCACGGCGGACCGGAATTGTTCACCTTCGACAACCACGACCCACGCGGTGGCTTGGTCCTGCTGAACGATGGAACCGTGAAGTTCATCCGCACCGAAGAGGAATTGAAGCACCTTCGATGGAAATAAGGGCGAAGATGTGAAGCTGTGAATGATGACACGGCGGGCTTCCCAGTCTGCCATCCTCCTTTTGCCGCTCGTTTCTCTTGGCGCCCGCTGCTCCGGCGACAAGCGCCTCATGCCGCAGTTGCCGCCATTCCCGCGGCTGTCTTGTCGCACCCAACCATCCGCCGCGCCTCCCCGGCCTCTTCCCCCGCCCCCCGTACCCCTCGATTCCCCCACGTCGCAGTTGCCGCGTCGTCCGTGACGCCTCACAGTTGCCCAAAGGCCACCAACAGGCCCCGCGACCCCGGCCCGGAGTCTTTGGACGCTATAAAAACGCGCGCGTGCGCGCACGAGGTAGCGAGTCAATCGGGAATATTGGGCCCCCATAAAAAGGGCGGAGGGCGGGGCTATTCGATGCCGAGTTTCCGCTGGATTTCCTCGAGCGGTACGCCCTTGGTCTCCGGCATGACGAAAATGACCCAGAGCAGTTGGAGGACCATCATGGCCGCATAGAAGGCGAAGACGTGGGCGCCGGTTCTCTCGGCGAACATGGGAAAGGTCCAGGCGATCAGGGCACACATGAACCAGTGCGTGAACGACCCGAGCGCCTGGCCGCGGGCGCGGACGCGGTTCGGGAAGATCTCGCTGATGAACACCCAGATCACGGCCCCCTGGCCGAAGGCGTGCGAAGCGATAAAGAGCATGAAACTGGCCAGCACGATGGCGCCGCCTCGTTCGGTGTAGAACGCCCAGGCGACCGTGCTCAGACTGGTGATATAGCCGATGGAGCCGACGAGCATGAGCCTCTTGCGGCCGAAGCGGTCGATCACCGCCATGGCCAGCATCGTGAAGACCAGGTTCGTCGCACCCACGATCACGCTTTGCAGGCGGGCGAAATCCGCGCCGGCGCCGGCCATCTCAAAGATGCGTTTCGAGTAGTACAGCAGGGCATTGATCCCAGAAAGCTGATTGAACATCGCGATGAGAAAGGCCAGCATAATCGGTTTGAGGTACCGCCGCCGGAGGAAAGGCTCCCTGATGCGGTGGTGATCCAGGTCGATCGACTCCTGGATGGCGCGGAGTTCCCCTTCGACGTCCTCGATGTCGAGGCGTTGCAGCACGGCTCGCGCCTCGTCGGTGCGACCGCGCGTCATCAACCAGCGCGGGCTTAGCGGATTGCCCAGCAGCAGCAGGAAGAAGGCGGCGGCGGGGAAGGCCTCGACGCCGAAAATCCAGCGCCATTCGACACTGCCGAGGCTCAGGGCGCCAATGATGTAGTTGGACAGGTAGGCCAGGAGAATACCGAACACGATATCGAACTGAAACAGGGCCACGAGCCGGCCGCGACTGGCGGCCGGGGAGATTTCGGCGATGTAGATCGGTCCGACGACCGAGGACCCGCCGACGGCCAGCCCGCCGATGAATCGCGCGATGACGAAGGACCACCAGTCCCAGGCGAAGGCACTCCAGACCGCAGAGACGAAGTACAGGATGGCCAACAGAAGCAGCGTCCTGCGGCGGCCCCAGGCATCGGAGGGCTTGCTGGCCAGCCAGGCGCCGAGGATCGTACCGATCAGGGCACTGGCCGTCGTGCAGCCGTGCCAGAATTCCGGCTTGCCCAGGAAGCCGAGATGCCTCATGCTCGCGGCCAGAGAATCATACGTAGCCGCGAACATCTCCTGCAGGGTCTGCTCGGCCCCGGAGATAACGGCCGTGTCGAATCCGAACAGCAGCCCGCCCAGGGCCGCCACAATCGTACTTCGCAACAGGAATCCACGTGCTCTCATAGTGCCTGCCAACCCAATCCGTGCCATGTCTCGACGGTCGCGACAGAGCCACCGCCTCGAAGAACGGCCCGCCAGCATACCACAGGTCGCAGGAAAGTGACAGCCGCAATTGACACTCTCATGCCGAATTTCGGGCACCGCAGGAGAGGTTGCGTCCAGTGCGCTGTGGGGTCTCTCATTCTCGGGCCGGATACTGCGCTTCGCTCAGCATGACAAAGGGCGGTTGCTCCGTTACCAGTGTAGGCCCGCGCAGCAAGACTGTCGGCGAAGATGGTGGTGGTGCTCGTGTCCCGGAGACGGTACAATCAGTCCCAGTACCGGGTACGACAGGGCATGACGTGTGCAGGAGCGCTATCCATGAACTCCAACAGGGAATCGCAACTACTGCCTCTTTCCGCGTCTACAATCTCGCGCTGTCCCCGCACGTATCCTGTGAGACGGATTCTGATTGATTCGCGCGCGGCGCTCGTCATCCTGAACGAAGCGCAGCGCAGTGAAGGATCTGGCCTACGGATGGGAGAAACGTCTCATCTGGGGCCAGATCCTTCGGCTTCGCCTCAGGATGACAGAGCCCGCCGCGCAAGAATTTTTCCTAATCCGTATGAGACCTGGTTCCCGCCAACCGCATCATCGACTGAGGAGACCAACATGACTGTGCCCACCGAAAAGCCCCAAGTCAACCGTCGTCAGTTTCTCAAACGGAGCGGCTCGCTCGTCGCGGGCGCGGCCGTACTCGGGAGTCTCCCGCACGGAGCCTTTGCCGTTGAGGACAATACGATTCGCCTGGCGCTGATCGGCTGCGGCGGACGCGGCACGGGCGCCGTAGGCGACGCCCTGTCGGTTGCCGACGGCGGACCGATCAAGCTCTATGCCATGGCCGACCTCTGGGAAAACCGCATGGCGAAGGCCTACGACGCCCTCAAGCAGAAGTTCGGCGACCGGATCGATGTCGCGCCGGACCGCAAGTTCCTCGGCTTCGATTCTCACCGGCGGGCCATCGACATCCTGAGGCCCGGCGATATCGCCATGTGTACGACGCGGTCCTACATCCGGCCCGTGCACGTCGAGCACGCCATCCGCAAGGGCGTCAACGTGTTCATGGAAAAGCCGTTCGCCTCCGATCCGGGCGGTCTGCACCGCCTGCTTCGCGCGGGCGAAGAGGCCGAGAAGAAGGGCGTCAAAGTCCTGGCCGGCCTCCAGTGCCGCCACTCGCCGGCCCGCCAGGCCCTGATTGAGAAGATTCGCGAAGGCGCCATGGGCGAGATAACGCTGATCCGCGCCAACCGCCTGGGCGGCGCCGGATGGCTGGGCAATCAGGGCGACAAGGCCAACAGGCTGGTCGAGCAGCTCCAGTTCGGCAGGATTCATCTTCTTTGGGTAGGTTCGGGCCACATGGTGGACAACCTGATCCACCAGATCGACGAGTGTTGCTGGATCAAGGACGCCTGGCCGGTGGAAGCGCACGGCCTGGGCGGGCGCGTCCCGCGCAGCGACGACCACGGACAGAACATCGACGTCTACTCGATCGAGTACACCTTCGCCGACGGGACCAAGGCGTTCTGCGGTTTCCGGCGGATCGACAAGACCCGCAGCGACTTCGCCACCTATATTCACGGCACCCGGTGCGCCGCCCAGTTTTCCGGCCGGACCCACGCCGCCACGGTCCACCTGTTCAAAGACCAGCGGATCGGCAGGGAGAACATCACGTGGACGCCGACCAAGGACCGCTACAGTCCCTGGCAGTACGAGTGGAACGTTTTTATCGACAATATCCGCAACGACCGACCTCATAATGAGGTTAAACGCGCGGTCTACTCGGACCTCACCGCGCTCATGGGCCGCGCCGCCTGTCACACGGGACAGACCGTCACCTGGGATGACATGATGAAGTCCCGCTTCCAGTTCTGCGACTATCTCGACGACGTGAACGCCGACAGCCCGGTCCCGGTCACGGCCGACGCGGAGGGCCGGTTCCCCGTCCCCATCCCGGGACAGTGGCAGGAAATCTGAGGACCTTTCCATTTCACGTGTCGAATGGGTCGCTGGTCACAGGGGCGCCGTCTGACACGGATTATGGACAATTCTTGCGCGGTCCAGACTCGGTCATCCTGAGGCGAAGCCGAAGGATCTGGCCCCCGGATGAGACGTTGCTCCCGTTCGTAGCCCAGATCTTTCACTGCGCTGCGCTTCGTTCAGGATGGCATGCTACCATGAATCAATCATAATCCGTGGTCACGTGGTCTTGCCGCGCCATTCGCCGAGCATGCGCTTAAGGCGGTGCAGAATACCGTCCCGCGCCAGTTCCGGCGGGACCACGGCCGCGGCCCGCAGCTTCTCCAGCGCCGCCGCATTCTGCGCGGCCCGGGCCGCCGCCAGGTCCGAGAGCACCTGAGGAATCTCTTCCCGCAGCGACAGCAGGTGTGTGAAGGCGGCCCGGTCGAATTCGAGCAATTCGCAGTCGGTGGCCGCCGTCATGGTCGCGCTTCTCGGCAGGCCGGTCAGAAGGCTCATCTCGCCGAAGAGTGAGCCGGGCCGCAGGTCGAATTCGACATTGCGGGCGGTGTCGGAATTTGCGATGCTGCCGTGTACCTGCCCCTGGACGAGGACGTAAAACGACTCTCCGTCGTCGTTCTGTCGCATGAGCGTCTCGCCGCGCGTGAAACGTGTACGTTTCACGTTCCTGGCGACCGTTTTCAACTCGTCGCGACTGAGCAGGCAGACGCCCTCGGCATCGGCCATGAGCTTGCGTCCGAAGTCGCTGCGGAGCAGGTCGTCCACGATTCGCTCGATCTCCGAGGCGAGCGGTTTCTCGAATTTCTGGGCATGGACCGCCTCCAGGAAGTTGCCGAGCAGGCGGCCGCTCATGGGGAACGGAATCTCGATCCCGCGGCGGTTGAACTTGTACCAGATCATTCGCATCACCTCGCCCTCGATTATCGTGCGGCGTTCATACTGCTTCGACCAGAAGCGCAGCACGTACTCGATGCAGAAATCCTTGAAGCCGGTCACGTGCGCGTCCGGGGCCGGGTTCTTCTCGACCATCGGCACGCTGTGCGCGGCCTCGAGCAGGGCGGTGATGACGTCGCCGGGGGCGTCTCCGTAGCTGGCCGCTACCGGCACTTCGTGCCGGCGCAGGCTCGTGGGCGCGGAGAAATTGCGGATCGTCGCGTCGGCGAGCTTGCCGTTGGGGATAATCAGCACGTGACCGCCGAGGGTACGCAGCCGCGTCTCACGCCAGTTGACGAGAATCACCTGTCCGATGGCGCCATCCACCTCGAGCCACTCGCCCAACGCCAGGGACCGGCAGGCGTGCAGTGACATGCCCGCCAGCAGATTGCCCAGCACCCCCTGCATGGCGAAGCCGATGACGCCGGTCACGATGGCCGTCGAGGTGAGCAGCACGCCGATTTTCTGGTCCAGTTGGTAGCGGATCAGGAGGAAGGAAACGCCCAGCATAATGGCCAAGCGCAGCAAGCCGCGCGTCAGCCGGCTGAGCGGACAGGCCCGTCCCATCTGCACGAAGGTCTCGACCAAGAGCCCTTCGGCGAGCCTCACTACGGCGTAGGCGGCCCAGAACAACAGCCACGCCTGATGATACGGCGGCCCGACCTGCGCCTCTTCGGAGCGATAGAGCCACCAGATCAGCGGCAGGGAGAGCACCAGCACCACGATCGAGAACGCCGGATAACTCAACACCGCGACGATGAACTGGCGGCCGGAACGCCGCCTCGGTTCAACGCCGTCCCAGGAGGCGTGCCGGCGCCGCAACGGAATCGTCAGCAGATACGCGACGAACAATACCGCCAGCGCCAACGCGACATTTTGAATGTGGGGCAGGATGGACTCAAGCCTTTCCAGCATGGTTATTCCTCAGCCGCCAATCGTCAACCATTGTCCGGCCCGCGCCAGCGTGCTGCCGGGCGAGCGTTTCTTTACTTGCTGCTCCAGGGCGCGCAAAGCCTTGTCGTCTGCTTCCGGGGCGTGGTGGCCCAGGAGCACGCGCTTGACGCCCGCAGACGCCGCAATCTCG
>CAYFUB010000791.1:0-6445 GCA_964346195.1 uncultured Pirellulales bacterium
CGCCGCCGGTGGCCTCAAAGCGCCAAACTCCCTGCCGGCGTCTCGCCGGCAGGCTCGCGAAGGTCCGTAGCGCGCGCCGGAGGTTGCCGGAATCCGCCACTGTATGCCGGCCGCACCCCTCGCTTGGGCGCCGGTTTTTCGTGTTGACGCGTCACCGTGTCATGGGGTATACTTGCACGGGTGATCCATCGTGGCCTGGTGATACGGGCAGAATACAGATTCGCCACCCTGTCAGGAGGGGAACCATGCACCGGAGGACGGATTGCCGATCTCTGGTTAATGGTCAAATGGGCTATGGCGGGCATCGCAGCGGGCGACTATCGACCGCGCCGCGCCGACTGGCTGTGCCATCTGTGACTACTTCGTTCATCCATTCTTTCGATTCTTGAAGGAGGTTCAGCATGTGTAGAGGCGGAATTTCTGCAATCGCGTTCGGTCTGGCCCTGAGCCTGGTTCTGGCCGGCACCGTGGAGGCCGACATAACCACCGGTCTTGTCGGCTACTGGCCACTCGATGGCGACGCCCAGGACGCCAGCGGCAACGAACTGCACGGAACCATCAACGGCAATGTCACGCCGGCACCGGACCGGTTCGGCTATCCGGATTCGGCCATGTCGTTTGCCGGCGACGCCGCCTCCAATATCACCGTCGCCGATGTGCCCCTGCTGAACATCACGGGCGAAATGACTCTGGCGGCCTGGGTCTTCCTGACCGGGGGTCAGACGAACAACGCCCGGGTCATCGCCAAGGCCGGCGGTGGTGGCGCCCGGTCGTGGAGCCTCAACATCGAGAACGATTCGGGCGGCGTCAGATACCCCGCCACCTTCCAGATCGGCATCAACGGCGGCGCCAGTAATCTCAGCACGCTCGACACGCAGCCTCTGCCGACGGATGAATGGGTCCACATGACCGGCATCTACCGGCCGGGCGAGGTCACGGAAGTGTATGTCAACGCGGAGCTGCGCGCCACCAACACGACGAACATCCCCCCGAACCAGCACAGCGACAACGGGCTGTCGATGATGATCGGCTCGCGCAATGCCTGCTCGAACTGCACGTGGAACGGCTTCATCGACGAGGCCCGCGTCTACGCTCGGTCCCTGTCGCCTGAGGATGTGACGGAACTCTTCGGCTTCCATCCCGCGCCGCGCGTAAAGGCCTGGGGCCCCAGTCCCGCCGACGGCGCGCAGGGCGTCACGAGCCAGCTCTTCCAGTGGAAGTCGGGCGTCACGGCGGTCCTGCACGACGTCTATGTGGGCACGACGCCCGAGCTGACGGAGGCGGACCTGGTGAGCCGCCGTGCTCCGGGAACGATAATCTGGTACGCGCCCGGCCTTACGCCCGGCGTCACGTACTTTTGGCGCGTGGATGAGATCGAGGCCGATTTGACGACCGTGCACACCGGGGACGTGTGGAGTTTCACGGCGGCCCCGCTGACGGCGTACAACCCCCAGCCTTACGATAAGGCCCGGTGGGTCGATCCCAACGCCGATCTGAGTTGGACCGCCGGCTTGAACGCCATCATACACGAGTTGTACTTCGGGACCGACGAAGCCACCGTCCTCGCGGGTACGGGCGGGACCTTCAAGAGCCGCCAGGGAGGTCTCACCTTCGACCCGGGTCCCCTGCCGGCGGACACCACGCACTTTTGGCGGGTGGACGAGATCGATGCCTCGACCAACGTGCGGACGGGGCCGCTCTGGAGCTTCACCACGCTCGGCCCGGGCGGTGGCGTGAAGGGGGAATACTTCGCCAGCATGGATCTGTCCGGCGCTCCGGCCGAGACGCGCATTGAGGACCAGATCGACTTTACCTGGCCCGACGGCACGACGCTCGGCACGAACTCGCCCGGCGCGAGTGTCCCAACGAACGGGTTCTCCTGCCGCTGGACGGCGGACCTGCAGGTGGACCGGGCCGACGCCTATACGCTCGTTACCCGCAGCGACGATGGCGTGCGCGTCTATCTGGACGGCGTCCGCGTCATCAGCAACTGGACCGATCATGCACCGGTGGACAATGCCTCGGCGCCGCTTGACCTGGTTCCGGGACGGGTCTACTCGCTCGTGATGGAGATGTACGAGAACACGGGCGGGGCCGCCGCACGACTCTCGTGGGAGAGCCCGTCGATGGGCCGACGGGTCATCACGCGCGGTCCTTTGCAGCCGCCGTTGCACGCCGGAATGCCCGCGCCGGCTGATGGCGCCGTCAACGTGCCCCAAGATACGCTCCTGAGCTGGCGCGCCGGCGACGAGGCCGGCCAGCACGACGTGTATCTCGGCGACGATGCCCAGGCCGTGGCCGACGCCACCACCGCCAGCACGACCGTCTATCGGGCACGCCAGGCCCTGGCCTCGACCACGTTCGACCCCGGCGAACTCGAATGGGGCAAGACGTACTACTGGAGAATTGACGAGGTCGGCGCGAGCGGCACGCAAAAAGGCAGCGTCTGGAGTTTCACTGCGGCCGATTTCCTCGTCGTGGACGACTTCGAGAGCTATACGGATGAGAAGGACACGAACAGCCGAATCTATGAGACGTGGCTCGACGGCTGGGTCAACGACAACGGCTCGCAGGTCGGTTACACCGATCCCCCCTTTGCCGAGTTGGCCATCGTCCACAGCGGCAACCAGTCCATGCCGATGGATTACAACAACGTGGTCGCACCCTACTACTACTCCGAAGCCGAGCGAAGCTGGGACACGGCGCAGGACTGGACTATCAACGGCGTCGATACCCTGACGCTCTACATCCGGGGTCGGACGAGCAACACCCCCGACCAGTTGTACGTCGTTCTTGAGGACAGCACTGGACGCGCCGCCACGGTCGTCTACCCTGATGCCGGGATTTTCACCAGGACCAATTGGACCGAGTGGCAGATTCCGCTGAGCCAGTTCACGGGTGTAAACGCGGCCAAGGTCAAGAAGATGACTATCGGCGTTGGCGACCGGGCCAATGCCGTCCCGGCCGGTGCCGGCCGGCTCTTCATCGACGATATCCGCGTGACGCGGCCCGTCAACGCCGAATAGGAGGGGGCGGATGTCGAGTCGGCGTCATGTGGCCTCACGGGCAGGAGGCGCGTGGGGGCGTGGCAGAGCTCGGCGACGGGTGACCGGGAGGCGTTCGTGCGAATGGCCTGTGTGAAATTGCAGGTGTGCAACTGAGTTCAGTATTGTTCTTGAGAAGGAGGCTGACCATGTACGGGAAACCGATTCGTCTGGCCCTTATCTGTATGATGGGCCTGGCCCAAGTAGCCTGCGGGGACCTCGTCGGCTGGTGGACTTTTGACGAGGGCTCCGGCACGACCGTCCTTGATTCGAGCGGCAACGGCTACAACGGAACCTTCCAGGGCGACCCGGAGTGGGTGCCCGGTATCCGCGACGGGGCGCTTGAGCTGGACGGCGATGACTGGATCGACTTCGGTAATCCCGCCAAGCTCGCGATCACGGAGGCAATCAGCATCTGCTGCTGGGTCAAACCGGGCGTCCTCGGCGCGCAGCACAGCTTCGTCGGCCGGAGTGCGGCCTACTCGTTCAAGGCCAATGCCACGCAACTGCGGTTCACGACACCCGGCATTCGGGACCACAACGGCACGAGGTCCCCCCTGGTGATCGGGGAATGGCAGCACGTCGCGGTGACGTTCAAACCCAACACCGGCGGTGGGCTGATCTTCTACATCAACGGTGCTGAGACCGAGCGGCTGGACAGCTCGGCCATGAACGCCGGCACAGGGCCCTTCCGCATCGGGAGCAATCAGTGGAACGAGTACTTCACGGGCCAAATCGACGATGTGCGCGTCTACGACCATATCCTGCCGGTGAGTGAGATCAAGCAGTTGGCGTTCCGTCCCAAGGCCTACGGCCCGTCGCCGGCCGACGGCGCGATCGGCGTGAGCTTGCCGCTGCTGGCGTGGTCGCCAGGCAGTTCGGCCGTGTACAGTAGGGTCTACTTCGGTACGACGCCCGAGTTGACCGAGGCCGACCTGGTGGGCCCTCAAGTGGCCTACGTTCCGTTCTATGTAGCGCAATTCGCGGTCCTGCAGCCCGGCACCACGTACTTCTGGCGGATCGATGGGGTCGAGAGCGACGGCACGACACACACGGGCGACGTGTGGCATTTCAGCGCGGCGCCCCTGACGGCATATCTCCCTTCGCCGGCCGACGGCGGCAAATGGGTCGACCCGAATGCCGATCTGTCCTGGACGGGAGGCCAGGGAGCGCTGAAGCACGACCTGTACTTCAGCACCGACCAGGGCGCGGTGGAGAACCGCGACGAGGCCGCACGCAAGCTCAGCGGCGTGTATGTCCTGAGCTATGATCCCGGAACACTGGCGATCGACACCACTTACTTCTGGGCCGTGGACGAGATTACGGCCGGTGGTGTCAAACACGCGGGCGCGGTCTGGCGATTCACCACGATCGGCCCCGAGGCCGGCGCCAAGGGCGAATATTTCACCGGCATGGTTCCCGGCGGAGCTCCGGCCCTGACCCGCATCGACCGGACGATCGATTTCAACTGGGGTAATCCGGGTGGTCCGGGCGACCCCATCCCCGTGGACCAGTTCTCGGCCCGTTGGACGGCCGACCTGGAGGTTGCCGTTGAGGACACGTACACGTTTACCACGAACACGGACGACGGCGTGCGGCTGTGGCTGAACGGCGTGCAGATTATCGACCAGTGGGTGGATCAGGCTCCGACCGACGCGAGGAGCGCCCCAATCGCCCTGAAGCCCGGCATCTACTCCTTGCAGATGGATTACTATGAGAACAGCGGCGGCGCCGTGGCGCGGCTGTACTGGCAGACCCCCTCTCTGCCGCGACAGATTATCCCGGCCGGCGCCCTCCAGCTGCCGCTGCGGGCCAAGGCGATCTATCCGCAGAATACGGATGCCAACATCCCGCAGGATGCGGTACTGACATGGTCGGCCGGCGAGAAGGCCGTCAAACATCACGTCTATTTCGGTGAGGACGAGGCCGCCGTGGCGGCAGCCACCACCGCCGATACGGGCATCTATCGTGGCACCCAGACCCTGGAGGAAACCACCTTCGATCCGGGCGGGCTCGAATGGAACAAGACCTACTTCTGGAGGATCGACGAGGTCAACGACGCCGAGGCCCGCAGCCCGTGGACGGGCATGGTCTGGAGCTTCACCACCGCCGATTTCCTCGTGGTCGATGACTTCGAGAGCTACAACGATGAAGAAGGCACCGACACCCGCATCTACGAGACCTGGATCGACGGCTGGATCACCGGCAACGGCTCGACGGTGGGCAACTGGGATCCACCGTTTGCCGAGCAGACGATTGTCCACACCGGCAAGCAGTCGATGCCCATGGATTACAACAACGTCAACGCGCCGTTCTACAGCGAGGCCTATCGCGAGTGGACAACCCCGCAGGACTGGACGGTCAACGGGGTGAGTGATCTGACCCTGTTCATCCGGGGCAATACGGCGACGTTCGTCGAGACGGCGCCCGGGCAGTACACCATCAGCTCCAACACCGGGGACATCTGGGGTACGGCCGACAACTTCCGCTACGTGTACAAGCGGCTCAACGGCGACGGGGCCATCTCCGCCAAGGTCATCAGCGCGACCAACACCTCCGGCTGGGCGAAGACCGGCGTGATGATCCGCGCCAATCTGGACCCGGCGTCCTCGTACGCGTTCATGTTCCCGACCCCGAACGGTCGCCGGGCCTTCCAGAACCGGCCCGCCGTGGGCATCAGTGCCGTCTCGGCCCACAGCGCTGTCGGCGCGGTCACCTTGCCGCTCTGGGTCAAGGTCGAGCGCAAGGGCAACCAGTTCACCGCCTACTACTCGACCGACGGCAGTACCTGGGTCCAGCAGCCGGACACTGAGAATACCGGCGCCGACGCTTCGCCCAATCCGCAGACCATCGGCATGGGGAGCAGCGTCTATATCGGCTTGGCCGTGACCAGCAACAACGCGGCGGCGGGCTTCTGCCTCGCCGAGTTCTCCGATGTGGTCACCAGCGGCTCGATCTCAGGTGACTGGAAGGTCGTCAACGTCGGGCCGAATCCCGGCAACGATCCGGGCCCGCTGTACGTCACCGTGGAGGACAGCAGCAACAAGACCGTCACGGTGACTCACCCTGACCCGGGCGCGACGACCCTCACCGCCTGGACCGAGTGGAAGATTCCGGCGAACGATTTGGCGGGTGTGAATCTGGCCAGGGTCAAGCGGCTGTACCTCGGCGTGGGCGACAAGAGCCCGGACGGCACGGGCCGGATCTACGTCGATGACATCCGCGTGACCAGACCGGAGCCGACGCCCTGACCCTGCGCGATCGCGGCCCCGTGCTTTTGTCACGGATGGCACGGTGGCCTCCGCTCCCCCAGCCAGGCCCCGTAACAGAAGAGTACGAACCCGAGGCCCGTGCCCCTGCGGCAGGGGCCTCGGCGTTTCCGGGATTCATGCGAACGGTTC
>CAYFUB010000792.1:0-13473 GCA_964346195.1 uncultured Pirellulales bacterium
CCACGTCGGCAAGTGGCATCTGGGCGCCGATGACTGGTACCCGGACAGGCAAGGCTTTGACTATAACATCGGTGGCTGCGATTTCGGCCAGCCGCCGACATACTTCGATCCTTATTATCGCAAAGGGCAGGGCGACATTCCGACGCTTCCGCCGCGCAAGGAAGGGGAGTACCTGACGGACCGCGAGGCCGACGAGGCCGTCAACTTCATCCGTCGGCACAAGGATCAGCCGTTCTTTCTCTACATGGCCCACTACGCCGTGCATACGCCGATCCAGGCGAAGGCCGATTTGAAGCAGAAGTACGAGGCCAAGGAGCCCACCCAGCAGAAGAACGCCGCGTATGCCGCCATGGTCGAGAGCGTGGACGACGCGGTCGGCAGAATCTGCTCGGTCCTGGAGGAACTGAACCTGGCGAATGATACCGTCGTCTTTTTCACGAGCGACAACGGCGGCTTGCTGCCGGTCACCAACAACGCGCCGCTGCGCTCGGGCAAGGGCTATCCGTATGAAGGCGGGATTCGCGAGCCTCTGATCGTCCGCTGGCCGGGCGTCGTCAATCCGGGGAGCATCAGCCATGAGCCTGTGACCAGCGTGGATTACTTCCCGACCATCGCCGAGGCGGCCGGAGTCCCGTTGCCTACGGACCGCGACATCGACGGCGTCTCGCTGATCGAGCATCTGCGCTCCGCCGGAACGACGCCGCTCAAGCGCGACGCGCTCTTCTGGCATTTCCCGCACTATCGCGGCTCTGATGTCGTCCCCTACAGCATCATCCGCGCCGGCGATTGGAAACTCATCAAGCGCTACGAGGGCAAGACCTGCGAGCTGTTCAACCTCAAGGACGACCTTTCCGAACACAAGGACCTGTCGGAGGTCCTGCCGGAAAAGACCCTGGAGCTGGATGCGAGATTGCAGCGCTGGCTGAGCGCGACCAAAGCGAAACTACCCGTGCCGCGGACCAGCGACGCGAACCTGCTCTGAGCTGTACTCTACCCCGGATCGTTGCAGGGGATTGCAGGAAACACCCGCCTCGGAGCCGGGGTTTGTCCCTGAATTTACTCCATTTTCTCAAGTCACCACCGCACATTGTCCGATGGGACAGAACACTGGGGTGTGGTCTGCGTACCTCGAAAGGCCCGATTCTTCGGTTGTCACGGTGGATATGGCTCGACGGAACAACAGGCGTCTCAAAACGTTCCCGGTCGGATTGCCTGCTGCGCTGGCGGCGGTGGTCCTGCTCAATTGCAGAGTGGATGCGCCGCGGCAGGGATGGGGCAAGCGATGAGGTCCCCTCGTGCCGCACAGGACGTTTCCCGGCGATTGCGGCGCCTGCCACGTCACGGAACGATGGGAGGTGCTGCGCGAGGACTTCTCATTCGATCACGAGAACCAGACCGGTTATCCGCTTCAGGGCGCGCACGCCAGGGCGGCCTGCCTCCGCTGCCACAACGATCGCGGACCGGTGGAGTACTACGCCGCCCGGGGTTGCGGCGGATGCCATCCTGACCCACATGCCTCGTCCCTGGGCTTGGACTGCACCCGCTGCCACGAGCAGACCAGTTGGAAGCCGGCCGGACTGGTCGCCGAACACGCCCGCACGCGCTTTCCACTTTTTGGAGCACACGCCGTGGTGCCTTGCGAGAGCTGCCATCCGGGCGCGCCGGCGGGGCAGTTTCGCGGCGCCCCGATCGAGTGTGATTTGTGCCACCGGGCCGACCTGGCGCGCGCGACCTCCCCGGACCACGCGGCGAGCGGCTGGACGACCGATTGTCAACGTTGCCACTTGCCCCTCGGTTGGGAGAGAGCGTATGTGCGTCATGACTTCTTCCCGCTCTCCGGCGGGCATGGCGGACTGGATTGCACCCGCTGTCATACGAGCGGTGTTCTCGGGACGATCCCTTCAGATTGCTACTCCTGTCATGCCGCCGATTACCAGACGGCGCCCGGCCACGTGGCGCAAAGTTTCCCGCATACCTGCGAACAATGCCACAGCATCAGCGGCTGGCTCCCGGCGCGGTACGAGCACACCGTGTTCCCTCTGACCGGCGCGCACACCGCTCTGGATTGCACGCAGTGTCACACGGACGGCACGTTCGGCCCTCTTCCTTCCGATTGCTATTCGTGTCACGCGGCGGACTATCAGGGGGCGCCGGACCACGTGGCCCTCGACTTCCCCCAGGATTGCCGGCAGTGTCATACGACGACTGCCTGGATTCCCTCCACGTTCCGGCACGCGTTCCCTCTATCTGGACGGCACGATAGATCGTGTACCGAATGTCATACGACCGGCAGCACGAGCGCCTTCAGTTGCGTGGACTGCCACGCGCACACGCTGAGCGACATGGACAGACAGCACGACGACGTATCCGGGTACAGCTATGACTCGCAGGCGTGCTACCAGTGCCATCCGACCGGGCGGGAATGAGGCGGCCTGAAGGTACACGGGGCGAAGATTGTCCGGCTCCCGAGGATTCATGAAGACAGGAGCATTCGAATACGGAAGGGTGATTCCGGCGGTGGTGGCTTTGGCTGTTCTTGCCGCGCGGGCCGGTGCGGCCGAGACCCTGGTACAGGGTCGGGTTACGTACGAGGCCCCAGACGGGATTTATATCGACGCCGGAACGGACCAGGGCCTGCGGTCCGGACTCTCGGGCACGCTTCAACTCGACGACGGACGCACCTTCGAATTCGAGGTTTCGCATGCCGGCAGACAATCAGCGTTGCTGCGCTTGGCGGGGTATGGCGGCGGCGTAAGACTGGTGGGCCGGATGGTCGAGGTCATCCCCCGGCAGGAGTCGCTCGGACAAGGCGTGAAGATGCGGGAGAAATCCGATGATCCGAACGACGTTTCCCGGTCGTCAAACGACTCGCACAGCTCGGGCGGCCGGCAGGAGTTCGTCCCCTTGCTGGCTCCAATTCCACGCGCGCCTGAAGTATCGCGATCCCGTTCGACCTCTCACGGGCGCATACAGGTCCGCCAGACGTTCCAGATCGACTCTGAGAATGATCTGGGCTATTCCATCACTCGTGTCGGCTCTTCCGGTCGCCTGGACAAAATCGAAGGCTTCCTCTGGCGCTTCGAGTGGTCGGGCGACCTGCGGTACCGCGACGGCGATGCGTTCCTTTCCCACCCCGAGTACCAGGAGCCCCATCTTGATGTCTACCGGGCGATGTTGCAAATGCCCGTCGGCACGGGTGGGTTCTTCAGGTTCGGCCGTTTCCTGCCGGAGGTGCTGCCGGGGATTGGGTTCGTCGATGGTCTGCAAGCTCAGATGCATCAGGGGCGATACGCTCGCGTCGGCGTTGTCGGAGGACTCAAACCGAATCGAGTCGATCTTGAAGTATCGCCGGATGAACCGCTCGTCGTGCCCTACGTCACGCTCGCGGGAGGCCCGCGCGACGGACGGCATTACTCCGGGACGGTCGGATTGCTGAACTCGTACTATGAGGGCGAGATCGACCGTCTTGCGCTGCTCTTCGACCAGCGTGCCGGACTGGCCCAGGGCCTCACGCTCTACGCGACGGGAGCCGTGGACTTCGACATCGGGGCCTCCGAAATCCGAACCGGGGCAAGGCTGACACGACTGGATGTATTCGCCGTATCCGAACTCTCCTCCTCAGTAACAGTTCGGGCCGGGGTGGACCACTGGGAGCGGCCGGACCATCAGGCCGAGCGCGACCTTCTCCCGTTCGAGGATGAGCGGTTCTTTGACGACGGTTATTGGCGCTACTGGGTCGGAAGCAGCCAGAAACTGCCGTGGCGCCTGCGCTTGTACGAAGAAGTCGGATACATCGACTCGGACACCGTCGATGGCGACGTGCGCTGGCAGGCGAGCGTGACCCGCAGCGGTCTTGGCGCCTGGCGCGACACCAGCGTGACCATCACCGTTTGCAACCTCGTCGCCTATGAGGATGACGGTTACGGCTGCCGCCTGTCGGGGTACTTGCCACTGAACAAGGGGGCTGTGGTCGTGCAGCCGGCGGCAGGGTTTCGCGTGCTCCAGACCGAGTCGCAAGCTGGAGACGTTTCGCTCAGTTATCTGTCCGTGGGTCTCGATGGGCGGGTGTCGCGCAACTGGAGTATCTTCGGGGGGGCCACCTACTTCAATGGTGATGATGTGGACTCGACGCTGTTTGAATTGGGCCTGCGTTTTGGCTGGTGAACCATGAGGAGTGTTCGAAGACGGAAGCTGCCTTTGGTTGGCCTGCTCATAGGGGTCGGCGTCGCCGCTGCCCTGAGCTGCCACCTGGATACATCGAGGCGTGCCTGGAGTGGGCCGTGGGGCCAGGTCGTGTCGCACCGGACGTTTCCGGGCGGCTGTGGGATCTGCCACGTGGGACAGGGTGGGAGCGCCCTGCGGAAGAACCTCTCCTTCGACCGTGAGGAAGAAACGGGGTATCGGCTGGAAGCAGCGCATGCGCAGGCGGCCTGCCTTCGGTGTCACAACGACCGGGGCCCGGTCGCGGCGTACGTCGCCAAGGGCTGCCGCGGATGTCACGAGGACCCGCATGCTTCCACGCTGGGGCCGGATTGCGAGAGTTGCCACGGACAGGCGAACTGGGAGCCGGTGGGGCCGGTCGCCCGGGACGTTGAGACACGGTTTCACGAGGTCCCTGCTCATACCGTACCGCCTTGTGCGACCTGCCACACCCAGGCCGGCGTCGGTCAGGCTCAAGTGGGCCCGGCCCAATGTGGGCTCTGCCACGGGGAGAATCCCCAGCCCGACCGCCCGCCGAACGGCCGTGGGGAGGCGGATTGATGCCAACTCGGCCAGATCGCCGGCTCACTTGACATGGTACCGGGTTCCCTGTTGACGTGCCGTGAGTATAATAGGCGCGTTTTGCATGGTATCCAGGCATGGCTTCGGGAGGATATGCAGAATGGACAGGTGCAGCAGGCGCCGCTTTCTTCACGTCGCGGGAGTTGGCGCGATTTCACTCTTCACGGCGGATCGGCCACGTACGACTGCCGGTCCTTCGGCCCGGCGGCCCAACTTCGTCATCATGATCGCCGACGATCTGGGTTGGGGCGATCTGGGCTGTTACGGCCACCGACACATCCGGACGCCCAACATCGACCGTCTGGCGGCCGAGGGGCTGAAGTTCACCCACGCCTTCCTGACCTGCTCGTCGTGCAGCCCGTCGCGCTCGAGCATCATGACGGGGCGTTATCCGCACAACACCGGCGCCAAGGAGTTGCACCAGCCGCTGCCGGGGGACCAGGTGGTGTTTGCGGGATTGCTCAAGAAGG
The DNA here is from genome assembly GCA_964346195.1 of uncultured Pirellulales bacterium. Lineage (GTDB taxonomy): Bacteria > Planctomycetota > Phycisphaerae > Sedimentisphaerales > Anaerobacaceae > PLanc-01. The sequence continues at coordinate 5,253 of CAYFUB010000792.1, forward strand.
CGGGCTACTACACGGCCTGCGCGGGGAAGTGGCATCTGGGTGAGGCGGCCAGGGCCAATTTCGATACCATCACCGGCGGCTCGCCCAGCGGCTGCGAGAGATGGGTCGAGACCCTGCGGGATCGGCCGAAAGACCGGCCTTTCTTCCTGTGGCTGGCCGCCATGGACCCCCACCGGGATTATCGGCCGAACACGATCCCGCAGCCGCACCGGCCCGAGGACGCCGTGGTGCCGCCTTTCCTGCCTGACATCCCCGAGACGCGAAAAGACCTCGCGCTCTACTACGACGAGGTGGCGCGGATGGATGGCTACGTCGGCCGGGTGCTTGACGAGCTCGACAGGCAGGGCGTGGCGGACACTACGTTCGTCTTGTTCCTCTCCGACAACGGCCGGCCCTTTCCGCGCTGCAAGACAACCGTCTACGACAGCGGCGTCCGGACGCCGTTCATCGTACGCTGGCCGGAGAAGGTCGGGCCGGGCGCCCTCTGCGACAGTCTCATCAGCGCCATCGACATAGCGCCGACGGTCATCGAGCTGTCAGGCCTGAGCCCGTCGCCCACCTTCCAGGGCAAGTCCTTTGCGCCCTTGCTGGCGGATTCACGGGCCTCGATTCGCGATTACGTCTTCGCCGAGCACAACTGGCACGACTACCAGGCCCATGAGCGAAGCGTGCGGTCGAGAGAATACCTCTACCTGCGCAACGCGTTTCCCGATCTGCCCTGCACACCGCCGGCCGACGCCGTGCGGAGCATCACGTTCCAGGCCATGCGAACGCGGCACGCCGAAGGCAGGCTCGCACCGGCACAGCTTGGCTGTTTCGCTGTCCCGCGCACCGCCGAGGAGCTTTACGACCTCGGGGCGGACCCGTATCAGCTCCTGAACGTGGCGGCCGACCCGAAATACGCCCGCGTGCTGGAGCGGATGCGCCAGGTGCTTCAGGAATGGGTGCGCGACACCGGCGACATAGTCCCCGAGAATCCCACGCCGGACAAGTTTCATCGCGAGACCGGCAAGTCCTTGTGATATGGATGAGGAAGATTTCCTCCGCAATCAAGTTCTGTCATTCTGAGCCGAAGGCGAAGGATCTGGCCCACGAATGAGGGGTTTTCCCACGGCGCAGCCCAGATCCTTCACTGCGCCGTGCTCCGTTCAGGATGACATGTCGCGCGAGTTAATCGCAATCCACGGATGGATGAGCTTCGGACGGGCCGGCCATACTCCGCTAATAGATCGAGCGCAGGCCCTTTTCGCTGATGGTGTCGATCAGCTCGTTGAGGTCTTTCAACAGCACGTTGAGTTGAGTCGTGCTTTCGAGAAGGCTTTCGTAGAGTCGGCCGTCGTTGATGAGTCGGCCGGCGCTGCCTTCGCCACGGTTGACCTTCTCCAGGACCAGTCGCAGTTGAGAAACGGCCCGGCCCAGCTCGTCGCTGGTGTTGACCATCGAAGCGACGAGTCGCTCGATCCGCGCGTCGGTGCTCCTGAGCGTCTCGCCGCCCGTCATGGCGAGCCGGCGGTACTCCTCCAGCGTTTTCTGCGCATCCGTCATCATCGCGGTAGCCTGCTCGATGGCCGCGGGCAACTCGCCGGAGGCATCGGTCAGATTGCCCAGCGTGGCCTTGAGATTCTCCTGGTTGTTCGGATCGCCGATGATCTCGTTGGCGTTTGCGACAAACGCGCTGATCCCTTCCACCAGTCTATTCAGTTTCTCCTGGCTCTCTTCGGGGAAGAACTCGCTCGTCATGCCCGTCGAGCCCTGCAGGAGCATGCCGTTTCGCAGGAAGCAGGAATTGGGATCGTTCGGGTCCAGGAGCGGTGCAGGCAGCTTGCTCGGGTCCACTTTGAGTTCGAGATAGCTGCTTCCGAGCCCGCGCGTCATCAGTTTGACCTCGACGCTGCAGGGGATGTCCGTGTACTGTTTGTTGATGCTCAGAACGCAAAGGGTCTGGTGGTATCTCTGGCCCGTATTGAGGTCGGTCCGCACCGCGGGCGGGCGGACCTCGGTCACCCGGCCGATTTGATAGCCGGCGAACCGTACGGGCGTATCTTCCTGCACGCCGGGCGCGGTGGGGAACTGGACGAAAATCTCGAAGGATCTCAGGCGAGTCACGGCAGTGGGAAGATCGCCGAACTTGAAGACCATCCATCCGAGAGCCGCCAAACCGATGACGACAAAAATGCCCACGATTACATCCCGCCGTCGCTGGGCAGATTCGTAATCACTCACGCGCGATCCCTTTCAAATTACCATTTACGAATTACCATTTGGCGATTGCGGTACGGGCCAATGACTCGGTTCTTTTTAATGTCTCCTTCGGGGGATGGGAGAAAATCCCCCGCCTTGAGGCGGAGACTTCAGTTTGACGATATATAAGAAGTTCATCTTAATGCCATCGGCTTTAGCCGATGGTCGTTTACTTATAAATCATAATTCGTAAATAGTAAATCATAACCGTCCTTCCATGAACAGCTCTCGGATGGCGCGCAGAGGATAACCGCTGTCGTTGAGCTTCTTGATCAGTCGGATACGCTCAACGGCCTTGCGGTCGAACAACCGTCTGCCGGTCGGTGTGATCTTCGTCGGCTCCAGCAGACCCACCATAAGATAATACTGCACGGACTGCCGCGAGACGCCGGCTGTTTTCGCCGCTTGCCCTATGGGGACCAGTTCTGTTTCTTCGTTCAACACATGCTCCGGCACGATTGCACCAACACTATCTGCGTCATAGTATACAGCAAGGGCCGTGAAGCGGGAAGCGCTGGAACCGACGATTTATCAGTGGCAACCCTGGCAGAATCCGACTCAACCTGCCCTCCCGGCCAGTGCTAGAAAAGACTCCCGCACGCGCTGGAAGGTAAGGGCGGCCCGTGCCTTCCCGTCGTTGTTGGTGTGCTTCCATCTCCTGAGTATCGAGGGAGAAATCATCAGGACGTAATCGAAAGCTTGCGGGATGCGGTCTTGGCTCTGGCGAAAGGCCTCCCGCAGGAGCCGCTTGACGCGGTTCCGCACGACGGCGTTGCCCAGGGACTTGCCCACCGAGATGCCCAGGCGCGGGTAGCCGCAATCATTGGGAGCCATATACAGGACGAGCAAACCGTCCGTGGCCCGTCGGCCGTGATCCAGCACGGCTTTGAACTGGCGATTGCTCGCGAGCCTTCTGTTCTTGGGCAGACGCATATCACGTGCCGCGGATGCTATCGGCCTTCTCCTGTCGTGACAATACCTCGGCACTGAGCGCGCGCCGCACGGCGCGGCAGTCCAGGAGGCCGACCAGTACATTGCCCTGTTGCCCGTTCACCACGGGCAGGTAGTCCACGCCGTGGCGGGTCGCCTGCTCGAAGGCCTCCCCCAGAGGCATCTGCGGTGCCGCGCGGGCGACGACCGGCTCCATGATGTCCAGCGCGACGAGCCAGTCGTTCAGCTCCTCGGTGGCGAACGTATTACGGATCCCGTGAAGCGTGACGGCGCCGACGAGCGCACCGTCAACCGCGACGACGGGATAGTAGAGACTGTCCGTTTGACTGACAAGGTCGATGACCTCTCCCAGCCCCATGCCCGCCGGCATGACGGCCGGCTTGCTGTTCATGACGTCCTGGACCGACCGGGCGCGGATCAGGTCCTCTTCGGTAATGTTCATGCCGACCTCGCCGGCCTTGGTCACGCCCGTCTTGACCAGGACGGGGCCAAAGATCTGCACCAGGAAGGTCGTTACGGTGATGATCAGGACGATGGCCTCGCCCATGCTGTTGCCGAAGCGCTGGCTGGCGAGCAAGGACAGACCGACCGCCACGCCGGCCTGGCTGAACAGACAGATGCCCAGATATCTGCGCACGGCGGCGGGGGCCCGGGCGAACCGCGCACCGAGCCAACTGCCGGTAATCTTGCCCGCGCTTCGGCCCAGGACGTACACAACGGCCAGGACGATGATCCAGACAGGTACGCCCGTCAGCTTCAGGCGCGCCCCCACCAGGACGAAGAACAGCACGTAGATGGGCGGCGAGAAGGATTCCACCAATTCGAAGGCGTCCCGGCTGCGGCGCGGCCGGAAGTTGACGAGCATGGCCCCCAGGACCATGGCCGCCAGGATCGACTCGACCCGCAGAATGAGAGACAGGCCGATGGTCAGCGTGACCGAAGCGATCGTGAAGGTCAACAGCTTGTCGGCTTCTTCCACGGAGCGAAAGATCAGCACGAGAACAAGACCCATGAGGCCCCCCAGGGCGATCGCACCGAAGATCTCCCACAACGGCATGGCGAGATTGAGCAGCCAGTCGCTGTGGCCGTCGCCCAGCAATGCCCCGGCGAAGCTCGTGGCGAACCCGTACAGCAGTAGCGCCAGCCCGTCGTCCAGGGCGACGATGGCCAGTATCGTCCGCGTCAGGATTCCGCGCGTCTTGTACTCCCAGAGCACGTCGACGGTGGCGGCGGGGGCCGTTGCCGATGAGATTGCCCCCAGCAGGAGCCCCAGTGCCAAAGAATCGTTCAGATTGCGCGTGAACAGGTATGAGGTCACCGTTACGGCCGCGCCCACCAGGGCGAAAGCAAACAGGCCCTCCGCGAGCAAGATGATGATGAACTGCCTGCCATATTGGCGGAAGACGTCGTGCTTCAACTCGCCGCCAATCATGAAACCGATGATGCCCAGGGCGAAGATGCTGAACGGCGCGAGCGATTGAATTACACGCGGGTCAATCACGTTCAGGGCCGAACGGCCGAGCACGATCCCGATGACGATGTAGCCCACGACCTGGGGGATGCGGAGCCGCTGGAAGATTTTGGCGCCGACCGTGCCCCCAAAAACTGCAAGGCCCAGCACCAGAATGACGTTCAGGTGATAAGCCGTATCACCGACGACTTCTGCAAGTAGTTTCAGCATCATGGTCCAACACATTCGAATATTTCATTCCACGGACATTGCGCCACGGCCGCAAGCGGTCGTGGGTCGGCGTGCTCGGACCTGGGGCGGTCAGCTCGTTGGTCCGGCGATCCGTCGTGCCGGACCTGCTTCACGGCGCTTCGGTGCATGTTATCCGCTTCCGTCTGCCTGGCCAGCACTTCGGCGCTGAGGCGGCGGTGAACGGAGCGGCTGTTCAGGACTCCCCGATAATGCCCGTCGTCCTCGGTTGCGGCAACGGGCAACTGCTCGGTGTCCAGCTCGCGGATTCTCTCCAGCGCGTCGGACAAGGCCATCCCGGGTGTCAGCACGTCGGCTACCGGCTCGGCAAGATCCAGCGCCACCAGCCACTAGTTAATTTCCTGTGTAGCGAAGGTACTGCGAATCCCCTCCATCGTGATGGCGCCGATCACCCGTTCGTCGCCGTCGACGACGGCGTAGTAGGAGTGGCTCGTTTCGCTGACCAGCCGGATCACCTCCCGGAGCAGCGTGCCGGCGGCGATGACGGGGACCTCCGTATCCATGACGTCGCCCACGGTGTAGGTCTTAATCAGGTCCTCTTCTGTAACATTCAGGCCCAGCTCGCCGGCCCGCCCGGCGCCGAACTTGACCCCCAGCGGCCCGATGATCTGAAGGACGAACGCGCCGATGATGACCACCAGCAGCATGAGGTCGCCGGTCTGGGGCTCGAAGCGCCGGCTCGCCAGGATCAGAAGACCGACGGCAATCCCGCCCTGCGGATACAGGCAAAAGCCCAGGTAGTTGCGCACGGAGCGCGCCGTCTGTGCATACAGGCCTCCCAGGCACGCGCCCACCGTTTTTCCCACGATACTGCCGACCACGTAGGCGGCCGTCGCCCACAGCACGGCCCTGCTGATGGCGGCGAACTGCAGTCGTGCTCCGACCAGCACGAAGAACAGGACGTAGACCGGCGCCGAGAACCGGTGCATCAACTCGAACGTGGTTGCCGTCTTGTGTGGCTTGATGTTCACCAGCACGACGCCCAGCACCATCGTGGCAAAGATCACGTCGAAATGGAATCGCGAGGCCAGCCCGACCAGCAGCAGCACCATGCCGGAGACGAAGGCCAGGACTTTCTGTGCGTCATCGCTCACCCGAGCCAGGATCCGATACAGTACCAGGCCGGCCGCCGCACCGACCAGCAGCGCGCCGAAGATATGCCAGAGGGACAAGACCAGCGACATCACGGCCCCGTTGCCTTGTTGACCCGTGATGACCCCGGCGATGCTCACCCCGATCGCGTACAGGACGAGGGCCAGGGCGTCGTCGAGGGCCACCAGCGCGGTCAGCATCGTCGTCAGCGGCCCACGGGCCTTGTACTCCCACAGGACGCTGATGGTCGAGGCCGGGTCGGTGGCCGCGCAGATGGCCCCGAAGACCACGGCGACCGCCAGCGCGGTCTGCCACGACGTGAAGAATGACAGTACTGCTAGGCTCAGGCCGGTCACCAGCAGACACGCCGCCAGACCCTCGAACAGCAGCATGATGAAGACCTGCCGGCCGTACCTGACGAAGATTTCCCGCTGCAATTCGCCGCCGATGAGGAAGCCGATCAGGCCCAGCGCGAAGATGTTGAAGGGTTCGAGAGCGGTTACGATTTCGTACGGGATGATCCCGAGGATCGGGCCCAGGATCACGCCGATGCCGATAAAGCCGATGATCTGCGGGATACGGAGTCTTTGAACGAGGCCGGCCGCGATGGTCCCGAAGAGGATCGCCGTGCCCATCAACAGAATCAGGTGCAGATGGCGACCGGAATCACTAACACTTTCTGTAAGGATGCTCCACATGGCGCCTATGATAACTTCCCGCGACTATCGCCGCAAAGTCATATCCGGATTCAGGTTCTGGGGTATGCGGCCCAGCTTCGTACCAGGCTCTAACTGGCCGCGGCTGCCGTGTCAGGATAGGTCCTGTTGGCCCCAGAGATCCTTCAAATCCTACTGGGCCGTCGAGGCAATTCGCCGCAGGATCCGCAGCCGTTCGTTCTCATGCTCGTGCTGGGTGGCGGACAGCGTGGAAGTGGTCAGATTCCGGGCCGTCTTCTCGATCAGCGATTGGATCTTGTCCGGTTTGACGTCCTGCAGCGCGAGAGCATCGTAGGCGATTACCGTGACCGAATTGGCCGCCACCAGGGCGAACCCGCCGTCGACGAAGAACCGCACGTCTGCCTGCGACGGCCCCTCGTACCGGTCCGCAGACATGACGGTTACTTTCATGATGCCCAGCCCGAGCCGGCACAGCATCGGCACATGGTCGTACAGGACGCCGATGAGCCCATCATGGGCCGGGAAGACCACCGACGGACTCCGGCAATCCAGGAGTTTTCCCGTGGGGTCGATCAGGGCACAATGAAATGTCTTCTGTTCGGGGGCTTCCACGATCGCATCACATCTTCTTTGCTTTTTCGGCGGCCTCTTCGACGGTGCCGACGTACAGGAAGGCCTCCTCCGGCAACTGGTCCCACCGGCCCTGGCAGATCTGCCGGCAGCTCTCGATAGTATCGCCCGCGCTGACGTACTTGCCTTCCATGCCGGTGAACTGGCGCGTGACGAGGAACGGCTGGGAGAAGAACCGCTCCAGCCGTCGGGCCCGCGCCACGATGGTCTGGTCCTGCTTGCTCAACTCATCGATACCGAGGATAGCGATGATATCCTGCAACTCGTTGTAGCGCTGCAGGTATTCGAGGACGGTCTGGGCCACGTCGTAGTGCTCGCGGCCGACGATGTTCGGGTCCAGAATACGGGAGGTGCTCTCCAGCGGATCGACGGCGGGATAGATGCCCTTTTGCGCGATGGTTCGTTTGAGCACGACGAAGGAATCGAGATGGGCGAAGGTCGTCGCCGGCGCCGGATCGGTCAGGTCGTCGGCCGGCACGTAGACCGCCTGGACGGAAGTGATGGACCCGGTCTTGGTGGAAGCGATGCGCTCCTGGAGCTGGCCCATCTCCGTGGCCAGGGTGGGCTGATAGCCGACGGCCGAGGGGATGCGGCCGAGCAGCGCGGAGACCTCCGAGCCGGCTTGCGCGAAGCGGAAGATGTTGTCGATGAACAGCAGGATGTCGCCGATGCCACTGCCGCGAAAATGCTCGGCCACCGTCATGGCCGACAGGGCGACCCGCAGCCTCGCTCCCGGCGGCTCGTTCATCTGGCCGAAAACCAGGGCGGTGTGGCCCAGGACCGTATCCTCAGAGCCCGGAATCGTGGTCCGCTGCATCTCGAGCCACAGGTCGTTGCCCTCGCGGGTCCGCTCGCCGACCCCGGCGAAAACGGAATAGCCGCCGTGCCGGGTCGCGATCCGGGCGATGAG
>CAYFUB010000793.1:0-1541 GCA_964346195.1 uncultured Pirellulales bacterium
CGTGCAATTTCGATTACTCGGGCGCCTTGACCGAGGCGGCGCTGCTGTGCAACGTCGCCCTGCGCACGGGCCAAAAGCTCACCTGGGACGCGCGGAACCTGAAGGCCGTCAATTGCCCGGACGCCGAGGTTTTCCTCCGGCGCCCCTACCGTCAAGGCTGGACCCTCTAAGATGGATTATGATTAGTCCGTATGCCGTGTGTCATCCTGAACGGAGCGTAGCGCAGTGAAGGATCTGGGGCGCGAACGTAGGAAACCTCTCATCCGCGGGCCAGATCCTTTGGCTTCGCCTCAGGATGACAGAGTCGGCGCCGCGTGTGAATTCTTCCGAATCCGTATTACAGCTCGGGGTTTGACCCGTCTGCCGGCGGACGCAGTTGCGTCCCGGCGTGCCAGAGGTCCGCGAACAGCCTCGTCAGCACAACGTAGCTCCGCCCGTATTCGCGCGAGTGGGCGATATCGGTCCCCTCATGCCACTCGTTCCACGTCTCGACGTGCACCATCCACGGCCGCTGCTGCGGGTCGAGCTGCAGCACTTTCGTCCACCGCTCGATGTACGTTCGCCCGTCCCCGCGTTCGACAATCAGCGGCTGCCGGCCGGGGACAGCGCTATGGTCGTACCCGGGCCCGAGCGCGACGGTTTCCTTAAAGATGAGCGGCCCGTTGACCGCACCGCCCCAGGAGTAAACGGCGTCCGCCTCACCCTGCCAGCGCGGGGATTTGATGAGGAACGGCTCGACGCCGAAATCTTCCTTGAACCGGCTCTTCACATGCGCGAATTGCCGCTCGGGGTCCTGCCCCTTCGCGAATACCGCCTCATACAGGAAGACAATCGGTCGGCCGTCGACACGGGCCCATTTCGCCGGGGGGATCAGACTGAAGAAGTCGCGAATCGCCGTATAAAACCACTGCTTGCCGAAGTCCGTGCTCAGGTCCACATGGTACCGGCCGCCGTCCTGGTTGGAGTTGTTGTGCGACAGGATGGACGTGTCGTAGAACATGCCAATCGCGGGGGGCTTGAGCCCCTCCTTCTCCAGCGCGCTGTGCGCCGCCACGAGTGGCGGCAGGCCGACAAAGCTCCAGCCGTCGTAACTGCCCGGCACACCCCAATAGACCGGCAGCAGGAAATCCACCCCGGCGTCTATCATGTCCCTGAGTTGGGCCTTGTGCCAGCCGGTGTGCTTATAGCTGATGCTCTCCATCTCCGCCGGATGTGTCGTCAGCGCATCCGAGCCGTCGTGGTCGACGATGTGCGCCTTGCTTTCGATGTCGTACCAATAGAAATACGTGGTTCCGACAATCGGCTGGCCCTTCTCGAACGAGGCCGCTCCCTGATGGTCCCGCGCCGCGACCGGGAAGAACTCCCCCGGCGGCTTCGCCAGCAATTCGTTCGGCTGTCCTCCCGCCCCACAGCACAACATCGACAGCAGCACAACAGACATGGTATGCATACAGTCTCTCGAATCAGAACAAATCCACTTCGAACGGCTGAGTCAGGTGCAGTCGTATCGTCTTGTCGAGGGAGGCGGCAAGCCAACGTTT
>CAYFUB010000794.1:0-4836 GCA_964346195.1 uncultured Pirellulales bacterium
TTCTCCGCTTCGGCCGCTTCCTCCGCCGGAACGATGAGATTCGTCTCCACTTCCTCCAACGGGCACGCGACGGCTGCCGCAACCTCGCGGCGCCAGCGACGCTGGATTCTCAGGTGGCCGCCGTCCACGACGACCAGGCACGCCTCCCGGGCCAGCTCGGGGATGCACGTCGGCGGCGACTGGGCCCGAACTGCCATTTGAATGCCTCTGTTTTCCAGGGCCCTGCGCACCTCGGGCAGCCCCTCCAGCATGAAATGGTAGTGCCGGGCGTTGGCTTCCGGGAAGTTCGCCGTGAGGCCGAAGGCCGCCACAACCGGCTTTTTCAGCTCATTGGCCCGGTCGATGGCGTGCTCCAGCGCGTGATTATACTGTGCTCGCTGGGCCGCCTGCATCCAGTACAGCACGTACCGGCCGTCGCGAACAGCCTGGCGATTTAAGGACTCTATCCGTTCCTGCTGGATCATGATCAAGCCGGTCCCTTCCGTAATCCTGCCTCCGGCTCAACGGCATCGACATGGCCGCAAGCATCAAGAATATACATGTGCAACGGCCGGGAGTTCATCCGGCGCCACGCACCCCTGCAGGCTGCTGGCTGTCAGGTCCGGGAAAAGCACGGCAAATAGCCCTGCGTGCGGGTGTCTACGCGTTACGGCCATTCCGGAGGGGCCTTGCCTCTTGCCGCAGACAGACTGCCTCCCCCCGCTGTCCGGTCTGCGCAGGCACCCGTGATGCAGCAATTCGTGCCCGGCAGCGGCGCTTTGGACCCCGGCCGCCATATTTTGCTGAAGGAGGGTCCGTTTGCCGTCGATTCCATACACAGTCCGGACGCCTGGTAATCATGTCCGGACACCGGGCCGGCCTTTGTGTCCGGCTGGTTGCTTGTAAGGATGAGAAACCTCAACATAAGGGGCCGTTTATGACCATTCCAAAGGCGAATCAGCGCTGCAGATGGATTCTGCTGCTCTCTCTCGTTATTCCAGCCTCGTTTGCAGTCGCTCAGGACGACATTGAAGACCCCAGCGTTTATCCGGACTCCTGGTATCGCATCGTCTTCGATTCGAACGGCGATTATGTCAGCGGTGACGGTGACGGTTACGGCGGGACGTGGTACTACTATCCGGACACGGGATGGTACCGACAGTGGTTTTACAACCAGCCGTATGACCCCAGCCGCAGAGGCTCACTCCGGTACGAGATCTACATCAAGGCCCTCGACCCGAACAAGTCGACGTATGCGAGCGTTTACGCCGACTGGACCACGCCGCAGTGGTCCCAGCTTGACCGGGATGGCCCGCCTCTGCCGGATGATGCGCCCACCGCGGGCGACGAATCCACGTACATGGGCGGCGAGGAGTTGTATGTCGTGGACGGCTGGCGCATCGGGACTGTCGAGCCCATCAGGATCATCACTGTCTACGAATACAACCCCGAGTGGGTCTCCATCAGCGTCCGCGGCCGCAATGCCTACGTCTATCGAGGCGTCATGCGCGAATGCGTCGGCAAAGAAGGGGCCTGTTGCGACCCGGTCACCGAAGACTGTTACCTGTCTCTGGAGGAGGACTGCGAGGCGCCTTACAAATGGCTCGGCTCGGACACCACCTGCGAGAAGTGCGGTCAGAATATGTCCTGGCAGGACTTCGGCGATGCGCCCGACAGCTATAGGACATCCGCGGCCAACGACGGCGCGCAGCATACGGTCGTCTCGGGCGTCTACCTCGGCAAGAGGGTGGACGCCGAGCTGGACGGCAAGCCCGACCCGATGGCCACGGGTGACGACCTCGAGGGCGATCACAACGACGAGGATGGTGTCGTATTCACGGCGCCATTGTCACCCGGCAACTCCACGACCGTCGAGGTTACCGCCTCGGTGCACGGATATCTCAACGTCTGGATCGACTACAACCAGGATGGGAGTTTCGATGATGCCGGCGAGCAGGTATTCATGGATGAGCTGCTGACGGCCGGGGTAAACAAGCTGACGGTTGACATTCCCGAATCGGCCGTGCGGGGAAGCACGTTTGCACGCTTCCGCTTCAACACGCGCGGTCTGCTCCGGTACGACGGCTCGGCCGCCGACGGGGAAGTGGAGGACTACAGGGTCTCGATCATGGAATACCTCGAGCCGCAGTCCAACTCCGGCAAAGGGGGGATCAAGTGGAGCCAGCCGGTCCAGGCCTACGACGCCGCCACGCCGTATATTCTCAACGGCTGGGATGAGCCTTCCAGCCTGCACCTGCACCAGATCGCCGCGGACGACTGGGAGTGCAAGGACGACGGTCCCATCACCGGTTTCCAATGGTGGGGCTCTTTCCAGGGGTGGACCGAGCCCCTCCTGCCTTCCGAGTTGCCGTTGGCCTTCCACCTGGCCATATGGACCAGTGGCTCTGAACCGGGGAGCCCCAGTCACCCGGACACCCTGGTCTGGGAGACCTTCTGTACTCATTGGACGTGGAACGTCGCCGGCTATGACAGCGACCCGCGCGGCCTCAATGACGACATTGGCTTTCAGTTCACGTGCCTGCTGTCCCAGGACCGGTGGTTCTATCCGAGCCTGGCTCAGCAGAAGGACGGCACGCCGACTCCGACCGTCTATTGGATCAGTATCGCAGCCTTGTACGATACCCGTGGCGCAACGCCCAGGTACCCGTGGGGCTGGACCACGAGACCGCAGGCCTTCAACGCCGGTGCGGTCCGGATCCTGGAGACCGGGCCCGTCGGCGCTCTCAACGCCCCGTGGCCCCCAGCGCTCGGCAGCCGATGGCTGACCGGCACAAGCATCGAGCATCCCAAGGCCGTCGCGTGGGACATGGCGTTCGAGTTGCTCACGAACCAGGCGGCTGCGGATGTCAAGGGCCCGGACCTCGCGCCTGTGTATCGGTTCTGGTCGTACATCCTGGGCGGACACTTCTACACGATCGACGAGGCCGAAAAGGAGATGGTCATCAGGGAATACCCCGACATGTGGGTTTTCGAGGGAATCGCATTCTATGCCTACCCGCCCGGGGAGGGGCCGGCCGGAAGCAAGCCCGTGTACCGTTTCTGGTCGGACCTGCTCGGCCATCACTTCTACACGATCAGCGAGAGCGAGAAGCAGACGGTCATTGACGAGTACCCGGACATGTGGACGCTCGAGGGAATCGCCTGGGACGCTTTCGAATAGAGGGACGGACAGCGATCTTCATGGTAGCCGCCGACCACGGCCGGGGCATTTCGTGCGGAAACACCGGGGCAGGCCGAGTGGACGCCGGCCGCGCCACGATCCTGTCATTCCGGCGCAGGACGTGTGTTCATTCTGTTGGAGGCTCGCAAGATAAGAGGCCTGAATCCGTCATCGAATACCGACTGCATCTTTCGTCGTTCCTCGGCTGTTTGCTTTTTCCTGCGCAGGTAATAAAGTGGAGAATGGACGAAGACAGCGGTGGGATGCCGCCGTCCGGTGTCGCAATCGCGCCGGGGCGCAGATGCCGAGATTCAAGTCCAGAAGCGACATGCTCCTGAGACCGGCCCGGAAGGAGGCCGAGCACAAGCTCCGGCTGGAAATCGAATACGACTGGGTGACGTTTTGAGTGTCACGTATGCGGATTCTCGCCCTGGAACCTTATTACGGCGGCAGCCATGCGGCTTTTCTGGACGGTTGGTCCCGAGCCGGCCGACATGAATGGACCATCCTGCAACTGCCCGCCTACAAGTGGAAGTGGCGGATGCGCCACGCCGCCGTGACATTCAGCGACCGGGTCCGTCGGTTGCTGTCCCAGGGCCGGCGGTGGGACCTGTTGTTCTGCTCCGATATGCTCAATCTCGCCGAGTTTCTCGGCCTGGTCCCGAAGGACGTGCGGGACCTGCCCGGCATCGTCTATTTCCACGAGAACCAACTGACCTATCCCGTGCAGTTCGAGAGCGAGCGCGATTACCAGTTCGCCATGACCAATATGACCAGCGCCCTGGCGGCCGATGCCGTCTGGTTCAATTCGGCTTTCCACCGGGACTCATTTCTTCAGGCATTGGCAGCCTTTCTGCAACGCATGCCCGACCACCAGCCCCTTGATGCAGTCAGCCGTATTCGTGAGAAATCAGCCGTTCATCCGCCTGGCGTCACGGTGCCGGTCGAGCGGGGCGAAAGGAAGCCCGGACCGTTGCGAGTCCTCTGGGCGGCCCGCTGGGAGCACGATAAGAACCCCGAGGACTTCTTCGCGGCGCTCAAGCTGTTGAAGGAGCGGCCGGTCCGATTTCGCGTCAGCGTCGTCGGTGCGCAGTTCCGTGAGACCCCGGCCGTCTTCGCCTGGGCCCGCGAGTACTTCGCGGACCGCGTCGACCGCTGGGGTTATCAGCCGGACCGAAGCGAATACGAAGCCGCATTGCGGGAGGCAGACGTGTTCATCTCGACCGCCGCCCACGAATTCTTCGGCCTCAGCGCTGTCGAGGCGACGCTCGCAGGCGCGTATCCCCTTGTCCCGAAGCGTCTGGCCTATCCGGAAGTCTTCGGCCTTCACGAGGGCCGCACGGCAGGGGAATTCCTCTACGAAGGCGACGCGGCGGCCCTGGGGGGCACATTGGCCGATCTGGCCGGCCGCGTGGAGAGCGGCACGTCCCTGCTCTCGGCCACCGAGACCATCCGGGCCAGACTGAGGCAGCTCGAATGGCCGAACCTCGCGCCTGTCCTGGATGACGCCGCAGAACGGATCGGGGCCGACGCCTGAGTTCCTGGCGTCGGCAGACAATACACGTTGGATACCTGCCTGGCCGGGTGGCCGTTGGGCTGGGGGCAGCGTCAGGCGCAGCTTGGCGATGGCCGTGTTGCGGTCATCTTGGTTGTGCCGTGTCGAGGGCGCGAGCGCC
>CAYFUB010000795.1:0-2980 GCA_964346195.1 uncultured Pirellulales bacterium
ATAGACCGTCTCCAGGTCATCCAGCTTCGTCTGCGTCGCCTCCATCAACACTCGTATCGCCGCAAAGACCCCCGCCTTGGAGCGCAGCAGGTTGTTGATATCCGCCTGTGTGATGACGATCTCCTGCCTACCGTCCTCCGGAGGCACGAGCCGGTACTGCCGTCCGTCGTCGCCCTCGGTCAGGCTCGGGTCGTGGTCGTGCGCGAATCGTCCGGTCCGGTCGATCACGCCGTTGGCGTGAAGCTCGGCCAGCAGGTCCAAGAGGCCCGAGCCGCAGATGCCGGCCGGAGGGGCACCAGCGATGGTCTCGTAGTCAATGCGTCCGGGCCCGCGATAGCTGATTTTCTCAATAGCGCCGGCCCCGGCCCGCATGCCGTGCTTGACACCGCTGCCCTCGAAGGCCGGCCCGGCGGAGCTCGAGGCGCATACCAGCCAGTCCCGGTTGCCCAGAACGACCTCGCCGTTGGTGCCGATGTCGGCCAGGAGCGAGATACCCGTCTTGGCGAACATCCCCGTCGCCAGCACGCCGCCGACGATATCGCTGCCCACATAGGCGGCCACGCCCGGCAGGCAATAGAGCAGACCGCGCTTGTTGATTTGGACTCCGATCTCGGCGGCACGGATGGGCGGCACGAAACTCGCGGTCGCGATATAAGGTTCCCGGCGGATACGCCGGGCGTCGAGATGGAGCAGGAAGTGAATCATCGCCGTGTTCCCGGCGCACACCACGGTGGTGATCTCCTGCAGGTCCACCCGCCGTCGCATGGCCAGCGTCACGACCAGGTCGTTCACGTCCTTCACGATGCGGTTCTGCAGCTCGTCGAAGGCGTCATTCTCCTCGGCGTAGATGATGCGCCGGATGTAGTCCTCGCCGAAGTTCAATTGACTGTTATAGGTAGCCTCAGTGTCCAGGGTCGTGGCGGTCGCCAGATCGACCAGGTGGGCCACCACGGTCGTAGTGCCTAAATCGACGGCCACGGCAAAATTCCGCTTGCTCTGGTCACCGCCGTCGATCTCGATGACCTCGGTGGTGCCGCCGCGGCGCCCGACCGTGATGGTGGCCCTGTACCTGGAACTTAGGAGAATGCCGGGCAATTTCTGAAGAATACGATAGCCGGTCTGCATGATGGGCGCGTCGATTTGGGCGCGGATGGCCATGTACAGCCGCTCGTGGTCGGCCGTGTGGTCCTGAACGCTCGGCGGCGTCATCTCCACGTAGAGCTTTCGCACGAGCGGGTCGAGCTCGAAGGCGGCCATTTGCTCGTCGCCGGCCATTTGGCTGAATCGGTGGGCGTCGCTGTCGATGAGGATGCGGCTCGCCTCCAGATTATGCGAGCTCGGGACGGTGACGGTCATGTCGGAGAGGATTTTGGTCTGGCAGGCCAGGACGACGTTGTCCCGCGTCTCGTCGGGGGTGAGCAGTCCGGTCGGCTTGGCTTGAAACTGCCCGTCATCGATCACGACCTTGCACTTGCCGCAATAGCCGTCGCCGCCGCAGACGCTGGTCAGGTACAACCCCACCTTGTGGGCCACGTCGAGCAGGAACGTCCCCTTCTCGACCTCGACCTTCAGGCCGCTCGGGCCGAAATGGACCTTACATTTTTTCTTCTTGCCGTCTTCCATCGTTCATCTCGTTGGCAAGAACGCCGCCAAGCATTTCCAGTAGCATGGGCATCTTGCCCATGAATCTCAGGGCCATCCCCCGCCACAGCGGGGCCAACTCCGGCCTTGCCACATACCGGTCTTTCCACGGGCGCTCGCGCCCGTGATACTCATGGGCAAGATGCCCATGCTACTTCCAAACCTCCTGAAGATACTTGGGCAGCATCGAGCATTCCCGGGGGCCCACCATCACTTCCCAGTTCGTGGCCTCTTCGAGCTTGCCGCTCATGACGGCCACGTAGCCCGGGATGATGAGCTTGCGATGCTTGACCAGGTTCGCGACCTCATGCTTCTGCATCGCTTGTGCCACGGTTTTTTCGTTGAGCTTGTCGCCGGAGTAGGCCGTCAATACGCTGGTGCCCTCGGTATCGACCACGAGGATGTAGCTCGGCACTCGGCTGGCCTCCACGTCGGACTCCAGGCTGTAGTAGGTCAGGGAGAAGTTCGTCGTGAACATCAGCGGGGAGTCCTCGTTCGGCTCGCCGATCGCGTAGACCTTGGGCTCCACCTGGACCGGCTTCTGCGGATCGCTGTAGATATTCGCCACCGCCGTCAGCAGAGGCAGGAACACCCAGGGCTCCACCGTATCGAGGACCACGATGCCCGAATACTTGCATGCCAAACTCGTGGCCATCGCGCCCTGCCGGCCGGCCTCGCCGTTGCCGACGAAGGACAAGGTCGGATAGCCGAGCGGTCGAAAGACCTTCTTCAGCGACAGCACCCGCATCCGGGACAGACCGTACAATTGATCCACCAGGGTGGGGGCATCGAGGGTCAGCACGATATCCTCCACGCCGGCGGCCTTGATCTTCTCACTGAGATCGGCGAGTTCCTCGATCGAGCCGGCCCTGGCTACCAGCGGGCAACCGGCCTCCTTGGCGATCTTGGCCATGGCCTCGGCCGTGTTTGCCCTGGCCCCCGCCAGCAGCGGCCGGGACTGTCCCACCCGCTGGACCCCCGCCGCCATCGCCGCCGGCGAGTCCGACACAAGGATCATGGCCAGGCCGACACTGTCTTTCACGGCCGAGCAAACCTGTGCGAAGCTATCCGCCGAGCCGCTTTCGTTGAGCACCGCAACGGCGGTGGCGCCGATATGGGTGCCGACACGCTCGAACTGCAGGGCCTCGACCGACTTGATTCGCTCCTGCAGCGCCGCCGCGGCGAGCTTGTCCGAAACGGTCACGGCAACGACCGTAGGGCTGTGGAACTTCTCGTCGTGCCGGAACAACACCGTTTCCTGGCCCGTCTGCACCTGGGTATCCCCATTGCCGAACGCGATTTTTCGCATCGGGGGCGCCGCGGCGGCGGCGAGCTTTTG
>CAYFUB010000796.1:0-5587 GCA_964346195.1 uncultured Pirellulales bacterium
AAACTCCCGCCGCGCCGTGGCGGAAGCGCTCTGTCGCGGAGCGGACCTCCCGGGCGCCAACGCCACCAGGGCCGTAAGGACCGCCACTATATTCCGGCCGCACCCGGCCGGTGTGCGCGGCCGCGTTTGGCCGTGGGCAAGCGCAAAGTCACTTATCGACCGCTCCGCGCCCCACGACAACGACGTTGTTTACCGGCCGGCGGAGACTTCGATTGACTCTGGTGTCTTGACGTGCGTCTGCGGGGCCGGTAGGCTGTCCAATGATGGGCGAACCACGGGAAAACAGCGTTCGAGAAATGTGGATCGGCGCGGCCCTATTGCTCGTGTTGGGAGTAGGCGCTATGGGATTTGAGATACCCGGCGAACAGCAAAGGCTGCGGGCGATTGGCTCCACCGAGGGTCTGCCCGCGACCTTGAAGAAGGCGCTGGACCCGGGCGATGATTTTGCGCCGGTGCCGGCGCCGGGGCCGCACGACTGGCTGGCCGCCCATCCGGAGCCGGGACAGAGCTTCGAGCAGTTCGTGGGATCAAGGCCAAACCGGCCCGACAAGAAAAGGAGCGCCATCTATCTGCAGCCGCTGGGCGAATTCCGTCAAGGCAGTGCACCGCCCCTGGAGGTGCTCCGGGAGTATGCCGCCGCCTGTTTTGCGATGGACGTCCGCGTGCTGCCGCGCTTGGACCTCGGCACGGCCAGGATCACCACGCGCCGCAACCCGACGACGCACAACCGCCAGCTCCTGACGACGGATATTCTCGCCGTTCTGCGAAACAAGATTCCGAATGACGCCTTTTGCCTGCTCGGGATCACGATGGCGGACCTGTATCCCGAGCCGTCGTGGAATTTCGTCTTTGGGCAGGCGAGCCTGCGCGAGCGGGTCGGCGTGTACAGCTTCGCCCGCTACGATCCCGCGTTCTACGGCCAACCGCGCGACAAGGACTATGACAAGATGTTACTGCGGCGAAGCTGCAAGGTGCTGGTGCATGAGACGGGCCACATGTTCGGCCTGATGCACTGTATCCACTTCCGCTGCGTGTTCAATGGCTCGAACCATCTGGCCGAGAGCGACGCGCGCCCGCTGCACGCATGCCCTGTGGACCTGCGCAAGCTCCACTACAGCATCAACTTCGATGTAACGGGGCGCTACGCCGCCTTGCTCCGATTCTACCGGAAAGCCGGTTTTGACGATGAGGCGGATTGGACCAAGGCCAGGCTCGAATGGATCGTGGGGCCGACGGAAGCGAAGAAGATCGACGAGGCAGGCAAGGAGGTCAGACCGTGACCGATGTGATTACGATCAAAGCCCCGGGAGACAACTTCATCTATCTACATCCGCACGGCGACGGCCGCGCATTTGTCGTGGACCCCGGGGACGCCCCTGCTGTCCTGCATGCCCTCAAACAGCATGGTCTCCACCTGACCGCCGTTCTCGTCACTCATCCGCACTGGGACCACGTCGCCGGCGTGGCGGATCTCCATGCCGAGACGCGGTGCGAGGTAATCGGTACCGACCGCACACTGATTCCCGCGTCCGATCGCACGGTGGCGGACAGCGCCGTCCTGGCCTTCGCGGAAGTGTCCGTTCACGTCATCGCGACGCCCGGGCACACACGCCTGTCGGTCTGCTATTATGTCCCCACCCGGAACGGTGAGCGTCCGGGAGTTGTCTATACCGGCGATACACTGTTCGTCAGCGGCTGCGGCCGGCTGCTCGAATGCGGCGCGGCCACGATGTGGCAATCCCTGCAAAGGCTCGCCGCCCTGCCGGAGGAGACACTCGTCTATTGCGGACACGACTACACGCTCGAAAACTGCGAGTTCGCCGTTGCTATCGATCCGGACAACCGGCGCTTTCGCGACCGCCTGGCCGAGGTGCAGAAAGCCGTCGAATACGGCCGCCTCACGGTCCCGTCCACGATTGCACAAGAGAAGGCCACCAACGTCTTCCTCCAAGCCGACCAGTCACAGATCCAAGCCACTTTAGAGATGACCGGCGCACCGCCCGAAGCGGTCTTTGCCGAACTGCGCCGCCGCAAAGACCTGTTCGGCTGATTGCCGTTGTCATACCGAACCCACATTATGCCGGTTTTTGAAAAAAAAATGTTGACATCGCCTCGGACGAAATGTATTCCTATTAAACATATAGGTGTACTTCCGAACTTCGGCTATGAATAGGCTCTTGCGGCACAATAGGACTATTTCAGTCCTATTTTTCTCCGCAGTTCATTTTCACAACAATGGGCCTTTGCTCTTAAGGTAGGCATACATGGGGGTGCGTAAGGTACGTCGAGCGGACGTTGTGACCCGACCTCTTCGGGAGGCGGATATCCCTGCCGCTGACCGGGTGATGTGGGTTGCGTTCGGGACGCTGCTCACAGACGGGGGCTGGGGCGAAAACGGCAAGCCTGACCAGCCGACCAGGTGACAAGATCGACATCCGTGCGGCGCGTCCGACGCAGGACACGACGCCCGGACCACAGGTAAAACAGTACAGTTCTATTTGAATCAGAAGGAGTGACTATGAGCACGGCTCAAGCGAGCCAACAGTTGGCACAACAGACGATCGGGGGTTGGATCACCCAGGGCATTTACGTGGCGGCGGAACTCGGGATTGCCGATCTACTCAGTGACGGTCCTCGAACCGCCGAGGAACTGGCCGAACGCACGCACGCGCACGGCGATGCGCTCTACCGCGTGCTGCGCGCCCTGGCCAGCGTTGGCATCTTCACGGAAGACGCGGAGCGCCGCTTCTCCCTGACACCGGCGGCCGAGTGGCTGCGCAGCGACCGGCCGGACTCGTTGCGGTCATTTGGCATCATGGCGGGGGCGGAGTTCTATCAGTCCTGGGGCCATCTGTTGTATTCCGTCCAGACCGGCAAACCGGGATTTCAAGAGAGGTTCGGTGCGCCGTTCTTCGAATACATGACAGAGCGCCCCGAGCGGCACGCCATATACGATGCCGCCATGATGGTCCACGGCATCGCCGAGACCGAGCCGATGCTGGACGCCTACGACTTCTCCGTCTTTGGGACCGTGGTCGACGTCGGCGGGGGCAACGGTCGCATGCTGGCCGCCATTCTTGAGCGGCACCCCGCCGTCAAGGGCATCTTGTTCGACCTGCCGGCCGTGGCGGACCGTACTCGCGCCACCGCATCGGAACTGGGTCTGGGCGAGCGCTATCAGGTCGTGGGAGGCGATTTCTTTACCTCCCTGCCCGCCGCCGACGCCTACGTCCTGCGGCACATCGTTCACGACTGGGACGACGCGGCGGCGGCCTCCATCCTGCGTAACTGCCGCAACGCGATGAATCCCGGTGGCCGGATCCTTGTGGTTGAAACCGTGATCCCGCCCCGGGATGAGCCCTGTTTCGGCAAGTGGCTCGACCTGATGATGCTGATTGTCGGCGGTCGCGAACGAACCCAGGAGCAATACCGCCGGCTATTCTCGCAGGCGGGTCTCACGCTGAGCCGCATTGTGCCCACCGCTCATGAGATCAGCATCGTCGAGGGCGTACGGGCGGCATGAATGACTTCGCAGGTCGAGCCGCCTGTTAGTACAGCCTGGTGATCGGTTTCAGTCGCGGGCCGCGTCTGGCTCGATGCGAAACACCAGCGAGCGCGAGAATGCCGGCAGGGACAGCCTGCCGTCCGTGACCGTGCCTTGCGACCGTGCGTCGGCCCAAGGGTCGTAAATGCGCACACGCGCAGCAGGTTCCGGGGCGATCCCCTGAGCCAGAACGACGGACTGGTCTCGTAATTCTTGGGGTGGCTTGCCTTCCGCCAGTTCAGTTTTCCAGGTGTTCTGCGTGTCCCGGCACCAGGCGACGAGAACGCGCCGCCCGGCGAGCGCGTAAATCCGCAGCCTCGGGTGCTCGATGCGGACCGGGCGAAACCGCTCGGTAGGTGGGTCGAGGTCCTTCACGACTTCGGCGAATCGGCCAAAGTGGCGCCAGAGGTCGTTCTTCGCGACGTAGCGGTCCCAGTGCCAGCAGTGGCCCGGTCCGGCCGCCCCGGCAAAGAACGGTGCGAACAGCACGTCGTGCAGGATGATGCCGGCCTTGTCCCGGTCGTAAAGCTTGAACGGGCCGCTGTGGCCTGGCTCGACCGCCCCGCTCTCGGCCAGCAGGACGGGTTTGCCCGAATTGAACCCGAGCAGCACCGTCACGGCGTCCGCGGTCAAGACATCGACGGAGCCGTGGCAGACGTCAAGCCGCGCTCCCAAGTCCAAATAGCGATGCACCTGTGCGATGTCGTTGCCGGGGATGGAGCACAGAGACCGGTATAGTCCGACCTTGCGCTCGTGGTCGAAGCTGCCCTGGCTCTGCGTTGCGAGATTCTTCGGGAATCGCTCGTGCAGTGCGGCCAGCATCGTCTGCGTCCAGTCCCGGGCCACGCCGTCATCCTGCCACATCTCGGCCGTCCCCAGATTCTGCACGGCGTCGAACTCGTTCCAGAGCTCCCAGGCGAATACGGTCGGGTCGTCGCCGAACTGTCTCGCGTACCACTCGA
Source organism: uncultured Pirellulales bacterium (assembly GCA_964346195.1). Taxonomy (GTDB): domain Bacteria; phylum Planctomycetota; class Phycisphaerae; order Sedimentisphaerales; family Anaerobacaceae; genus PLanc-01. The sequence continues at coordinate 4,507 of CAYFUB010000796.1, forward strand.
TCTTCGCCTGGAACTGCTGCCGCGCGGCGGCACCGGCGAAGAAATCGACAATATCCTTGGCCGGTCCCCCGTTTGACACGTGATGGATGGACTTGCCGGCCCACGACTGACGACCGTCGCCGAGGTGGCGAAAATGCTCCAGGGTCATCTTTACGCGAATGTTGTACCTGCGGGCCATCGCGAGGACGGTCCGGATGCGTTCGGCCTTCGCGCTGTCGTATACGCCGCTCTTGGCGTGCTCGACATCGAAGAACGGGTTGCTCAGCCAGAGGCGGATGAAATTGCCGCCGTTCTCCGAGAGTTTCTGCATCCACTGCTCCATCTGCGCCAGCGCTTCTTTCTCGTCACCACCCGGCGGGGCAATCATATTGAGCCCGATCGGAATATAGGGCCGGCCGTCGGACAGCTCGAAGTAGCGCGAATCCCGCGGGCTGACGCGAACGCACGGCTGATCCGTTACCTGCCCGGGCGCCATGTCGGCCAGACAAAAGACAAAGAGCAAGCACGATGACAATGGCGCGGCACACATGGTTTCACAACCTTTCCGCCAATTGGCTCAACAAGCCGGCTACGTCTCGCAAGATTTCTTTGGGGGGCACGGGCAACTTCAGGTGACGTTCCCCGGTAGTCGCGTCGGTCTCGACCTTCAGACCAGCCCCAATACCGCCGGGCGTTTTCGCCGCGCCGGAAAGCGTGCGACTGAGCTTCCCGAGGAGCGACAGTCCCACGGAGACCAGGTCTTCCCAATCACGCTCCGCCGGGACTCCTGCAGCGCCGCGCCGCGGCGTCTGAGCTCGCGACCGTTCCTGTCGCGCTGCCTCCTCGGGCGTCGGCATGGACGGCGGGATGGCCTGCGCGACCTGATCCACTGATTCCATGAATCGTTTGAGTCGGTCGCCGCCCAGGAAGACTTCGCTCCGGCCCCCGTCCAGGACACCGGCAAACAGGGACTGTTTGAAGGCCAGGACCGAGAGCATGCCGTGCTCGATGGTTCCCTGGGCCACGAAGTTGACCACGCGGACCGGCTGGTGCTGTCCCAGGCGGTGGACCCGGCCGATCCGCTGATCCAGGACCGCCGGAT
>CAYFUB010000797.1:0-5250 GCA_964346195.1 uncultured Pirellulales bacterium
TTATCACTTTGTCGATGGAGGTGAGAGATGGCGGAACGGACCTGTCTCAATTGCGTTTACGTGCGCTGCGACCCGGGGGAGTAGCTGCGAAGCCTGGCGAAGGGCGAACCACCGGTACCCAAGTGCGCGAACCATCCGCAGTGGCCGGGCGAGCCGGCAGGAAACCCAAAGCCAAAGGCAAGCACGGGCAACCGCGCACCAAGGGTCCGCATGGGCTAAAGCCCATCCTACAGCTTCCGCGCATGGGACCGAGCGCTGTCGTCAGTCGGCGGCGCCGGGTGAGCCGTGCAGGTGCGTGCTGGCGCGCCAGGCGTCTTTTTGCGACCACGTTTCGAGGTCGGAATTGGCCGCGTCCACGATGGTCAGGGAATATCCGTCGCCGTCGGTGCGGGCGTACCAGTCGTCCTCGTACCGGAAATTCTGGATGGTCCGAGCGACGGCGTCGAGTAGCTCGATCCTCTCACCGGCATTGGCCAGCGAGCCGGAGTATTGACCCGCGACGGGTAAATCCGGGCCGTACTTGGCCACGAAGGCAGCCAGGTCCTTGACCACCAGGCAATAGCCGCCGGGCACCAGCTCCGTGCCGGCGAAGGTGAAGTCGACGCCGTTGCTGAACCTGGCCAGGTTGAGATTGATGGCCTCGGTCCCGATATTGGTCAGCTCGATATACTCGGTGTTCGGGTCGTCGGGATTGCCCGTATCGGCCGGGTGATACATGATCTCGCTGACGCGCAGACTCTCGGCCACGGGCCCGACGGCGAAGGTCGCATCGTGAACCGCGCTCCACTGGCCGTAATAGGCGCGTGCCCTGACACGAACGGACTGTGTCAGAGTGACCGACCCGCTGCAGCGCGTCGCGTGGGCGGTATTGACAGCCCCGCCCGGCAGGCGGGGGTCCGTACCGTCAAGCGTATACTGGATCTCGCCCAGGGGCGCGGTCATGGTCAGACCGAAGCCCTTGGCAACTGTTCCGCCGTGCCGATTGAAGGCCGGCGCATCGATGGGTGGGTACCAGCCCTTGGCCTTGAGTTGGCCCAGAACGATATCGGTGCGACGAGGCAAATAATCGTCGAACAGGAAACGGACCTGCGGGAGCCAGTCATCGTCCTTCGTCCGCGGCCTGGTAACCTTGCAGTCACCCCAGCGGGCGGATTCCGCGATGACGGCCAGGTCGATGGTGTCCCGGCGGGCCGACAGGAGGCGCGCCGCGGCGGCCGGCGTCATGACGCCGTCATTGAAGAAGTGTTTGTAGACGTGGTCCGCGAAGCGCATCCGGTATTCGGCGTTGGCCGTGAGCTGCTGATGCAGCCACTGCGGATTGAAATACTGGGCTTGTTGCCCGGCAAAATAGGGCCCGGTGCGGTTCTCATAGAGATTGAACATCGTATGTTCCGCGTCGTGACGGAAGAACTTGAAGCCGTCGGGGTCCGTGTGATTGTAGACGGCATAGAAGTTGTTGGGGCGCGTGTTCTGGAGGAAGTTCGAGATCGGGGCGTCCAGGTCGCCCACGTAGAACGTGCAGAGCATGTAGTCAATCACGTTCTCCACGTCGAGAAGCCGCTCATAAGCAGGATTGGGTGTGCCATCCGGATTGAGCCCCTGCACCTGGTAGTAGGCCGCATCGGTGCCGAAGCCCTTGCTGGCCGCACTCCAGAGACGGTTGTATGCGTCAAGGTTGCCGTCCGTAGTGTGCACGGTATAAGGCCGGCCCGGACCGGCATCGACCTTGACCACGTCGTAGTCGTCACTGCTACCCCCGAAGTAGGAGGCCGCGTAACGCGCCTCGGAGCGTTCCTGGCTTTGAAAGACACCCCAATACTGCCCATTGAGATAAAGATGATAATACCGGCTTCTCGTGTAGGGCTGGCCCGTGGCGCCCTGCAGGTCGCGTGAGAAGACGTCCCGCAGGAAGCTGTTCTTGCCGCCATTGTCGTCGCCCATGCTGCCTTTGAAGGCCCAGGAGTAGTTCTGCTCGGCCCGCAGGTCCACCTTTTCGAAGGCATCGACGCCCTCGTTGTCGAACAGAGGATAGTGCAGTTCGGTCATGCCATAGTCGCCCCGGAAGAACAACCGGAACGCGTGCTTCGCATTGCTCCCCTGGCGGCCGTAACCGCCGCGAATGCGCAGGCCCGCATCGACCTGGAACCCCTCGGTGCCGTCCGGATAGATCAACTCCACCGAGACCGGCCGCTCCCACGCGCGCCCGTCCTGCATGGCGTTGACATAGATGCCCGTGCGCGAATCGAACAGATTGGCCAGGGGCGTCACCAGCGAAATCGAAGGAATCGCCAGCAGCGCATCATCCACCAGGTCCTTGTACCGAGGGTCATTCACCACGTCCGGGTCCATCCCATAGTCGATGGTCTGGGCGCCGCCGCCTCCCGGAAAGCCCGGCCAACCGCCCCCCGAGGTACTCGGCTCCGGCCAAGCCGGACCAGGCTTCTGTCCCGTAGGGGACTGCCTCACCACATCGCTGACGAAGATGTAGGTCTGCGTGCCGACGGGCGAAGACCTCCAGCCCTCTCTCAGCGCCACCGCGCGCAGGCAGGTAGTCCTCTGGATAAGAATCGGGCCGGTGTAGGCTGTCCCCGAGAGGAAGCGTCCCGTCATTTGGCCGGGCAGCCCACCATCGAGCGTATAGTAGATTTTCGCTTCCGGCGTCTCGCAGGCGAGCGTAACGGAGAACGGCTCGTCGTAGAATCCACGTCCCTGGCTGAACTCAATCGCCCCGACCAAGCCGGCATACGCCCCCTCGTTCCGTGCTCCCGGCGTGGGAACGGCGAAGAACCGCCATCCATCGTTGGCATCGGGGTACCGGCCGTAAGAGACATCCCGAGGTATTGCCGGAAAGCTCAGGCCGTCGATCAGGGTCGTCCCGTCGCCGTCGTACAGGGCCACGTCCTCGCCGTCGGAACTGAGCTTGAAACCTGCGTGCAAGCCCGGCTCTTCTACGTCCTCGTCCGCCCAGATCAGCAAATACCCCTGCGGAGCCACCGTCGTCAAGGCCGGACTGACCGTCGGAATCTGCCACTTGGTCGGCCTGTCCGGGTCATCCGTCAGCCACATGCCGCCGACGTCAACCGGCGCGGCCCCGTAATTGTAAACCTCGATCCAGTCGTCGAACTGGCCCTGGGGGTCCGCCTTCGTGGCGCCGTTGGACGCCATCACCTCATTGATGACCAGGGAAACGTCCTGTTCAGGCTGGGCGCCCGCCGGCACGCACAAGCCCGACAGCAGCACGATCGCACAACCCCAAAGCACACTCTCATTTCGACCCATTTCCTTCACCTCCGGTCCGATTGTTGTCCGCTCATCCCAAGCCGCGAGCCGGCCATCCGGTCCAAGTCCAGCGCCGTGGGTACCGGCCCGGCGGCGTCCGGCACGGTCCTCACGAGACTCCCGGTATCTATCGGCGTTTTTTCACGTCCAATTGCGGTCGCCGGGCTCTGAGGGCAGAGCACAGCCGCCCCATGATAGTGGCGGCCCGCGAGAAATGGTGACAAGCCCGCCGGGATTTTCCGATAAGAAAAGCCCTGACAGCACCTCGGCGTGGCACCCCCTGCGGCCGCAAGACAATCAGTTACGACCGAAAGAAGACGAAGAAAAGACTGACTTGCACGGATCTGCTCCGATCTCCTTCCTTTTCCGTCCTCTCGTCTCTCTTCGTTTCTTTGGGCTTCAGAAACCGAACCACCAAGGGCGTCAAGACGCCATTCGCGGGTCAAACAAGTGCACGCGTTCATCTCGCCCACGGCTTGCCGTGAGGTGGCCCAGAAAGAACAAGAGCCTTGCAGGCAATTCGCTCGTGAAATCCTGCCGCAAAGGTCTCGTGCGGCCGGAACGCACGGACAGTGTGCCGGACGGCGTCCCGTTTCCCTCCACCAAACCCTTTTTTTTCCCGGAATTCCTTTACCCCTTGTGACACAAGGAGTTACGGCCGACAGCGCACAACATTTCGTGTTGACAAACGGCGTCCGTTCGTTTATTATGCACCGAATTGTAAAGCTTGGACTGTTAAGTGTGAGGTTTGAAGTGTGAAGCGTGGAAGAACAACATGGGAGGAGCTACCGCCGCGGCGCGGCCCGGCTCTTGCTTGTCACTTGTCCCTTGTCACTTATCACTGTGTTGATGGAGGTGAGAGATGGCGGAACGGACCTGTCTCAATTGCGTCTACGTGCGCTGCGACCCCGGTGAATGGCTCCGGCGTCTCGCGAACGGCGAGCCGCTGGTGCCGAAATGCGCCAACCACCCGCAGTGGCCAGGCGAATTGCGCGAGGTCCCCGGCACGCCCTGCCGGAACTACCGTCCCAAGCACCCCGAGCCGCCGGGCGACATCAAGCGCATCCCGCTGGGCGGTGGCCAGTACGCCTATGTGGACGCCGCCGACTACGAGTGGCTCAGCCAGTGGAACTGGCATCTCTATGGCAGGGGCTATGCCGTCCGCAGCGCAAAGGGCAAGACGATCTTCATGCACCGCGAGATCATGAAACCGCCGAAAGGAATGGTCGTGGACCACATCGACGGCAACCCCCGGAACTGCTACCGGAGCAATCTGCGCATCTGCACCCGCACGGAGAATGCGCGGAACACGGCCAAACAAGCCGGGGCCAGCTCGCAATTCAAAGGCGTTTGGTGGGACAGGAGGGTCCGCAAGTGGTGCGTCTCCATCCAGTTCGAACACCAGGACATCTGGTTGGGCTATCATAATGATGAGGTCGAGGCGGCCCGGGCATATGACCGTGCGGCGGTGGAGCTCTTCGGCGTTTTCGCCCGCCCCAACTTCCCCGATGAATGGCCGCCCGACCGCCGCCAGGAGGTCCACGCCCAGTGGCTCAAAGCCAACGCCGGCAAAAAAGGCAAGAAATCCAAACCGAAAGGCAAACGCGGAAGTCCCCGCGCCAAACCGGCACGCCGTAACGGCCAACACGCGAAGCGCAAAGCAAAACGGGCCGCCAGCACGACAGCAGAGCGACCCGCGCGGAAGAAGACAAAAGCAAAAAGCAAGGCAAAACGCAGGTAGGATGGGCAGGTCCCCTGCCCATGCGGGTTCTTGTCTCTCGCCAAGGCCTGCCCTGAGCGCAGTCGAACGGGACGCCAAGATCGCGAAGAAAGCCGGGAACTGACAGCCGCCAGCCGACAACTACTCTTCAACCACGGAGAGGACAGAGGTTAGCACAGATAACTGGCTAACTGAAGATGAGACGCCGGCACGAACACGCCGCGAAAGTGAAATGTGCAGGTGCGACCCTC
>CAYFUB010000798.1:0-2141 GCA_964346195.1 uncultured Pirellulales bacterium
CGTCATTCTGAGCGAAGCGAAGAATCTGGGCTGCGGACTTGAGCAACCTCTCCGGCGGCGGCCAGATGGTTCGCTTCGCTCACCATGACAAGTCAGAGTGCCGTTTTGAGATAGTTTCTCAGGCGGAGGCGAGGCTTGCCCTGCGAGCGGCGGAGGGGTATAAAGGCGTGCAGGCCCTGGGGTGCTGGGGTCAAGTCATCTCGTGAAATGGGTGCTGAATGAGGCGTAAGCGGCAGACATCTCCGGACAGGTCAGACCTCTCGGATGACGCACTGTGCCGGCTCGTGGGTAAGAGGCGCGGGGTGAAGGCGGTGAAGAGGATCGCGCCGGCGGAGGTGGAGACGGCGGCGTGGGTGCGGCTGAAATGTCAGTTCGGATGCGACGGGTACGGGCAGTGCCTCGTATGTCCACCGTTTACGCCGACGCCGGAGGAAATGCGAAAGGTGCTCGATTCGTACCGCCGGGCGATCTTGATTCACTTTGACAGGGAAGCGGATACCAAGGCGACAGTGGCCGAGCTGGAACGGGAGATTTTCCTGCGCGGGGCGTGGAAGGCATTCGGACTGGGGGCCGGGCCGTGCTACTTCTGTGAGACGTGCGTGTTGCAGGAGGGCCCATGCCAACACGCGGAGCGGGCCCGGCCGGCGATGGAGGCCTGCGGCATCGATGTCTTTACGACGGCGCGAAAGGCCGGTTTTCTCATAGAAGTGGTTCGCAACGAACGGCAATGCCCGAATTACTTCGGGTTGATACTTGTGGATTGAGTGAACTTCTGCAAAATGGAGATTAGGCTTACTTGAGGAAGGAAAAATCGTCTTCTTGATTGTTCCTTCCGAAACGACAGGTGCGCGATGTATGCCCAGTCAAGCCGCTTGTTCAAGGAAATCGCAGAACCGGTTTCCTTGAATAATATAAGCCTGATCTCCATTTTGCAGAAGTCCTGGATTAACGAAGAACGTGCTTACGGGAGAATGGTTATGAGCAAGGGCGAGTTGGTTACAGGATGTGCGTGCTGCCGGATGAATCGCCGGCGGTTTCTGGCGGCGGGTTGTGCGGCGTGCGCGGGGGCGGCGGGGCTGGTCGTTGGTAGTGTGCCCGTAAGGGCATCAGACGAAACGCCTCCCGGCGTCACTACAAACGGCAAGATGCGAATTCGCATCGTGTACTCGCTTCATGCTCCGGTCCAGCCGGGCCCAGACTGGCCGAACAAAGGATTCGACTTCCGGCCGGTCATGGAGCGAATCAGTACGGGACTCGCGAAGCAATGTCCCGGCTTCGAGTTCGTCTCCTCGATGGCTGCCGGTGAGGAGCAGGCCAAGACAATCCTCGACGACGACAAATCAGCCAACATCGACGGCTACGTGGTCGCGCAGCTCAACTGCTGGAACCGGGTGGTGCAGACGATAGCGACGTCGGGCAAGCCGGTGCTCTACATGGACTTCCAGTACGGCGGCAGCGGCGGGTTCCTCGTTTACACGGCGGGATTTCTGCGCGGGCAGACGCCGAACGTCGGCTTTGTGGCGTCATCGCGGTTCGAGAACCTGGTCGAGGCGGTCAAGTGCTTCGAGTTGGTCGGTAAAGGCGGCTCAGTTTCCGACTTCGTCGCGGCGACCGCACGGGTGCGCGCGGCGAGGACACCCAAGGCCGGCGACCTCGCCTGCACACCCGATTCGCTCAAGACAATCTCAACCCAGGATTGCCTCGCCAAGCTGAAGCAGTCGAAGATTCTTGCCGTTCGTGGCCAGGATTCCGGGCCCGCGGACCCGATCATGGGCATTCCCATGGAGTGGGTCTCGTTCGCAGAGGTCAACGAGGCCTGGAAGACGGCGGACAAGGACGAGTCCCGCGCGACGGCGAACCGCTGGCGCAAGAACGCCACCGCGGTCATCGACGTCTCTCAGGAGACGCTCGAGACTTCGGCCGCGATGTACCTGGGCATGAAGGACGTGCTGAAAAAGCACGGCGCCAACGCCATCACGATGAACTGCCTGGGCGGCTTCTACGGCGGCCACATCCATGCGTACCCATGTCTGGGCTTCCACGAGTTGAACAATGAGGGTCTGGTCGGGGCGTGCGAGTGCGACGTGCGCTCCACGGCGACGATGCTCATGATGAACGCGCTGACGCAGGGCCGGCCCGGC
>CAYFUB010000799.1:0-5587 GCA_964346195.1 uncultured Pirellulales bacterium
CTGGCCCTGTGCGGCAAGACCAACGTGCTGACCTACGTCTACGACCTCTGGGAGCGGGCCTTCCATGAGATGGGCCAGGCCGAGTACCCGGACATCGTGCGCGAATACTACCACGTCGATGCGACCTGCATGTGGTTCGTGAAGAACCCGGAGTGGTTCGACGTGATCGTCACCGGCAACATGTTCGGCGACATCATCACCGACCTCGGCGCCATGATCCAGGGTGGCATGGGCATCGCGGCGGGCGGCAACATCAACCCCGAGGGCGTGTCGATGTTCGAGCCCATCGGGGGCTCGGCCCCGAAGTACACCGGCAAGGGCGTCATCAACCCGCTGGCGGCGCTCTGTGCGGCCCAGATGATGCTCGAAACCCTCGGCCAGGAGAAAGCGGGCGACGCCATTGAGCAGGCCGTCATGCACGTCACGGCCCACAAGCTCAAGAGCCTCGCAGCAGGAAAAATGGGCTACTCCACGTCGCAAGTCGGCGACCTCGTCGCCGACAAAGTCGCGGAATAGCCCCGGCATGACTTCGCCAATCGTCCTTGTGACGCATGGTCGCAGTGAGCGCCGGCTCACCGAGCGTGTGGCCATTCGCCAGGGGTTTACACAGTCCCCCATTCTTGATAAAGTGGGGTTATGGACCGACTCGATTCTGTAACGATAGACCGGAAGGGCTTCTCCGTGGCATCGCTTCTGGAGCCGTCAGATGAGAAAGCCTATTGGCTTTCCAGAACTCCCTACGAGCGTCTGGAAGCGGCGGAGCTGATGCGTCAGATTGTCTATGGCTACGATCCAGCTACCACCCGACTTCAAAGAGTTCTTGAGATTACTCAACGCTCACAAGGTTGAATATCTCCTGATCGGCGGCTACGCGGTCAATTACCACGGGTATCCGCGCGCAACAGCCGACATGGATATCTGGGTTGCGGTACACCCGGCCAACGCCGACAGAATTGTCGCCGCTCTGAAGGAATTCGGGTTTGACGCCGCCGACCTGTCACCCGAACTATTTCTGCGTCAGTGGCAGATCATCCGCCTGGGCACGCCGCCTCTCAGGATCGAAATCGCCACGACAATCTCGGGGGTCGACTTCTCGGAATGCTACCCCAAGCGTGTGGAAGACGCTCTCGATGGGGTCCCCGTCAGTCTGATCAGTCTCGACCACCTGAAACACAACAAGAAAGCCTCCGGCCGCCACCAGGACCTGGCGGATCTGGAGCATCTGCCATAGCATCCGTGTCGTACCGGGTCCGCCGGCTCTTCACGAAACGGGATCAGGTCTCGTCCAGGATGGTGACAATACCGCGGTCGCCATCGACGCGGAGCATCTGGCCGGTGCGGACGATTCTGGAGGCGGGGCCGACGTTGACCACGGCGGGCAGGCCATACTCGCGGGCGATGATCGCGCCGTGCGAGAGGACGCCACCCATGTCCATCACCACGCCGGCCGCCGGCAGGAGGTAGGGGGTCCACGCAGGATTAGTGATCGGGGCGACGAGGATCTCGCCCGGCTCCACGTGCTGCCCATCGCCCGGTCGCGTGATGACCCGGGCTTTGCCCGTAGCGACCCCGGGGGAGACGGCGATGCCTTGGAGCACCTTGAGGTTCGCGTCGATGTTGCATGCGACGTGCCTCTCCGGGTCGTATCGGCCCACAACCACCGGTGGCGGGGTCTGGGCTTTGTTCCACTCGTACTCGGCCCGGCGCTGAGCGATTCGCTCCTTGACGTTGAAGTCGGCCCGGTCCTGCACCACGGGCTCGACCTCTGACAATTCCAGGAAGAAGATGTCCTCGCGGTTCGCGAGGGCCCCTTTCTGCCGCAGGCGCTCGCCCAGTTCCAGGAATATGCGGCGAAAGACGGTGAGGAATCGGACGGCCTCACTCTTCCAGTTCTCCCGGTCGCGCGTCAGTTTCTGCGTCCGCCCCAGCGACCAGTGGAAGAGCCGCCGTTTGACTGGGTTCGTCAGCCTGCGGCGACACTGCTCCGTCAGCCGCTCACGCTCCTCGGCCAGTTGCCGCTGCTTCTCCAGGGGATTCACGCGGTCGAGGGAACGAAGATAGCCCTGCACCAGGCCCAGAATGTAATCGGGCGTCTCGGCCCAGCGCGGGCTGAAAAGCTCCAGCTCATTGTGGCAGTGCTGCCCGTGGGTGCCCATGAACCGGTCCCACGACGCGAGAAATCGCCGACCGTGGGCGCTGTGAGCCAGTTCCGGGCCGATCGCATCCCAGCCGCCCGCGCCCAGCAGGCGGGCCTCCGTCTGCTCGTCCTCATGGGCCAGGACGGCCATACGCCACAGGTCGAGTCCTGCTTCCGTGTCGGCAATACCGCCTTGTGCCGCCAGGAGCCGGTAGCCCAGCCCCTGTACCGTATCGCCCAGCCAATCCCGGCAGGCCTTCTGCAGCACGCCGGCCGCTACCGTCCCCGGCCAGAAGGAGAGCAGATCGCACTTCTTCATGTTCCCGTGCAACTCCTGACTCACCATGCGCAGGAGTTCCTCGGTCGTTGCCGCGCCGCTGTCGAAGCGGGTCAACAGATCGTTGGCGGCCTTGAGATTGGCCATGAAGGCATCGCCCCTGCCGGAGCGGTGGGCGATCAGGTTGCGAACGATTCCGGGCCAGGAGGCGATGTACCTGGGCCAGGTGAACCCCAGGTCCGGCAGGTCCTCGTCACAGATGTCGAAGTCGCCCCGCTCGAAGTGCCGCTGCTGCTCGCCGCCGATCAGGTTGTTCAGGCCGGCGGCCTTAACGGGGGAGATGAAAGGCCGTGCGGCCGCAAGCGAGAGGTTGACGTTAAAGTAGATCCGGCCAGCCACCAGCCCGACCAACGGACTGCGGCGCAGATCGGCGCCGAACAGCCGAAGGACCGAGGCGAACAGCGGTTGGAACATGAGCGAGACCACGGAGTAGGTCAGCGGCGTCACCACCTCCGGAAAGATCTCGCTCACGTTGGGGTTGGCCCAGACTTGGCGGTCCTCCCAAGGTTTGGGCTCCGGGAGGGCCGTGATGGGTCGGGTCTGGAGGAACCAGAGCGTGCCGTCGCGGATGGCCCATTCGACATCCTGTGGACCACTGAGACGGCTCTCGAGGCGCCGAATCCATCGAGCCAGCCTCTTCATGGACTTGTGATTCAGGGATGGCTCGTCGGCAACGAGGCTCTGCCGGACCAGCTCCAGGTTCTTCTTTCTCAGGATGAAGCGATCGGGCTGGACCTTGCCGGAGACAAGGGCCTCGCCCAGGCCGCGGCAGGACTCGATGACGATTCTGCTGCGGCTTCCCGTCACGGGGTCAAGACTGAACGCCACGCCGGCCGCATCGGGCTCAATCTGTTGCTGTACGATGACCGCCATCTCGACCTGCCGGTGGTCAATCCCATTGCGCCGGCGGTACTCGTACGCCCACTCGGTCCAGAGCGACGCCCAGCACCTTTTGATTGCGTCGAGACAGCCTTCCAGCGAGGTCATGCCGAGAATGGTTTCGTACTGTCCGGCAAACGAGCGTTCCGGCAGGTCTTCCGCCGTGGCCGATGACCGCACGGCCACCGTGTCCGCTCCCAGTTGGCGGTACGCCGCCGCGACCTGCTCGCGCAGAGGATTTGCAGGAGGCGTGTGGACGATAAGTTGCCGGATTTCCTCAAGGATTGGTGGGATGCTGTCGGGCTGTCCACCGAGCCGGTCCCCGAGGGACGCCATCTGCCCGCGCAGGCCGCCCGCCACCAGGTGCTCCCGGAAGGCCATCGTGGTCACGAAGAAACACGGCGGGACCTTCATCCCGAGCCGCCGCAACGTGCACAGACTTGCCGCTTTCGGGCCGACAAGCGCCAGGCACGACGCGGACCGTCTTCGCGCCGGCCACAGGACGATTCTCTCACGCTCGTTCATGCTTACCCGCTGCCAACCCTCATTCGGCGTTCACATCCTTGACGAAATAGATGGCATCCGCCTGCTCGGTCAAATCGGCCGAGGCATACAAACCCCATGATAGCCGAAAGTTGGCGTGGGACAAAATCGTTTTGACCTGCGGGTCCACATCGTTCAAGGGCAGGAGGAACCGGTCTCCTGCCCGGGCCAGAAGCGACTCGATCGTATCGCCGTGCAGTCGCACGGTTCGCGGCCCGGCGGGCATCATCAGCGTGCCCTGGCCGTAGAGCATCCAGATGGACAGAACCTGTCCCGGGAATCGCTCGTGCAGGTGCGAGCCCACGCTGCCGTCTTCTATGCCGATGCCCAGAGGGCATCGGGCCAGTCGGGAGAATGCCTCGTATCCCAGGCCGCGAAGCCACGAGCGAAATCCCCAGAACCGGCTCATCTGCGCGCGGAAACACAGGTGGGACGGGTCCTTGGAGAGGTGCGCATTGTGGCCCATGAGGATGAGCTTGTCGTCGCGGCCCAACGCCTCCACAATCTCGTCCAGGTACTGCATCATCAGGCGTTCGCGCTGCGCCCGCCACAGCCGGTGTCCTCGTGGATCCTGTTTCATGCGCGGCCTCTTCTCGGCGACGACGCTGTCGCGCAGGAAGCTCAACCAGGATTGAAGCGCACCGAACGTTTCATTTGTCAAAACATCCGCATGCGCAGTCAGACTACCCTGGACCGCCTCGATGCGGGCGAGTTGCTCGTCCGTCGAGAGGCCTCTGAGCTTGTCGAGCGCGCTGAGCAACTCCTGAATCCGGCGGTCCGTGCGTTCCTGAAGAAGCAGCTTGATCGGTTCGACGGCGTCCAGAGACCCGCCGATGTTGAGATCGTAGCCCGCATAGTGCAGACGCGCCGCCCCGTGCGCGCGGGACTCACTGATCCGCCGCAATTGCATGTGGAAGGGACTCTCATGCTTGTCGATAAAATGCAGCACCTTGCCATGGGTGGCCATGTCCAGGGGATTGGGAGACTCAACTTCGATATGAAGGTGCGATACGTCCCCCGTCTCCAGGTACCGGTCCACGCGCCAGCCCACGGAACGCCCGGTCTCCATGGCGGCGTGTCGCCAGCCGCGTGCGAACAGATGCCGAATGAGCGTCAGTCGGAACAGGTACTTCTCGATGATGCAGTGCTCCGGCTCGCCCAGGAACACGAATCGTCTGCCTTCGAGCATCCGATCCAGCGCCGCTTGTGCATCTTTGCTGAGCGGCTCCTCCTGCGATGCCGGCACGGGGATGGCCGAGCGCCGGGCCCACGCCAGGAATGCTTCGCTCAGATGTGTCGCTCGGTCGTCACTGGTCGTCACGAGTCATGCTCCTTGTTTGACGGCGTCGAACCAGGCGAAGCACTTCTCGCTGCCTTGTCGGGTGATCGTGAAACCTTCGAACTGTCGGGCCATGTCATCAAGTGTGAAGAACGGGGGTGTAAAGAACCCGTGGCGAACACCGAAGTATCTGACGAAGCAGTCGGACCGTCGGCTGGCGCCCTTGACGTAGCCGCAGGCCACGAGCCTGCCGCCCCGGCGCAGGACGCGCTTCATCTCCGCGGTCGTGCCGTGCTTGTCCGCGAAGGCATGCCAGCCGTTCATCGAGAGCACCAGGTCCGCCATGCCGTCTCTCACGGGCAGGTTGGCGGCATCGGCCTTGAGAAGATGGACATTGTTCACACCCTGCTCC
>CAYFUB010000800.1:0-3971 GCA_964346195.1 uncultured Pirellulales bacterium
GCTATGGACAAGAGGCACCTTCCCTTCGCGGCCAGATGTCTCGACTGCGCTGACGCTTCGCTCGACATGACAGACTAGGCAAGATATCTGTATTACCTACAAACATGACACGCACCCCCGGCGGCGTCGCCGGCGATTTGGAGGTTGCGTTTCCGGCGGTGCATCATACAATGACGAATCCGTGCAGCGGCCTGTGCCGGGCACGGCGTTTCCGCCGGGGGAGTCGAGTGGTGGCGTGCTGGTCGCGGCCGGCGAACACGGGAACCGCGTGGCGGCGTACCTTGGATTATGCTTGAGTTGCAGGAGAATATAGCGAAGGTTCAATCGGCGACGGTCGGTCTGCGCCGCAAGCTTGTCGACCGTGCAACCAAGGAGTATTTCAGCACCCTCGACCTGGTCCGCGGGCCGGCGGCGAGCGATTTCGAGGCCGCCCAGGCCCGGGCCAACGCGACCTTGAGACAGGAGTTGCTCACCGGCGCTGCTGTGGCCCAGATCAATGGGGGAACGAAGCTCGACGACGATGGTCTGGCCCTGGTGGCGCTCGGCTTCGACGCCATCGCGCGGCCGTTGCGGACCCCCGGGCCGGCGGCAACCATCGGAACCAAGGCCATCACGCTTGCCCTGGCCGGCGCGATCGGGGCGGTGCTCGGGATGCTGGCGCTGACGCCGTTGATGCGCCTGGCATTCGAGATGCGGGACCTCGGACTGGTGCTGGGCGGGCCGCTGGGAGCGTTATTGGCCGTGCTGATCGCCTGCCAGTTGGCCCGCATCAGGTTTCTCACGAGAATCCTGCCGTGGATCTTCACCCGCCCGAAGGCCTTGCGGGGCGCAGCGCGCAGCGCGCATGAGAAAGCGGTGCGGGCGGCCGTCGAGCAATGGGTGGATTGGGCGGTGTCGATGCTGGCGGTCCTGTGTCTCCAGGGCTCCGCCCCGAAGGAAACGCAAACCGATAAAGACAAGGCGCTGCGCCGGCTCGGCAAGCTGGTCTATGCCCTGCATCAGGCTCCGGCCGACGCGCTGCCGGTCGTCGCCCACGAGTTGATCCAGGAGGCCAAGAACAGCGGCTTCGAGGGCCTGGAGGGACAGCCGGCCTTCCTGGAAACGGATCAGATGCAAGAGGAAACCATGACCTGGAGACAGGACCTCCGGAACAAGTACGAGGCTTTCGGCGCTATCGCCGAAGGGGATCGGGTGAAGGTCGAGCGGCCGGCCGTCGTCTTCGGCGGCAAGGTCGTGCAGCGCGGGCTCGTGAGAAAGGTCCGGGACACGACGTAGCGTGAATGCGTGGAACGATGAAACAAGTTGCGGTTATGAAGCTCGTTCGTAGTGTGCCCGTAAGGGCATGTCGTAGCATGGGCGTCCCGCCCATGGCTGTCAGGGACATCGACGGGCAGGGGGACCCCCAACGCACTCTTCCGCGTTGGGGACCCCAGGATGCCCGTGGCACTCACGGCCGGGACGGCCGTGCTACTGGGACCCCAAACGCGATAAATCGCGTTTGGGAAGGGACCCCCAACGCGAAATTCTGCGTCGGGGACCCCGAACCCGCTCATGGGCGAGACGCCCATGCTACTGAAACGCCTTACGGCGTCACTACAAACGGAATCGAATCGCGCAACCTTTGGACGATGGACGAGTAACATGGAACGTCAAAGCATTCTGGCCATCGACTTCGGGACGACGAACTCTTACTTCAGTAAGTGTCCGGCGGACCAGATTTCGCCGGTCGGGCTCGATTTCGGCACGGGGCGGGACGGCCTGCCCACGGCGATTCTCTATCGTGGTGAGCGAGAGCCACTCGTCGGCGACCCGGCGCTGCATGAATACGGCGAAGCTTCTCCCGAAGAACGCCGGGGCTATCAGCTTCGCACACAGTTCAAGCCGGATATTGTGGACAGCGAGGCGGCGGCCGGGGCCGCCGAGGATTTCCTGCGGTTCGTCGTCATCCAGGCCCAGCGCCAGCACATCGCTTTGGACCCGGCCACCCACGACGTCATCTTCGGCGTCCCCAGCGAATCACAGGCTCAATTCCGGACGAAACTGGCCCACATCGCCCGGACCGCCGGCTACGGCGACATCAAGCTCGTGGACGAGCCCAAAGGCGCGCTGCTCCACCACCTCTGGCACAAAGACTTCTCGCCGGACGAGGCCCAGCAGGGCATTCTGGTCATCGATTTCGGCGGCGGGACCTGCGACTTCGCGCTGCTGCAAAACCTGCAGGTTGCCCACTCCTGGGGCGACATGGAGTTGGGCGGGCGGCTGTTCGACGACTTGTTCTTCCAGTGGCTGCTCGAACAGAATCCCGGCGCGCTGCGGGCGATGGAGAAGGCCGGCGACACGTATTACGTCCACTCGTATCTGTGCCGGGAGGTAAAGGAGTTTTTCTCTCTGACCATGGCGCGGGACCGGTTCGAGAAGGTCAACAAGTCCGTCGGTCGTTACGGCAGCCTGCGGGGCATGGACTGGCCGGGCTTTCTCGAACGGGCCCAGAGATACACGCCCAGCCCCACGTTCGTCCGACACTTGGAAAGCATGGGATTGTGGAAGACGGAGGACGGAGAACCGAGCACGGAAGACGGAGCGCCGCGCCGCCTCCAATCCGCCATCCGTCATCCGCCATCCGCCATCGATCTGATCGACTGGTTCCGGACGACCCTGGCCCACGGGCTGGCCGAACAGGGCATCGCCGCCGGCACGATCGGCCGGGTAATCCTGGCGGGCGGCAGCAGCCAGTGGCCGTTCGTGGCCGATGTGGTGACCGACACGCTCGGCCTCGAGCGCTCGCGCCTGATGCGCAGCGACCGGCCGTACGCTGTCATCGCGCAGGGGCTGTCCCTCCTGCCGGCTTTGCAGGGAAAGTTCGACGAGACGAGGGACAGACTCCGCAACGACCTGCCGCAGTTCTGCCGGACCCAGGTGCGGCCGCTGGTCGAGAAGGTGACCGACAGCTACGTGGCCGGGGTCGCCGCCGATGCGACCTCGGAATTGTTCGACAAAATCATCCGCCCTATCCTCGAGGAATTCCGCCAGAAGGGCGGCTCGGTAAGGGCCCTGCGGGAATCGATCTCGGCGCAGGTCCGGGCGAACGAAGGCCGGCTCAGGGAGATCATCGAGGAGCGGATGCGCACGCTCCGGCTGGGCCTGCCGGGCCAGCTCAATGAGTTGCTGAGAGACTGGTTCGGGTCCTACGGGCTCAGCGTGGGCGAAAAACCGCTTGAGGAAGCGCGCGGGCTGCCCGCGGGACAGGAGCTCGTTCAGCCGAGCACGCCGGACCTTTACGGCGGTATTATGGACGCGGTCGGCTGGTTTATCGTCGCCGTGGCAGCCACCGTGGGTGCCTCGGTCAGCGGTGGCGGCGGGATGGCCCTGCTGGCCGCCGGTCCGGTCGGCTGGATTATCGGGGCCGTTATCAGCGCGGTCGTTGCGTTCCTGGCCGTCCGTTACGGTACCGCTCACGCCCGGGAGGTCGCCGACACCTGGAACGCGCCCCCCTGGGTGGTCAGGAACGTTCTCATGCCATCGCGGATCGCGAACCTGCGGGCGGATTTCCAATCGCGCCTGCAAGAAACTCTGCGTCACCAGACGGCTGCCTTGCAAGACGAGCTGGAATCGAGGATTCGCACCGTGACCCAAAAACAAATCGACGGCCTCTCCGAGATCACCCAGTTGTAGTGTCGCGGCCCGGAGCGGCGTACCCGGCGTGAGCTGTGCCCGCGTCCCTCAAGACCCCTGTTTCGGCCAAGCCGGCTCTGTGGCGGCCCGTGCGCGGCACGTGCATGACCGTTCGCAAAACTCCAAGCCCTTGACTCTCTTGCGCATGGGGTGCCGGCGTCGAGCGCAGGCGCGGGTCTCATACGGATTATGAATAATTCTTGCGCCCCGTGTGTCATCCCTTCGGCTACGCTCAGGGCAGGCTCTGAACGAAGCGCAGCGCCGTGAAGGGGTTCCCCAAACGCGAATGATTGCGTTTG